>DASSOD010000280.1:0-12178 GCA_035700905.1 Gemmatimonadales bacterium | reverse complement strand
GCCTCTTCCTGGAGCTCCGCATGTCGCTGTTGAGTCCGGTCCTGCTCGCTTCCCTGCTCGCCATGCCCGCTGCCCAGCGGGGGCCCGAGCCGCCGCCGCCGCTCAAGGTGATCGTCGACTCGGCCAAGCACGAGGTGACCGTCGTCTCCGGTCCCTGGAAGCTGCCCAACATGCCGCCCATGGAAGACCACGGCATGATGGACATGGCGGCCAACTCGCCGGTGCAGCGCTTCGAGTGGCCGATCGAGGGCTGGTTCCGCGGCTTCCGCTACGAGCTCGTGGACCAGAACGGGAAGGTTCTCGACCGGCGCGTCCTCCACCACATGATCATGGTCAACTTCGACCGCCGGCAGCTCCTCTACCCCGCGGTGGAACGTCTGGCGGGCGCCGGCAGCGAGACGGCCGACGCCGTGGTGCCCAAGACCATCGGCGTGCCGCTCACGCCGGGGACCCATCTGGGCATGTACATCATGTGGCACAACGAGACGGGCAAGGACCTCGACGCGGTCTACCTGCGGTACAGCATGATCTGGGCGCCCAAGAACCAGAATCCGCAGCCGGTCAATTCGCTGCCCATCTACATGGACGTGAACCTCACCGTCGGGGGGAGCAACACCTTCGACGTACCGCCGGGCAGGTTCAGCAAGTCGTACGAGTTCACCCTGCCGGTGGGCGGGCGGCTCCTCGGCGTGGGCGGCCACCTGCACGACTACGGGGTGGACGTGAAGCTGATCGACGCCGAGAGCGGCAAGGAGCTGACCCGGGTAGTCGCCAAGCGCGACTCGGCGGGACGCGTGTTGGGCGTGAGCCGCAAGCTGTTCGGCGTGACGGGCGAGGGGTTGAAGCTAAAGGCGGGCCATCGTTATCGCGTGGTGGGCGAGTACGACAACCCCACGGGCAAGACAATTCCGCAGGGCGCGATGGCGCACATGGTCGGGCTCTTCGTGCCGGACGACATGAGCAAGTGGCCGGCGGTGGACCCGCGGGATCCGACGCTCCAGAAGGATCTCGCGTCGCTCCAGCAGCCTGCCGCGGGCGGCATGCAGCACGGCCACGGGAGCACCAAGGCCGCCGAGATGGACCACGGGAACATGGACCATGGCTCGATGGACCACGAGCACATGGACCACGGCACGTCCGACCCGCCGCGACGCTAGGCCGGCAGCCCGGTGGGCCGCTAGCGCGAGGCGCCGTTCTGTCCGACCACGCGCCGCGCGCCCACCCACCGGCGCCACCACCACCGGCCGTAGGGGTCGGCGTCGCTCAGGAGGCTGAGCTGCACGCCGCCGGTTGCGCTGTGGATGAACCGCCGGTCTCCCACGTAGAGGCCGACGTGCGTGACCGGACCACCCGCGTTCGAGAAAGTAAGGATGTCGCCGGGTGCGAGATCGGCGAGGTCGCGCGGGACCTCCCGGCCCTGGCGCGCCTGCTCGCGGCTGGTGCGGGGCAGTGCGATGCCATGTTGGCCGTAGGCGTACTGGATGAGTCCGGAGCAATCGAACCCGCCGGCTCCGGTGCCACCCAACCGATACGCGCTTCCCATCATCCGCGCCGCGGTTGCCACGACCGAGTCTCCCAGGGAGGCGGGCGCGGCGATGGCAGGGATCGCCGGCTCGGCCGGAACCGGCGCGGCGCCGGCCGGCTCGGCCGCAGACGGGCCCGGCGGGATCGGCGTGCGAGCAGTTCCGCGCGAGGTCGCGATGCCGAGCCGCACCGACAGCTCGACCCCGTCGCGCGCGCCTGGTGTGAGGTGGCGCCATCGCGCTTCGGCGGCGAGCTCGACGGGGCCGAAGGGGAGCACCTGAAACCCGGCGCCCGCCGACCAGGCGCCCCAGAAGGTGCGCGACGCGTTCTGCGCCAAACCGCCCGCCACGCCGCCCACCGTGTAGACGCCCTGCCGCCCCGTGCGGAACAAGCTCACGTCCACGCCGCCGCCCCAGAGCCGCTCGCCTCCGAGCGTCGTCTCCCGCAAATGAATGCCGTGCAGCTCGCCGCCGATCGGGCCGAGGAGCTCGCGCTCGTACCCGATCCGGTACTCGGTCCAGCCCTCGCCGGCGAAGAGGTGGCCCACGTTGGCGCCGACCACCTGCGCGATTGCGGGGTGAGGTCCACCGGCCGCGAGGACGGCTGCCGCCGCGAGCAACCGCCCGAGCCGCATCACTTGCCCGCGCGGACCGGCTGCCCGCTCTTCAAATTCACCAGATAGGCGTCTCCCGGCCGGCAGTGGGTCCAGAGGCGCGCTCGGATAGTCGAGTCGTTCACCCGGATCGGGGGGTCTCGGGGGTACAGGAGGGGGCCCCGGGTGCGGCGGTGCCCGTCGCGAATTTCGAGGGCGCGCTCCACACACCGGCCGCCGGTGCTGTCCTCGACCTGACGGCGGAGCGTGGCCCAAATCTCGATGCCGTGCGGCATGCCGAGCAGCAGCGAGTCGTCGCTCGGCGGCGTCGGTGCCTCCGCGGCGGCGTTCCGCGGGGGAGGACGGTCGCCGCGCGCGCACCCGGTTGCGATGGCGAGCGCGGTCGCCCAGGCGGCGGCCCCCGCGCGAAAGCCTGCGTCAGCGGCGCGTCGCATCGGATCGCGCTCCATCTCGTGCCGGCGCGGGCTTCCCGTCGGGCGCAGCGCCCTCGTCCAGCGGCTCGGCCACGATGTCCGGCGTCCCGTCGCTCCGGATGGCGAGGGCTTCCCGGATCTGGGGTGACCGGCGCAGCAAGCGGAGCCAGAGGACGATCCCGGTGAACCCCACGATGGCCCCGACCAGAGCGGTGATCACCAACCCCACGCGCGGCTCCCGGACGCGCATGGCGATGAGCGCCCCCGCGACCGCTCCGAAAAACGAAGCTGCCCACGCCAGGAACGGCGTGAGCAGCCACCCGAATACGCGCAGGACCAGCTTGACCCAGCGCATCCCTAGCCGCGTCGCAGCCCCAGTCCGGAGACCACGACGGCGGCGGCGATGCCGGGCAGAAAGGCGATGCCGAAGGTGGGGACGTTCCACCGCGCGCCCGGGAAGTGGATCAGGATGGCGAGCACGGCGAGCACGACCGCGCAGGCGACCGCGGTGGCCATCATGCGGATGATGGACGGCCGCCCGTCCCGGGCGGCCTGGTTGGCCAGCACCCACGCTCCCATCCATGGGAGGAACGTGCCCGTCATCCACCACACCGGATGGTACCACCAGTTGCTGAAGCCGCCGATCTCGCGCCAGCGGTTGGTGTAGGTGCCGATCGGCTGCAGCAGCGCGACGTCGATCAGCAGAAAGACGAACGCCGCGCCGAGCCCGATGCCCGCGGCGCCGGCGATGCCCTCGATCGTGAAGGCCCGGGTCCAGGTGCCGGGGAGGCCGGCGACCAGAGCGAGCCCGACCAGGAGCACGATCGCGAGCAGCACGGCTTCCAGCGCGCCGCCGGTGAAGCGGGTGACGAACGCCAGGATGAGCACCAGGATGGACTCGACGATGCCGAGCTGAATCGAGTGGCGAACGATGCTGGGGACGTCGGTCCGGTCGATCTCGCCCTGCAGCTCTACCGCTCGGGTCATGCGCGCTCCGGGGAGTGAACGGTCAAGTATACCCGCGCGCCGGCGCACGGGCCAAGGGGAGTCAACCGCCCCACGCGAGCGCGACGACGAGATCCGTGACGGCCCACGCCGCCAGCGCGCGGTACATCCCACGCTGGTCATCCGCCGCGCTCCAGCGCGAGCCCGCGAGGAGCCAGCGGCCGAGCACGGCGGCCCAGGCCGCTCCCGCGGCGCCGAGCCCGATCCAGCGCGCGAGATGGGCGGGATCCGCTCGCCACCCGGCGCGCACGCCGCCCGCCGCGAAAAGCGCGAAGGCAAGCGCCGCGCACGCGGCCGCGACCCGGAGGCTCCGTTCCCGCCCCAGGTACAGGGCCAGCGTGCGGTCCCCGCGGCGGCGGTCCTCGTCCATCTGGTAGAGCTGGGTGAGCGGATACAGGGCCGCGAACAGCGGGCAGAACGCGAGCAGCACGAGACCGCGGGCCGGATCCACCGGAATGCCGGTCGTCGCCCAGCCGGCGAACGGCGTGAGCGTGCCGAATCCCCACATGTTGATCAGCCAGTCGGCGCCGGGCACCGCCTTGAGCCGGACCGGCGGCACCGAGTAGAGCAGCGACAGGCCGAAGCACAGGGCGTACGCCAGGGCGAAGGCGCGGGGCAGCCAGAGCGCCACGACCTGGCCCGCCGCCATCAGGGAGAGCCCGAACCAGAAGAGCCTGGCGGGCGGCGGCGGCGGATCCCGCAGGTAGGCGATGTCGCCGTCGTCCCGGTCGAACGCGCTGTTGATCGCGAGCGTGCCGCCGTTGAGTCCGACCACCCATGCACCGATGCCGAGCGCCGCCGCGCCGAAACGCGCGCCGCGGAGCGCCTCGCCGAGCCCGACGGCCAGGACCCAGCCGAGCGTGGCGTGCGCGGCGACGATGGGCCACTCCGCCGGGCGCGTGTGCAGCAGGTACGCGAGCCGCGGGCCCACGATGCGCCAGCCCAGCGCGCGGGCGCCACGTCGCGCCCAGCGCGCGGGGGGGCCCACTGCCCCGCTCACCAGCAGAGCCCGACGTGCTTCGCGGCGAGCGCAACCCCCCGGAGCGTGAGGTCGGGATCCACCTCGTCGATGGTGCGGGTGAGCGGCGTGACCAGCCGCGCGAGGCCGCCGGTCGCGACCGTGCGCGGCCGCCGGCCGCCGGGCCACTCCGCCTGGATCCTTCGCACGATGCCGTCCACCGCGTCCGCGGCCCCGAACAGCACGCCCGCCTGGATGCACTCCTCGGTGCGCCGCCCGATCACCCGGTCCGGCGGACGGAGCTCGGTCGCAGGCAGCTTGGCCGCGCGCCGGGTGAGCTGGTCGGCGGCGGTGCGGAGGCCCGGCATGATCACGCCGCCGATGAAGCGGGCGTCCGCCGTGATGCAGTCGAAGGTCGTCGCGGTGCCGAAGTCCACCACGATCACGTCGGTCCGGTATCGCTCCGCCGCCGCAAGCGCGTTCACGATGCGATCGGCGCCCACGGTGAGCGGCTCGTCCACGTCCAGCACGATGGGCAGCGGGGTGCGGGCGTCCACCGCGGCCGCGAGCTGGCCCGTGGCGGTCTCGATGCCCTCGACCACGCTCTGCGTCGCCGCGGGCGCGACCGATGCGAGGCACGCCGCACGCACCTCATTGGGCGAGCGGCCAGCGTGATCCAGGAACGCGGCGATCGCGGCGGCCCACTCGTCCGGCGTGCGATCGGGGGTCGTGGTCAGGCGCCAGTGCGCCTCGAGCGCGTCCCCGCCGAAGAGGCCGACGGTGATCTCGGTGTTGCCGATGTCGAGCGCGAGGAGCACGGCGGACCTCCGGCGAGGGGGTCGCGATCAGGGAACGAGCTGCACGGCGGCGGTGGCCTCGCCGCTCCGGAGGACCACCACCCCCCCGTCGGGCCGGCGCACCCGCAGCCCGCCGTCCGGGCCGATGCCGGCGGCGACGCCGGCCACCGGCGCAGTGATGGCGCGGCCGCGGAGCCAGTCGCGGCTGCCGAACTCGGCCACTTCCGCCGCCGTGAGCGCGTCGGCGGCCTCGGCCAGCGGCGTGAGCCGCGCCACCAGCGGCCAGAGCACCTCGTCCGGGGTGAGATCGGAGCGCCACTCGGCGAGGCTCGCCGCGGGAAAGCGCACGTCGGTGGGCGGCGAGTTTCGCACGTTGAGTCCGAGCCCAACGGCCACCCAGCCGAGACCGGCGCCCTGCCACCGCGCCTCACACAGGATACCGCCGAGCTTGCGATCGTCCACGATGACGTCGTTCGGCCACTTGAGCCAGGCGGGCGGGATCCCGCCGAGCTCCGCCAGGGCGCCGGCGACCGCGAGCCCGGCCCGGAGGCCGAGGAGCTCAACGCCGTCGGTCGAGGCCGGGCGGCAGAGCATCGTCAGCCACAGCCCTCCGCGTGGCGAGGTCCAGCCCCGGCCACGCGAGCCCCGCCCCGCCGCCTGCTCCGCCGCGACCACGATGGTTCCCGCGGGCGCTCCGCTCGCGGCGAGCCGGTGGATCTCGTCCTGCGTGGAGGAGAGGCGGTCGAACCGGTGCACCTGGTGCATGCGCTACCAGCTCGCGTGGCGGTACGCCAGCAGCAGAAGCAGCCCGAACGCAATCCGGTACCACGCGAACGGGACGAACGTGTGGCGGGCGACGAAGGACAGGAACGCCCGCACCACGACCAGGGCCGAGAGGAACGCGAACCCGAATCCCACGAGGAAGACGGGCGCGTCGGCCAGGCTCAGCGTGCTCCGGCTCGCCACGAGATCGAATCCGGTGGCGACCACCATCGTCGGCACGGCCAGCAGGAACGAGAATTCCGCGGCCGCCTTGCGCGAGAGCCCCAGGCAGAACGCCCCCATGATGGTGGCCCCGGAGCGCGAGGTGCCGGGGACGAGCGAGAGCACCTGCGCGAAGCCCACGCCGAGCGCGGTTCGAGGCGGCATGTCGTCCACGCTGTGGATCGTGACCACCGGCCGCCAGCGCTCGATCGCGAGGATGATCAAGCCGCCGACCACGAAAGCCACGGCGACCGTGAGCGGATTGAAGAGGTACCGCTTGATGGCGTCGTGCGCGACCAGACCGACGGCCGCCGCGGGCAGGAAGCCGAGGAAAAGACTCCAGAGCAAGCGCCGGCTCTTGGGATCCCGCGCCGCCGTACTCACGGCGTGCACCAGGCGGGCCCGGTAGAGCCACACGATCGCGAGGATGGCCCCGAGCTGGATGAAGATCTCGAACGTCTTGGCGGCGGGGCCGTCGAACCCGAGAAGATCGCCCGCGACGATCAGGTGCCCCGTCGAGGACACCGGCAGGAACTCGGTCGCGCCCTCCACCACGCCGAGGACGGCCGCCTTCACGAGGGGGTGAAGCGTGGTGAATCCGACTAGGTCCACGCGGCGACCTCGCGGTACAGGGCCTCGTACTGGGGCACGACCGCGTCGGCCGAGAACTCCCGCGCCCGCGCGAGGCCCGCCTCGCGAACCTCGGCGTACCGTTTCGGATCCCGCAACAGCTCGATCGCCCGGCGGCCCATCGCTTCCACCGAGCCCGGCGGCTCGAGGATGCCGTTGACCCCGTCCTCGATCACCTCGGGCACGCCGCCCGCGCGGGTCGCGACCACGGGGGCGCCGCAGGCCATCGCCTCGAGCGCCGCGAGCCCGAAGGACTCGGTCTGCGACGGCAGCACGAACAGATCGGTCGCCTGCAGCAGGGTCGCCACCGAGTCCAGCCGCCCGAGGAATCGCACATCCTCGGTCACCCCAAGCTCCGACGCTTCGCGCTCGGCGTCGGGCCGGTCCGGGCCGTCGCCCACCATGAGCAGCGTCGCCGGCATCGCGCGCCGGATCCGGGCGAAGATGCGCACCACGTCCTTCACCCGCTTCACCTCGCGAAAGTTCGATACGTGGGTGATGATGCGGTGCCCCGGCGGCGCGAGCGCGCCGCGGGGCGGCTCGGCCGCCGGCCGGTACTCGTCGAGGTTCACGAAGTTGGGGATGGACCGGATGTCGCAGCCCATGCACCCGAACGCGCGGTAGGTCTCGTCCCGGAGGTAGTTGGACACGGCGGTCACCGCGTCCGACCGCTCGATCGAGAACTTGGTGATGGCATAGAAGTGCGCCTCCTGCCCCACCAGCGTGATGTCGGTGCCGTGCAGCGTCGTGATGACGCGGAGATCGCGCTGGCCGTGCAGCATCTCGCGCGCCAGGTAGGCCGTCGTGGCGTGCGGGATGGCGTAGTGCACGTGGAGGATCTCCAGCTCCTCGCGGAGCGCCACCTCGTGCTGCTTGGAGGCGAGCGCCAGCGTGTAGGGGTAGTGATCGAACAGCGGATAGCGGCCCATCCGGGTCTCGACCTGGTGAAAGAACACGCCGGGCGCGAACCCCCGGAGCCGGAACGGCGCGTCGTAGGTGATGAAGTGCACCTCGTGGCCGCGGCGCGCGAGCTCGAGGCCGAGCTCGGTCGCGACCGCGCCGGAGCCGCCGTAGGTCGGATAGCAGGTGATCCCCAGCTTCATGCGTCGGGTCTCCTCGCCCACGCCTCGGCGATCTCCTCCGCGAGTCGCTCGGGGGGCCGGGTGGCGTCCAGGACCAGCGCCGGCCCGCCGAGCTGATGGCGGAACCAGGTTTCCTGCCGTTTGGCGTACCGGCGGGTGTCGAGCGCGATCGCCTCGGCCACGCTCTCCCGCGTGCGCCTCCCGTGAAGGTACTCCACCGCCTCCCGGATGCCGATGGCGTCCAGGCCGGGGTCGCCGGCGCCGTGGCCCTCGGCGAGCACCGAGGCGACCTCCTCGATCAGCCCGCGGCGCACCATCTCCTCGGCACGCCGCGCGACCCGCTGGTGCATCACCGCACGCGGCGCCGTGAGCAGCACGTACCAGGCGTCCACCGATGCGGCCCGCCGGGCGCTTCGCTGCCACCAGCCGAGGGGCCGACCCGTGAGCAATGCGATCTCGAGCGCGCGGGCCGCGCGCTGCCGTCCGCCGCCGCGAAAGCCGGGATCGAGCCGCGCGAGCCAGTGAAGCAGCTCCGACGGCGGGAGCCGGGCGATCCACGCGTCCAGCGCGCGCCGGCGCGCCGACTCGAGCGGCGGCTCGAGGAAGAGCCCGTCCGCAAGCGCCTTCACGTAGAGCCCCGTCCCGCCGACCACGACCGGAAGCTTGTTTCGGATGCGGATCTCCCGCACCCAGGCATCGGCGTCCCGCGCGAACCGGCCCGCGCTGTATCGCTCGCCGGGCTCCACCTGGTCGAGCCCGTGGTGCGGCACGCGCAGCCGCTCCTTGCGGGTGGGCTTCGCCGTCCCGATGTCGAGGCGGCGGTAGACTTGCCGCGAGTCGGCGGAGACGACCTCGAGGGGCCAATGCCTCGCGAGCGCCAGCGCGACGGCCGTCTTCCCCACACCGGTGGGGCCGAGGATGACCGGTACCTTAGCGCCGCCCAAAGCGGCGCTCCAGCTCGTCCCGCGGAAGCTGGACGATGGTGGCTCGTCCGTGCACGTCGTGCGGCGGGAGCTCCGTGGCGAAGAGGCGCAGCAGCAGCTCCCGCATCTCCGCCTCGCTCAGGGGTTGGCCGGCCTTCACCGCCGCGCGGCAGGCGAAGGTCGCCGCGAAGCGCTCCAGCCGGTTGGCCCAGCCGCCGAATCGCCCGCGGGCGAGGTCCGCCACCAGCTCGCGGAAGCACGCTGCGCCGTCGAACCGCGGATGCGGCGCCGGCACCGCGTGGAGCACGACGCTGCGCCCGCCGAACGGCTCGACCTCGAAGCCGCAGCCGCGGATCGGATCGGCGTACGCCGCCACCGCGTCGAGCTCTTCGTCGGTGAGCTCCAGGGTAATGGGGATCAGGAGCCGCTGAGCGGCCGCCCCGCCCGAGCGGAGCTGGGCCATGAGCTGCTCGTAGAGCACCCGCTCGTGCGCGGAATGCTGGTCCACGATCACCACCCCGTCCGGCGCCTCGTAGAGGATGTAGGTGGCGAACATCTGCGTGAGCGGGGCCGTGGACCACGCGCCTGCGCCCGAGCCCGGGTCGGATGCGCCGGGCGCCTCGAGCTCGAGCGCGAGCCCGGCGGCGGCTGCGGCATCCGACGCGGCGCCGCTCAGCGAGAGCGCCGGGTCGCCGGGCCCCGCCGTGCGCGGATTCGGCAGCGGACGCCAGTCGCCCACCGGCGCCGCCGCGCTCAGGCCGCCGAGCGCATGGCGCACCGCCTCCTCGACCACGCGCTCGACGCCGATCCGGTCGCGGAACCGCACCTCCAGCTTGGCGGGATGCACGTTCACGTCCACTTCCGACGGCGCCACCGCGACGGAGAGGAGCAGCGACGGTCGGTCGCCAGGGTGGATGGAGGAGCGATAGCCCGCTTCCGCCGCGCGCACGAGGAAGGGATCGCGGAACGGACGCCCATTCACGAACAGTTGGGTCCGGCGGCCAGTCGGCGCGGCGTCGGCGGGGCGCTGGATAAACCCGGAGACCCGAAAGGCGCCCGCCGCGTAGCCCACGGGCACGAGCGTGCCCGCGAGATCGCGGCCCCACACGCCGGCGAGGCGCTCGACCAGCGTCTGGTCCGCCGGAAGCTGGAGCCGCACGGCGCCGTCCACCTCGAGCTCGAAGCCCACGGCCGGGTGCGCCAAAGCCAGCACCTGGAGCGCCTCCTGCGCGGCGCGCGTCTCGCTCGCGGTGGAGCGGAGGAACTTGCGGCGTGCGGGCGTATTGAAGAAGAGGCCGCGAACCGTCACCGTGGTGCCGCGGCGGCGCGCTGCGGGCTCGACGCGGTCCAGCCGCCCGCCGGTCACCGCGAGCTCGGTCGCGTCGGCGTCGGCTTCCGCGGTGAGAAGGACGAGGCGCGACACGGAGGCGATGGCGGGCAGCGCCTCACCCCGGAAACCGAACGTCGCGACGCCCACGAGGTCCGCCGCGTCACGGATCTTGCTGGTCGCGTGGCGGTCGAGGGCGAGCACCGCATCCTCGCGCGCCATTCCGGTCCCGTCGTCGGCCACTTCGACCAGCGACTTGCCTCCCTGCTCCAGCCGCACCGTCACCTGCCGCGCACCGGCATCGAGCGCGTTCTCGACCAGCTCCTTCACCACCGAGGCGGGGCGCTCCACCACCTCACCCGCCGCGATCTGGTCGGCGACGGCATCCGGGAGGATGGCGACGCGGCGCCCCATGCTCACGGTCCCCGCAGCGGGACGACCGACGCCGATTGGACCCAGCCGAGGCGGCCCCCGGGCGCCTCGACCATGAGCCACGCGGGGGTGCGGCGGCGCACGAAGAGCGCCGCGCCCGCGTCGAGCGGAGCGATCGTCGGGGCGCGCTCGTGCGGCGAGAGCTGGAGCGGCTGCTTCTCCGCCGCGATCGCGAGCGGCCGGGCGATACGATGGTGCAGCGCCAGCGCACTGGCTCCCAGGATGGCGGCCAGCGCGATGGTGCCGATTCCGAGATCGCGCCGCCGGCCGCGGCCGGAAATCAGCGCCCATCCCACGATCCAGAGCGGCACCGCGGCCAGCGCGAGCTCGTACCACGCGAACGGCGGCATCCAGAGTCGGGCCGCGGAACCCGACTCCGGCGGCGGGACGAGCGCGAGCGCGCGCAGCACGGAGCGGTTGCGGGGCGCGAGCCGGAGCGCCTGCTGCCAGGCGGCCGCGGCGCGCCCGTCGTGGCCGAGCCGGTAGTAGGCGGCGCCGAGGTTGTACCAACTCGCCGCGCTCGCCGGCGCCTCCTCGGTCCGCCGCGCAAAGCCCTCCGCCGCGGCCCGGAGCGATCCCTGACCGTACAACTGCTCGGGCGACGGCGCGCCCTGTGCCGCGGCGGGCCCGCCGTACACCGAGAGCAGCGCGGCGCCGATGCCCGCCGCCCAGATCGCGCTGGCGCGGCGCCGCGCGGGCGCGAGCCGCCTCACGAGCGCGCGCGCGTCCGCCGCGAGCGTCGCGGGCACCGGGCCCTCGAAGGGCCCGTATCGAAGCGCGCGAAGCCGTTCGCGCGTCGCCACGAGTTGCTCCGCGTCGGCCTGCGGCAGTCCCGCGCTCCGGAGCGCGGCGACGAGCCCCGATTCGGTCAGCGCCTCGGGCGCGGGCAAGAGCGCGGCGAGGAGGGACTCGACCTGCGCCTCGACGCCGTGCGAGTCGGCGACCGTCGCCGGGGTGCGGCGCCGCGGCCGTTGGCGCCGGAGCCGGCGGCCGTAAAACACGGCGGGCGGCAGCACGACGGCGGCCAACCACAGCCAGAGTGGAATGGCGTTCGCCACGCGCCACGCCAGCGGCGGCGCCCGATTCGCGAGAAGCGGCGGCGGGAGCGGCCGAGCCACCTTGGCGTCGCCGCCGGGCGCCACCGGCAGCACCCCGACGCTCAGCGCCGCGGTGCGGAACTCGTGCACGCCGGTGTCGAAGTAGGTGTACGTCGCCCCGGGCAGCGGAATCGCGCCCGCCGAATCCGCAACCAGCGTGAACCCGAACGTCTTGCTGCCGCCGAGCCGGCCGCCGGTCACCGCGACGCGCTCATCCGTGCGGTCCGGGTATGCGCGCGCCCCCGGCGGCCAGTTGAGCGCCGGCGTAGGCCAGAGCGCCGGGTTTCCCTCCCCGGCGAGGGTGAACGCGACATTCACCGGCTCCCCGGCGCGGACCGTCGCCGGATTCACCGTGCGCTCGAGCCGGATCCCCTGGCCGACCGCGCCGGTGAA
>DASSOD010000279.1:0-25673 GCA_035700905.1 Gemmatimonadales bacterium | reverse complement strand
CGCGCGGCGCGGGACGCTCGATGCGGCCGGCGCGGGCGCCGCGCGCGCGGCCGTCGTGGCGGTGGGCGACCCCGGCGCGACGCGCCGCATCGTGGTGCTGCTCCGGCAGCTCAATCCGGCGCTCCCGGTCATCGCCCGCGCGCACCGGGTGGAGGAGGTGACCGAGCTCGAGCGGCTCGGCGCCAACGAGATCGTGCCGTCCGAGTTCGAGGCCTCGATCGAGATCTTCGACCGCCTGCTCCGCCGTCTGGGCGTCCCGCGCCACGTGGTGCGCCTGCAGGAAGCGCTGATCCGGGGGGAGCACTACCGCGCGCTTCGCGGCCTGGGCGCCGAAGGCGCGGTGGCGGAGGAGGCGCGGCGCCACCTCGGCGCGGGGCTGCTCGAGACGGGGATGGTGATGGCGGGGAGCCCGGCGGAGGGCGCCACCTTGGGCGAGCTTCGGCTGCCCGAGCGGCACGGCGTCCGCGTGCTGGCCGTCGTGCGCGCGGAGCGCGCGCTGGATGCGCTGGAGGCGGACACCAGGCTCGTGGCCGGCGATCTCGTCGTGCTGCTCGGGCCGCACCAGGGAGTGGCGAAGGCGGTGACCGAGCTCGGGCGGAGCATGCCGGAAGTGGCGGGAGGACTGTAGCCCGACCTCCCGGAATCTGCCTGCCGACCGACGATCCGACCGGGAGCGCCCCGAGCAAAGTGCACCGGCGTGATGCAGCCGAATCTGCGGGGAAGGTGCCGCTTATGCGCCGTAACGACCGCTCGTGCGACCGGGTGGCCGCTCGTGCCGCCGCTGTTCTGCGCCGCAGGACCGATCCGTAAGTTTGCGGTAGCCCCAGCCAATCGCTGGACCCGTGCGGGCCTACGGTTCGGGCCGTGGCACGCGAGGCATCTTGGGTGACGTCCTCGCGTCCAGGGCGCAATATGGCGACCGCCGTCCGTCAATCTGGGTACGGCTCGGATTCCCGGCCGATTCCTTCCGGCAAAGGGCCGCTCCATGCGATGCTTCCCGAGCGGTTCGCGAACATCCGATGCGCGCGCCGGCGCAGGACCGAAACGGCGCAGCCTGGCCGCCGGGATGCTCTCGCGGTGCCGCAGCGGCCTGGCCGGACCCATCGGTCTCGAGGGAGTGTCAGCCCCCATCTGGCTGCCGCTCACCTTTGCCGACGTTGCGCTCACCCGTGACCGCGCCACGCCCCCTCCCACTCTCCGCGGGACCGCGGCCGGAGTCCTCGGCCTTGCGATCGTGGTCGCGATCAGTCGGCTCGCGCTCGCCCAGATGCGCGTGCTCGCGACCAACCAGGACGCGCTCCGGCACGCGCTCCGCTCCGCCGCTGCAATCGCCATCATCGCGCTACTGGCCGTAGCGACGGTCGCGATCGCCGTCCGGGCCAGAGGGTGGCGGCCCCGTCCGGGCGGACAGGCTCGGCGCGCACGCCCGCCAGCCGAGGTTCGGCCCGCCGGATCGGACGCGCACCTGATCACCCAGCTGCAGGCGCATTTCCTGTTCAACGTGCTCAACGACGCCGCCGAACTGGTCCATGCGGACCCGGACGCCGCCGACGACCTCATCGCGTCCGTCGGCGAGTTCCTGAGAGCCGCCCTGCTCCACACCGGCCGGTCGGCGTGGGTGCCGCTCCGCGACGAGCTTCGGTTCATGCGGGACTATGCCGACATTCAAGTCGCCTGCGCGCGCGGCCGCGTGAGCGTGCGCTGGGAGGTTGCGCCCGAGGTCCTGGATGCGGTGGTTCCGATCTTCATCTGGCAGCCGATCCTGGAAAATGCGTTCCGCCATGGGCCCGACCCGGCGACCGGCCGCCTGCGCGTGGAGATCGGCGCCCGCCGCGAGGGCGGCGACCTCGCGCTCTGGGTCCGGGACTATGGGCAGGGGGTCGGGAAGGCCGGCGCGGCCAGGTGCCGGGGCGTCGGGCTGAGCAACACGGTCGCGCGCCTCGAGGGGCTCTACGGCGCCGCGGCCTCGCTCGACCTCCAGGAGGCGGGCGCGGGCGTGTTGGCGCTGATTCGGGTCCCACTCCGCACCGATGAGGGCACCGCTCCCGGAAGTCCGCGATGACGGTGCGCCTCGTCGTGGCCGAAGATGACGCGCTCGGCCGCGAACGACTGGTTCGAATCCTCAGGGCCGAGCCCGATGCACACGTGGTCGACGTCTGCGCGGAAGGCGAGGCGGCACTCACGGCGATACGCGAGCGCGCACCGGACGTAGCCTTTCTCGACGTGCAACTGCCCGGCCTCGACGCATTCGCGCTGATGGAGGCGGTCCCGGTGGAACGCGCTCCGGTGTTCGTGCTGGTGACCGCCTACGATGGGTACGCCATTCAGGCGTTCGAGCACGAAGCCGCGGACTACGTGCTGAAACCCTTCTCCCGGTCGCGGGTGCACACCGCGCTCGCTCGTGCCCGGGCCCGGCTGGCGGCGCGCTCCGCGGTCAATCTGCAACAGGTGCTGTCGGCGGTGAGCGCATTGGAGCGGAGATCCAAGCAGCAGTCGGGGCGCATCGCCGTGCGGGACAACGACCGCACGTTCTTCCTCAAGGTTGACGCCATCGACTGGATCGAGGCAGCCGGGAAGTTCCTCCACGTACACGTGGGCAAGCAGACGCACACGCTGCGCGGCACCATGGCCGGCGCCCTGAGTCGCCTCGATCCTGCCGACTTCGTCCGGGTGAGCCGCGCCGCGATCGTCAACGTGGACCGCATCCAGGAAATCCAGCCCTGGTTCCAGGGCGCGCACATCCTGATTCTGCGCGATCGCACCCAAATCACGTCCACGCGCCGATACCGGCGCAATCTGAGACTGCTCCTCGGCAAGTGAGGGCGGCGGCGCGCGGAGCCCGAGCTATTGCGACGTCTGGCCGGGCCCTCCCGCGGCAATGGGCGGGCCGGAACCGCCGCCGGAAAACGCCGCGGCCGCGCCCACGCCGGCGCTCACGATCGCCCCGCCCAGGAGCGCGCTCCGGCCGAGGGACAGCTTCCGTTCCCGAAGCGCCTCGATGGCCTCACGCGGAACCTCCACCCGCTGGTCCTTCCACGGCGCCTGAAAGCTCCTGCGATCGGTCGTCGCCGTGACGACCAGCGTCACACCACTGTCGCTCGCGTCCACGATGCGACCGGTCAGGGTTCGCACGTCGGGGCCGAACCTGGGCGCCAGTCGCTCCGCCTCGCCCCGGGTGACGTCGAGGGACACGTCCTGACCGACTGCCGGAATCGGCGTGTCCATTCGCTCGTAGGAGTAGCAGCCGGCGAGGACGGCGGCGATCCACACAGATGACCAACGCATAGAATCAGTCCAGAAGGACGTGGGGGAGCGGCACGTGGTGGGGCGGGACCTCGCCCGCCCCCCCCCCCGGGACAGTGCGCACCGGTTCCGCCTACGGGCACGGAGCCGGGTCGTTCGGATTGCGGAATCCGCTGATGCCGCCGGAGACGAACGAGCCGCCGACCTGCAACTGCGTCGTTCGATCCGGCACGTTGTCGTTCGCGTTGTCCTCCCGCGTGCCATAGAACAATCGGCCGGGAACCACGCCGCCGAACGTCGGATTCGCGAACGGGACGATCGCCGGGTAGCAGGTTCGCTTGTAGTCGTTCCAGGCCTCGTAGTTCTGGAACGTCACGATGTATTTCTCGGCCATCACGTCCTGGAGCGTCGCCACCGCCGCGAGCGGTGCGAGCCCCACGCGGGTCCGCACCGCGTTCACGAACGGCAATGCGGCTGCCCCGCCGTTCAGGACGAAGTTGGCCTCCGCCAGGATGAGCTGGTTCTCGTCGTACGTCACCAGCGGCTGGCCGAAGTCCGGCACGCTCCGCGTGCCGCTGAGCGGCGACACGCCCGCTGCCGACTTCCCGCCCTGCGGATCCTGCCCGCCGTACGGGCCGGGCGTCGAGGCGCCGAAGTATTCCGCGAGCCTCGGATCGTTACGTGCCACCATCAGCTCCGCGAGATTGCGCCCCGCGACCAGAAAGCCGCCGAACCCGGATCGGGTCCGGAACTGGTACCAGAGGTTGTCCTCCTGGGGGTTCTGCCCGTGGAAGGTTTTCAGGTCGTTGTCGGCCGTGCTGATGCCCTGGCTCGCTTCGGTGATGGCGCTCTGGTACTGCGCCGGACCCCGAACCTCGACCAGGTGGAGGTAGATCCGCGCCTTGAGCGTATGGGCGGCCTCGGTCCACTTGGCCGCATCCCCGCCGTAGACCAGATCGAGCGGCCCGGGGCCGGGGCCGGCGCCCGCCATGTCCGCGATGGCCCGATCGAGCAGCGCGAGCAGGTCGTCGTACACCTGCAGCTGCGGATCGAGGTGCGGCTTGGGGTGGTTCTCCAGGTCGGCGGCCTCGCGATAGGGCACGTCGCCCCACACGTCGGCCGCCATCAGCATGTCGATGGCCTCCCACACCTCGGCGATTCCCTTCCATCGGAGGTCGCCCTTCGCGTCAGCCTGCTGCTGGACCGTGCGAATGTCGGCGAGCCCGCCCTGGTCGTACACGGCATAGAACGCGGGGCTGGGCGTGTCCTCGCTGGTGATGTTGTACTTCTCCAGGGTCGCCAGGAAGTTGCTGGTCCCGGTGCATTGCTGGGTCCACATGCAGCTGATCACGGCGACGATTCCCTCCTGCTGGGCGAACTGCGCCGCCTGCACGCCGGTGAACAGCTGGTCGATGAATGCCTGCGTGGGGTTGTTGGGGTCGTTGACGGCCTTGTCGGACGACAGGAAGTCCGAACACCCCGCCGGTCCGGCCGCCAGAAGCCCCGCGAGCACTACATGGCGAATGCGTGGCATGGTCAGCTCCGGAGTTAGCGATTCAGGGTGACGCCGAACACGAACGACCGATTCTGCGGCATGTTGAAGTAGTCCACGCCGCGCGTGGCCTGGATGGCCCCGCCCAGGTTGGTCTCGGGGTCGTAGCCGGTGTACTTGGTCCAGGTCTTGAGGTTCCGCCCCGAGAGGCGCAGCTCGATGCTGCTGAAGCCGAGCGTGCGCTGCACCCACGGTTGGTCGAGCGTGTAGCCGATGCTGATCTCGCGAAGCTTCACGTACCCGCCGTCCTCGAGGAACTGCTCGGCCGTGCCGCCGAACAATCCGCCGATACCGCTGCCGGTCGCCGTTGCCGTACCGGCGTACCAGTCCTCCCCGATCGAAATCGGCGTGCCGGCCCCTGGGCCGACCACCGGGCCGACCAACGGAGAGTCCGGCTGCCCCAGCACGTGCTCGTTCCCGACGCAGGTGCCGCTGGAACAATCGGCACGGGCCTCGGTCTCCTGGTGCGTCCCGTAGGAGAGCAGCGCGGCCCGGGTGCCGTTGTACACCTGTCCGCCGTGCCGGATGTCGAGCAGCCCCGACACCTGGACCTTCCCAACCCGCAAGCCGGTGCGGATCGAGCCAGTCCAGCGCGGATTCGGGTTGCCGACGATCCGCTCCTGCGGATCGATGATCGGCTCGCCCGGATTGCCGCCCTCGCTCCCGTCGCCGATGTAGTACGCGCCGAACGGCTGGCCGGCGCATACCGTGGCCAGGTCCACCCCCGCAATCACCGCGTCCATGCCGTTGGGGCTGATCCCACAGCGCACCAGGCCGAGGTCGCGGAAAACGCCGACCTCCTCGCCCGTCTGAGCCACCGCATGCGGGGCGATCGTGTTGGGATCCAGGTCCACGAATTCCACGCCGCTGCCTAGATCGAGCGTCTTGCTCCGGTTGCGGGCCCACTGGATGCCCACGTCCCAGGCGAAGTCCCGCGTCGTGACCGGCCGCACGTTGAGGGTCAGCTCGACGCCCTGGTTGCGGATCCTGGCCACGTTCTGGGCCTGCTGGAAGAAGCCGGTGGACGGAGCCAGCGGGGTGAGCAGGATGACGCCCGAGCTCGTCGCGTGGTAGAACGTGAAGCTGAGGTCGGCCTTGTCCTTGATCAGTCCGAGGTCGAAACCGGTCTCGAATTCCTTGGTGCGTTCCGGCTCGAGCTGGTCGGCGCCCTTCGTCAGCGCGCTGGCAATGCCGCCGTTCCCGCCCTGGCTTGGCAGCAGGCCCGTGCCCTGCACGAATCCACCGACCAGGTTGGCGGACGGGTACGTGTTCGAGGTCAGGTACGGGGTCGGCTCGGTGCCCGCCTCGCCGTACGACGCGCGGAGCTTGCCATAGGTCAGGACGCCGCTCCCCGCGCCCCTGGAGCGCAGGAAATTCCAGGCGAAGCTTCCCTTGGGGAACCAGCTCCGCCGGTGGTTTTGGTCGAAGGTGGAGGAGCCGTCATTGCGGAGGGCGCCGCTCAGGTACACCTGCCCCCACAGGTCGAGGGTCGCCTGCCCGAAGTACGATTCCCCATGGATCTCGGTGAGCTGGTCGTACGGCACGTCCCGCGTCACGGTGTTGCCGAGGTTGAACGGCGCCGGCGCGATGAAGGCCCGGCCAACGTTGGCGAGGTACCGCGAATTGCGGCTGTTCAGATTCTGCCCGAGCGTGAACGTCCCGGCGACCGCCGGGCTCAGGCGGTAGCTCAACGTGCCGGTCAGATTGTGATCGATCTGATAGTTGGTGATCTTGCCGGTCGTCAGCCGGCCGCCCACGGCCGGACTGGCCGAGGACTGCGCGTTCGCCTCGAGCCGCTCGTCGTTGGAGTAGTCCGCCCCGAGCGTGTAGTTGAACTTGAGCCAGCCGGCCGGCGTCCATTCGGCATTGATGTTCCCGAACGTGCGGCCCACGTCCGCCGTGGCCTCGTTCTCGTACAGCACGAAGAACGGGTTGTCCCACCCGCGGTCCGCGACCGCGTCGGTGGCGAGCGGCTGCTGGAAGCGGAAGGAGCGGTGGAGCCCGGTTGTGGGGTCGAGGTACGGGAGGTTGTTCCAGTTCGGCGGCGACCGGAGCAGCCCGAGCTGCAATCCGTTCGTGTTATTGCCGCGCTGGAGGAACTTCCCGCGCCCGTCGGTGTAGGCGAAGTTCCCGCCGACCTTCAGGTTGTCGGTCAGCCGGTGACTCGCGTTGAGGCGGGCGGTGGTGCGCTGGTACGAGTTGTTCGGTCCCACGAAGATGCCGCGGTCGTAGTTGTATCCGCCGGACAGGAAGAACGTGGTCCGGTCGTTCCCGCCCGACACGGAGAGCACATTGTCGGTCTGAACGCCGGTCCGGTACGCCTCTTCGGCGTGGTCGAACACGGGCGTCCCGGCCGGGATCGGGCCGCCCCAGCTGGTGCGGCAGGCGAAGTTGCTCACGCCGTGATCGCAGTCGCCCGGCGCGACGCTGATGCTGCCGATCCCTTGTCCGTACCGGGTCTGGAGCGGATACCGCTTGTTGATGTCGTCGAGCGACACGGTCGAGCGGAGCGAGTAGCGAGTCGCCCCGGGCCGACCGTGCTTGGTGGTGATGAGCACGACCCCCTGCGCGGCGCGCGCCCCGTAGATCGCCGCCGCGGCCGCGCCCTTCAGGATTTCGACCGACTCGATGTCGTTCGGGTTGATGTCCGACGCCCGGTTCGTCTGGGTCGTGCCGTCGATCGATCCAGAATTGAGCCCGTCGGCCGGGTTGAAGTCCGTGGTCGAAAACGAGGAGTTGTCGATCGGCAGGCCGTCCACCACGAAGAGCGGCTGGTTCGCCTGGGAGTTCGGCGTTCCGATCGTGCGGATCCCGCGGATCGCGATGTACGCGCTGGCGCCGGGCTCCCCGCTGCTCTGGGTCACCTCGACGTTCGGGGCCTTGGCCGCAAGCGCCTCCACCACGTTGGATTCGTTGCTCTTCACGATCTCCTGCGCGTCCACGTTGTTCCGGACGCTGCCGAGCTTCTCGGTCTCGCTCGTGGTCCCGGCGCCCGTCACGACGATCTCGCCCAGCTGCAGCGGATTCGGCGCGAGCACGAAATTCTGCTCCAGCGACTCGCCCGAGAGCGCGAGGGAGTGGGACTGGGGCTTGAAGTTGATCGCCCGGACGGTGACGGTCACCGTCTGGCCGGTGGCCCGAGCGGCCGGGACGAGGATGGTATATCGCCCATCCTCGCGGGTGGTCGCCCCGAGCCCGAGCTGCACGACGTTCACCGTCGCGTTCGCGATCGGCCGGCCGCCTTCGCCCGTCACCGTGCCGCGGATCACGGCCGGCTCCTGGGCCGCCAGCGCGGCAGGCAGGCAGGCGCAGGCGATTCCGCTCGCCAGAAGCCTACGAATGAATGGTTGCATGCCTCCTCCTTGGATGAGTGACTGCGGGAACACACGGGTACTGCAGTTGACGACCGTGGTGAGGCTTCGGGAGCGGGGCGATCGGGACCGCGCTGCGGCGTGAGCGCGGCGATACGGCCGACCGGGTCACGCCATGAACCGGTATCCCGCCGCCAGCTCGGTGACGATGTAGCGCGGTCGCTTGGGATCGTCCTCGAGCTTCCTCCGCAGCCGGGCGATGTGGGTGTCCACGACCCGGGGCTGTATCTCCGGCTCACCCGGCCAGACGTCGCGACGCAGGTGCTCGCGCGACACCGCCGCGCCTTCTCGCCGCATGAGCGCGACGAGGAGTCGGAACTCCGTGGGGCTGAGGCGCACCCGCCGATGGCCCCGCCACACGGACTGGGTGGACAGGTCGACGGCGACGCCGTCCTCGCCGCCCGGCGCCGCGGAGCGCTCCCCAGCGGAACTCGCGTGCGCAAGCAGCTCCTGCACCCCGGCAAGCACCTCCCGAATCAGCCGAGCGTCCATCTCGCCCACATCGCCGGCGGCGCCGCGCGACAGCCGCAGCACCGGCCAGCGCTCCTGCGGAGCGCTCGGCGGCGGGTCCGGCTCACCGGCCGGGTGTTGCGCGTCGGCGGCCGGCACCGCCCCGACGGGCGCCGGGGCGTCGCTGTCGCCGTGCCCGCCGCGGTGCAGGGCGAGGCGCCGGAGCGGCGGCCGCGTCTCGGGCCGCTGATCGTCGTCGATGATGAGGATTCGCGTACGCTCTCCTGCCTGAACGGCTCGCGGCGCACGACCGCCAGCGCGCGTTACGCGACTGATGCGTTGATGTGCGCCGGCGGAGTCAACCGTGACGGTCGCGACACATCCCTTGGTCGATCGAGGGTTGAGCAACCATAGGGCGCGGGCCTTGTCCCGGGGAACGCTTGCGGCACAAGCGGAAGAGTTTTGACGCGATATGCGCATTTGCGTGGCATGACGCGCCCATTTTCCGGCGCGGAACGCGTGGCACCGGCCGCGCCGTCACAGAGCGCAACATGTGCGACGCGACCACCGCGACCCGCGGCACTGGCGGACGCGCAATCGCGGCCACGCCTGCCACCTGCTCAGTAGACCGACGCCGCCGAGGTCTCCACGTTCGGGAGCACCCGCCACTCGATGAACCGTCCGGGCTCCACGTACAGGAGGTCGCTGGCGAACGACCCGGGGATCCCGATCTGGTGCGCGACCAACCGGAGCGTGCGGCTCCGCAGCATCCACCCGGGGATGAGCAGTTGCGCGTTCGATGCCGCCGTCACGGTGTTGATGCGCGACGTCTGCCCGTCGTGTTCCACGTACACCACGATGTCGGAGCGGGTCGCGTTGTTGATGTTCAGCGGGATCGCGGCGCGCGGGTCGGGCGGCGACGTCTCGTGGCCGGTGTGGCCGGCGCAGCCCGCCCCACTTCCGATGACCGCTACGAGCGTGAGTGCGTAGCCGGCGTGACGCGCAGCCGAGTTCGGAGCTGACATGCGGGGCTCCTTCCGAATCGTGTGCTCGATTTCGCGGGAACGTTCGTCCGTGCTCATCAAGAGACGGACGCGAGGTACGCCTTTGCGGCGCTCGAACGCGTCGCGCCGGCGCGCGGACGATCACGGCGCACGCACGTTGCGCGAAAGCGGATCGGCGCAGGCGGAAGCGTGGTTCGGATGAGCGGTCGTGCGGGAGGAACGAGCGGTCGAATTCGCGCAGGCCGGCCGGTGCGGGTTGGTGCGGCGCGCACGCGATCACGGCCGGCTCTGGGTGCGTGGGCGATCCGAGTCCGGAACGCCTAGGGCTGAGGGTGTGCCGCCGCCGCCGCCCGCCGCTCCAGGCTCCGATACTGGATCGCCTCGCTCACGTGCGCGGGATCGAGCTCCGTCGAGCCGGCGAGATCGGCGATCGTGCGCGCCACCTTGAGCACCCGGTGGTACGCCCGCGCCGAGAGCCCGAGGCGCGTGACCGCCTGCCGCATGAGCGCCTCCGCCGGCGCCGAGAGACGGCAGAAGCGGCGCACCTCCCGTGCGCCCATCTGGGCGTTGGCGTGGGTGGCGGGGTCGGCGCGGAAGCGCGCCGCCTGCCGGGCGCGCGCCGCCTCGACCCGCTCTCGGATAGCGGCGCTCGGTTCTTCGGCGCCCGGCGCGGCGAATTCGCCGGGGGCCAGCGCCGGGATCGCGAGGTGGATATCGATGCGGTCGAGCAATGGCCCCGAGACGCGCGCGCGGTAGCGCTCGACCGCCGCAGGATCGCAGCGGCAGGCGTGCGTCGGGTCGCCGAGATACCCGCAGGGGCAGGGATTCATCGCCGCGACCAGGGTGAACCGCGCCGGGACGGTGATGCTGGTGGCCGCGCGGCTCAGCGTGACCACGCCGTCCTCGAGCGGCTGGCGCAGCGCCTCGAGCACGTTGCGGCGGAACTCCGGCAGCTCATCCAGAAAGAGCACGCCGCCGTGACTCAGACTCACCTCGCCCGGGCGCGGCCACGAGCCGCCCCCGATGAGCCCCGCGTCGCTGATCGTGTGGTGGGGGGCGCGGAACGGACGTAGGGAGGTGAGCGCGGCGCCGGGCGGGAGCAGTCCAGCCACGCTGTGAATGCGGGTGGTCTCGAGCGCCTCGTCCAGCGTGAACCCCGGCAGGATCGTCGGGAGCCGCCGCGCGAGCATGGTCTTGCCCGCTCCGGGCGCGCCAACCATCAGGAGATTGTGGCCGCCGGCCGCCCCGACCTCGAGCGCCCGCTTCGCGGCCGCCTGGCCGCGCACGTCCGCAAAGTCCACCGCGTCCGCCGCGCGGCTCGCGAGGAGCGCGGCCGGATCGGTGCGCGCGGGCGGAATGTCACCGCGGCCGGCCAAGTACTCGCACAGGTCCCCGAGTCGATGCGCGCCGCGCACCGCGACGCCATCCACCACCGACGCCTCCGCGATGTTCGCGGCCGGAAGCAGCACGCCGCGGCATCCGAGCGCTCGCCCGGCGAGCGCCACCGAAAGCGCACCTCGCACCGGGCGGAGGTCGCCCTCGAGACCGAGCTCGCCGACCACGAGCGCGCCGTCGAGCCGCTCGGGCGCGACCTGCCCGCTGGCGATGAGGATACCGAGTGCAATGGGGAGATCGAAGGCCGAGCCGGCCTTGGGCCGGTCCGCCGGCGCGAGATTGACCGTGATGCGGCGGAGCGGGAACTCGAATCCGGTGTTGACCAACGCCGCGTTCACCCGCTCGCGGCTTTCCTTGACCGCTCCCTGCGCCAGCCCGACGGTCGTGAACGACGGGAGGCCGCTGGTGATGTCCACCTCGACCTCGACCGGATAGGCGTCGATGCCGAGAAGCGCTGCGGAGCGGATGCGGGCGAGCATGCGGGCGCCGGGCCGGGACGGCGCAGCGTAGCTCCGCGATGCGCGAAGGCGTGTATCAGAAACCGGCCGACGGTGTCCTCGCAGTGCGCCGGGTCAGTTGCGCCGGCCGCCGCACCGGCGTCAGGTCAGCCCTCCACCCGCTCCACCCAGCGCGAGCCGCGGCAGCGGCCGCACTCTCCCAGCTTCGGGGCGCCTGGGGTACGGAGCACCACCGGAAACGCGAACCCGCAAGACGCGCATTCGAACCAGAGCCGCACGGCGCTCTCCCTTCCGCTCGAGACATCCAGTCGGGTTGCCCGACCGCTCGCACGTTAGGGAGCGCGCCCGTCCCGTTCTGTGACCCCGGTGCCCCGGTGGGCCGGGCCCCGATCACGGCGGGCTGCCGCTAGGGACACGCCGAACGGAGCCGCTCGAAGACGTCGAGCCGGTTCTCCATCGCGCCGGATTGCGCCGAGATCCGGAGCGCGTACTCCCGCAGCGTGGAATCGCGCAGCGTGGAACTACGTCTTCCTGCTTCCCTTGTACCGGAACCGCTTTCGGCTCCGGCAGGGACTCTCGGACGGGGCGCATTGCCCGCACGGTCCCGCACCACAGCCCACTGCGCGCAGTACGCCGGGATCTCGGTCTCGATCACCCGCCGCGCCGACTTCAGCCCCGCGATGAAGGCCTCGCAACTCGGCGCCGCCATCGCCTGCGCCCGATGCACCGCCTCGTGCGCCAGCACCTCCTCGGCTTCGGGCGTTCCCACGATGTCGGCGCGGATCCAGGTCTCCGGCAGCCCGTTGCGGCAAAAGGTGTAGCCCAGGAATCCATTGGGTATGGCGACCGGCGCGCCTGCCGGCGCCGTGGTCTGCGCCGACGCCGTCGCGCTCAGGCCGAGTCCCGCGATCACCATCCAGCTCCGCACGAAGTCTCCTCGCACCCGGGTGGCTCCGGCCGGCGAGATCCGGCCCCGGATTTGCCCTTTCGCCTGCGGAATCCCCGCTAAGCAGTTCGTTCTCAGCGAGTTGCCCGCCCCGTCACTGTGCAAGCGGCGAAGGTTCGGGCATTTCGCGGCAAGCCTGCGGGACCAGGGAGAAATCCGCAGATGAAACACCGCCTGGGCGCCCTCGCACTCGTCGCAGTGCTCTCGTTCATTTCGGGAGGCTGGCTCCTGCACCGCGAGCCCGCGGCCGAGGGCAATCTCTACCAGCAGGCACGCATCCTCGAGACGGTGCTGTCGGTCATCCACGACCACTCGCTCATCGCCACGGATCAGCGCGAGCTGTTCCAGAATACGGCGCGCACGCTGGTCGGCCAGCTCAAGGACCCGTACGCCGAGCTCCTCGTGGGCGACGGGTACCGGCAGTTCAACCGGCAGATGTCGGGCACCGGCGAGGTCGGCCCGGCGACGGCTGAACCGGGCGCGCTCGTCGGTCGGGCGGTGCGCGTGCCCGCGATCTCCCCCGGCCTCCTGCTCGACCAGGCCACCGGCTACGTGGCGCTCCATACGCTGAGCGACGGCTCGGTGGACGAGCTCGCCGCCGCGATCTGGGACCTCCGCAAGCGCGGCATGCGCTCGCTGGTGCTCGACCTCCGCAACAACCCCGGCGGCCTGATCAAGCAGGGCGTGCAGGTGGCCGAGCTGTTCCTCAACAAGGGCGACACGGTCGTCATCACCCGCGGCCGCACCGCCGCCCACTCCAAGGTCTACGTGGCGGACGAGGCGCAGCGGTGGCCCGGCCTCAACCTGGTGCTGCTGGTGAACGACGGCACCGCGAGCTCCGCCGAGCTCATCGCGGGCGCGCTCCAGGACCACGACCGCGCCGCGATCATCGGGACGCCCACCTACGGCAAGGGCGTGCTCCAGACGACCTACCCGCTCGGCAGCGAGATGGCGATCAAGCTCACGACCGCCCGGTGGTTCACGCCGAGCGGCCGCACCGTCAACCGCCCCCGGACGCATTCCGACAGCGTGCTCGCCCGGCAGCGGGACGCGGCGCTCGCGGGTGGGGCGCGGTTCCGCACCCCGATGGGCCGCCCGCTCCCGGACGGCGCCGGGATCGTGCCGGACCTCATGGTACGCCGCGACGGCTACACCCCGGGCGAGCGCGCCTTCCTCGACTCGCTCGGCAGCAGCTACGCGGCCTTTCGCAGCGCGCTCGAGGAGTGCGCCGAGCGGGCCCGGGGCAACGCCGACCTGGTCTCCGAATCCTTCGAGGTGACGCCGGCGATGCGCGCGGAAGTCCGCGCGGCGCTGGCGGAGCGCGGGGTGGCCGTATCGCCGCAGGTGATGGACGGCGCCGCCGGCTACGTGGACCGGCAGCTCGGTTACGAGATCGCCCGGACGCTGTTCGGCGACGCCGCCTCGATCCGCCGCCGCCTGCTGGACGACCGGCAGATGCGCACCGCGATGGACCTGCTCCAGCGTGACCTGAGCCAGCCCGATCTCATCCGGGCCGCGGAGCAGAGCCTGGACTGAGCGGCTAGCGGGATTCGGCGCCGCCTGCGTGCGGCGCCGCCGGCTGCTCTGCGGCGGCCATCCGGACCGTGACCGAGGTTCCCCGGCCTACCGCGCTCTCGACCTCCACCGTCCCGCCCCAGCTCTCCACCAGCCGCCGCACGATGCCGAGCCCGAGCCCGGACCCGCTCGTGTTGGTGGAGAAGCGCGGCTCGAAGATGCGCGGGAGCATCTGCTCCGCAATGCCCGAGCCGTCGTCCCGCACCCGCAGGCAGCCGGGCGCCACCGTGAGCTCGATCCGCCCCGCCCCCGCGTTCCGCGCGTTCTCGATCAGGTTCACCAGCACTTCCTTCACCTCGTCGCGCCGCGCCGCGCCCCAGGCCGGCCCGTGCGCGGCGAGGAGCACCTGCGCCCCGCTCTCCTCGCCCGCGAGCCGGTAGAGCTGGACCACCTCCTCGGCGACCGAGGCGAGGTCGAGCGCCTCCAGCGGCTGCGGCACCGGCGGGCCGTCGGCCGGGGCCGCGAACCGGCTGAACGCGCGCGCGATCGTATCCAGCCGGTCGATTTCCCGCAGGATGCGCTCGGCGGTTTCCTCGAGGGTGCGGTCGAATTCGGCGCCGCGGTCGCGCCAGACCCGCCGGAGGTGCTGCATCCCGAGCCGCATCGGGGTGAGCGGGTTCTTGATCTCGTGCGCCACCTGGCGCGCCATCTCCCCCCACGCCAGCACCCGCTCCGCCCGCGAGAGGTCGGTCACGTCGGTCAGGGCGAGCACCGCGCCGCGCACGTCGGGATCGAGCGAGGCGAGCTGGAGCGTGAACCGCCGACCGCCGACCGTGAGCTCGGCGCCGGCGCCGGCCGGATTGGGCGCGGCGAGGAAGCTCCGGACCGCGTCGGCGAGCGGGTCCCAGCCCGGTCCGAGCCGCTCGAGAAACCGGTCGCCCTCCTCCAACGTGACGCCGAGGAGGTCGAGCGCCTGGCGGTTCGCGATCAGCACGCGGCCAGCGGGGTCGAGGCCCACGACCCCGGTCGCGACCGTCGCAAGCACGGTAGCGGTGCGGCGGCGCGCCTCCTCGAGCGCGGCCTGGCTGGCGCGAATGTCGGCCGCCATCCGCTCGAACGCGCCGAACACCGGCTCGAACTCGAGC
This sequence comes from Gemmatimonadales bacterium, assembly GCA_035700905.1. GTDB lineage: Bacteria > Gemmatimonadota > Gemmatimonadetes > Gemmatimonadales > GWC2-71-9 > DASQPE01. The sequence continues at coordinate 10,594 of DASSOD010000279.1, read as the reverse complement.
GGCGGATGGGCCGAGTGGGGCGGCATGGGCTGTCCCCTGCCGAGCGCGATGGCGGACCGGCGGAGCTCGGAGACCGGCCGCGAGAGCGCGAGCGCCGCGCGGCGCGCGCCGATGAGCGCGGCCGCCACCCCGGTGATCGTGGCGAGCAGGAGCACCAGCCCGAGGTCGAGCTGCTTGGCGCCGAGCCCGGAGTCGCCGGCCACCTGCGGCGTGGCGAGCACGCCCAGCGTCGCCGGCGGCCCGGGCTGGATCACCCGGAACCCGATGCGCTCGCCCAGCTCGGGCATGGGACCGTCGCGGGTGATCTCGAGCTGCCCCCGGATGGCGAGCGTGCGGAACGCCTCCGGGTCCATCACCCGCCCCACCACGCCGAAATCCTGCAGCACCGGCGCGCTCGTCCCCGCGAGCAGCCCGCCGCGGTAGAGGGCGAGGTCGGCATCGATCCGGCGGCTCAGCTCGCGGAGCTGGGGCTCGCCGGTTCGCTCGAGGCCGGGGATGCCGAGGAGCGCGTCCCGGAGCGTCTGCGTGATGAGCAGGTCCCGGCCCCGCTCCGCTTCCGCGGCGAGCCGCGCGAAGCCCCATCCCGAGAAGCCCACCGCCGGAAGGATGAAGAAGGCCGCGAGCGTCACCGCGAGGCGAAATCGGAACGAGCGCGCCAGGCTCCGGAGCCGCGGCCGCGGGAGCGGCGCGCCGGCCACGAACTCGCCCAGCGCCCAGACCAGCGCGATGGCGCCGGTGTCGAACAGCACCACCAGGAGCCCGCGCACGAAGAGCGGGAGCGGACCGCGGAGGTCGATGTCCGCGTGCACTTCCCGGGCGCCGCCGGGAAACGGCAGGTTGTGCTCCGCGCGGAGCGACCAGTCCTCGCGGCGCCATTGCAGGGGCCCCGACCCGACGTCCAGATCCGGCGACGGCGGTGAAAGCGTGAGCCGGTACTGCGAGGACGTGCGCCGCTCGGGGTCGAGCAGCCGGCCCAGCCGCCCCGGCGCGACCAACCGCGAGCGCGGCCCCACCGCCAGCGTGAGCACGTGCTCCGGGCCGGTGCGGGCGAGCAGGACGTAGTGCATGCCGGGCACCCGCCGGAGCTGGGTCACGCGCTGATCGGTGCGGGGCGGGAGCGAGCGGACCAGCGACGCGAGCAGCGGGAGGGGCAGATCGAGCGAGTCCAGCGGCAGCTCCTCCCGGAGCGAGCCGTCGCGGGCCCAGAGCGCGAGATGCGCGGGGTACCCCTGGGTCCCGAGTTGCGAGGCGCTCCAGAGCGCGTACATCTGCGACGCCGTGGCGGGCGGCGCGGCGGCGTGCACCTGGTCGCCGAACGCCTCGAGCAGTGGCACGGCGAACGGGTCGGGCTCCTCGCCCAGCCGCGCCACGTCGCGCTGGGTCACCTGCAGCCGGCCCGACAGCTCGGCGCCCCACGTGGCCAGCGCCGCCGCGCTGCCGGCCACGATGCCAATGCCGACGATCGTGCCCCACCGGGGCGCGGGCAGGACGACCAGGAGCAGCGCCGGCGTCCACAGGAAGAGGTACCACTCGGGCCATCCGCCCGCGGGACGCCAGACGAACACGCCGACGATGGCGGCAAGGATCGCGATGCCCACGCCGGCCCAGATCCGCCATCGCACCGGCGTGAGCGGGGCCGTGCCGCGCACCAGCGCGGCCGCGACGGCGAGCGGCGCGCTCAGCGCGAAGAGGAGCGTGAGCTCCCAGGTGAGCCAGAGCCCCGGCGGCGCGCCGCGGGCGGGTGGCGTGATGCCGCGCGCGAGGGCGGTCACCAGCCACGGCGCCGCGAGCAGCACCGCGACCCCCGCGGCCACCCCGTGCCAGCGGCGGGGCACCCGCTGCCGCCAGAGCCAGATGCCCGCCACCGTGAGCAGGAAGCCGGTGAGCGCGAGCGTGCCGGCCGATCCGGAGATGGGCCCCAGGAGCGCGCGGAAGTAGGTGGCCGGCGAGAAGAGCGCCTCGACGTCGAGCGCGGTGCCGATGGGCGTGCGCACGGCGAGGTACAGCGGAAAGGCGAGCAGCGCGTAGCGCGCCAGCGGGCGCGTGGCCAGCAGAAACGCGAGCACCAGCACCAGCAGGAGCAGCGAGGTGACGCCGCGCGCCCCGCGCTCGAAGGCCAGCTCGCGCGCGGCGCCCTGCTCCGGCGGGACCGGCAGGACGCTGAAGAGCACGCGCGGCCCTGCGGTGGTGGGCTCCTGATAATCGAAGAGGTCGGGGCTCGCCGGCGCGCGGCCGGGCGGGTACGCCGTGAGGTCGACGTCGGTCCGGCGGTGGAGTTGCTCGGTGAGGCTCCGCTCGCGCTCGGGAACGGCGGGGTGCGCCCAGATCAGCACGTTCGCCACCGCGACCCGGCCGCCGCGCGAGTGGCGCCTGGCCTCCAGCACGACATAATATCCGGTCGTCCGGACCTGCACGGAGTCGCCGCTCGCGAGCGGGGCCAACCGGTGCTGGCCCGCCCAGGCCCAGGGCTGGTCGCCCGGTCCGACGATGGCGACGCCCATCTCCGGACCGTGGCTCGGCACCGCGCGGCCGAGGCGCCGAAAGGCGGCGTCGCGCTCGCCGTCGGCCACCGAGGCGGCTTCGTCGGCCAGAAGCGACACCGCGTGGAACGCCGCGTGGAGCTGTCGGGCGAGCGCGCCGCTCGCCGACTCCACCATGCGCTCCCGCTCGGCCGGCCAGTCGGCCTCGACGGTGCGGAGCCGCAGGTGCGCGGCGGTGAGCACCACCGCGAACGCCGCGAGCGCCGCCGCGAGCGCCGGCCGGCGCCAGCCGCGCCACGGACGCACCGCCCACGCGGCGGCGGCGGCGGCCGCCCACGCCAGCGCCACCCAGCGCGCCGCGGGATGCCGGAGCCACTCCGCGGCGACGGCGCCCACGAGGAGCACCAGCACCGTCCACCAGCGAGCCAGATGCCTCACGAGCCTCGTCCTTGGCGATTGAAGGAGATGACGCCCGTCGCGGTGCAGGAGCGGCTGCTCGCCCGCCCCGCGCTCCTCGTGCCGGTGGGCACGACCGAGCAGCACGGGCCCCACCTCCCGCTGGGCTGCGACACGATCATCGTCGAGCGCCTGGCGGACGACCTCTCCGCGGCGTTCGGCGTCCCACGCACGCCGGCGGTCGAGTACGGCGTGCAGGCGCCCACCCATCCCTTTCCGGGCGGGGCCGCGCTGCGCCGGAAGACGCTGCATCGGGTGATGAACGAACTTATCGAGTCGTGGGAGGACGGGGCAGGCGTTCGCGAGTTCGTCATTCTCACCGCCCAGGCGGCCGATCCCCACCTCGAGGCGCTGAGCACGATCCGCACCGCCGGCGCGCAGACGATGGTGGTGGACGTCTTCGGCCTGGACTTCGGCGCGCTGCTGGAGACGCCCGGCCCCGCCGTGCAGGGCGGCGAGCTGGACACCTCGCTGCTGCTGCACATCGCGCCCCACCTGGTGCACGTGGAGCTCGCGCGCGGGCCGCTCCCCGCGTCGGCCCACAAGGGTGAGCGGCTGTATAGATTCATCCTCGACCGCGTCAGCCGGTGCCTCGCCCCCACGTGAGGCCGGACGGAACCCCCATGCGCTCGCTGCTCTCCACCCTGTTCGTGCTCCATGCCGGCCCCGCGCTCGCGCAGGGGAACTTCGACGTCGCCCTCAGCGTGCAGCGCGCCGGCCGCGAGATCGGCCGCGAGGAGTATTCGCTCTCGCGCTCCGGCGCGCGGAGCGGCGGGACGCTGCTCACCGCGCTGGCGCGCTACCCGGCGAGCGGCGCCACGCTTCGCATAGACGCGCAGCTGGAGCGCACCCCCGATCTGAGCATCGCGAAGTTCGAGCTGGACGTACAGGCCCCCGAAGGCAACGTCGTCATTCTCGCTGCGGGCTCCGGGACCCGGCTCATCGTCCGCTCCGTCACCAAGGGCTCGGAGGCCGGCCGCGAGATGCCCGGCGGCCGTGAGATCGTGCTCCTCGACGAGAACGTCTACTCCCTCTATCTGCCGGTCGTGGAGCTCGCGACCCCCGCGGGCGCCGAACTCACGGCGGTGTTCCCGCGGACCGGCCGGCGCGCGTCGTTCGTCGCGCGGCGGGAGCCGGGGACGGGTGGCGGCACGCGCACCCAGCTCTCGGGCGGGATCACCGGCACGATCCTCACCGGCTCCGACGGCCGGCTGGAACGGGTCGAGCTTCCCGGCGCCGGCATCGTGGTCTCCAAGCTGTCGAAGTAAAGTCCTGCCGATCTTACAGATACAACCTCGCGTCACAAGATGAAACTTACGGTTATTTCCGTCCGTATGAAGGCCTGTCACGCTCGCCCGGCAAAGGAATCCCACATGGTCCGCCCGCTCGCCGTGCTCGCCCCGCTGGCCCTGGCGCTCGGAGCCGCTCCCGCGGCCGTGGCCCAGGACTCCACCCTGGCGCTCCGGCCGCAACCCGCGGCCACCCTCTCGCTGGACGAAGCGATGGAGCAGGCGCGGCGCAACAGCCCGGCGTACCGGCAAACGCTGAACGACGCCGGCCCGGCGCGGTGGGCGGTGCGCAACGCGTACGGGAGTTTCCTACCGAGCTTGCAGGTGCTGGGCGGGTTGAGCTACACCGGCTCCGGGCAGTCCCAATTCGGCGCGTTCTTCAACGAGACCTCGCCCTTCTGGGGCTCCAACTATCAGATCGGATTCCAATGGCAGCTCGACGGTCGCACGCTCGCCGCGCCGGGCCAGCAGAAGGCGCTGCAGCGGGCGACGGAGCAGGACATCGAGGGTGCCGGCGTCGCGCTCCGCTTCGACATCACCAGCCAGTATCTGACCGCGGCGGGGGCGGTGGCCCAGACCGAGGTCGCGCGCGAGCAGGTGCGGCGGAACGCGGAGTTCCTGCGGCTCGCCCAGGCGCGTTATCAGGTGGGCCAGGCGACGCTGCTCGACGTGCGGCAGGCGGAGGCGACGCGAGGGGCGTCGGAGGTGGCGCTGCTCCGGGCGTTCCAGGCGGAGAACGAGGCCAAGCTCGAGCTGTTCCGGCGCATGGGCGTGGTGCCGCCGACCCCGGTCGAGCAGATCTCGCTCAGCGATTCGTTCCCGATCACGCCGCCGCAGTACCAGCTCGAGGAGCTGGTCCGCCTGGCGGAGGACCAGAACCCCTCGCTGCGCGCCCTGCGCGAGCGGGAGACCGCGGCCAGCTCGGGCGTGCGCGCGGCGCGCTCCGAGTTCTTTCCCCGCCTGAGCGCGCAGGCCGGCTGGGCCGGATTCACCCAGCAGTACACCAACACCAATCAACTGATCCAGCAGCAACTCCAGTCGGCCCAGACCCAGGCCTCGCAATGCCAGTTCGACAACCAGGTGCGGGCCGGGCTCAACCTCGGCGGCACCAATCCCGACTGCTTCGGCTCGTTCGGGCTGGATCCCACCGGCACCGCGCTCGAGCCGGCGACGGCGCAGGGCATCCGCGACCGGAACAACGTGTTCCCCTTCAGCTTCCAGGGCCAACCGTTCCAGGCCTCGCTCACCATCTCGCTCCCGATCTTCACCGGGTTCGGCCGCTCGCTTCGCCTGGCGCAGGCGCGCGCGGCCCAGCAGGACGCGGACGAGAACGTCCGCGCGCAGGCGCTGCAGGTGCGGGCCAACGTGCACGCGCGCTGGCTCGCGCTACAGACGGCGTACCGGGCCATCGGCATCCAGGACACCAGCCGGGCGGCGGCGCGGGAGCAGCTGCGGCTGGCGCAGGACCGCTACCGGGTGGGTATCGGCACCGCCCTGGACGTGGCGGACGCGCAGAACGCGGTCCAGCGCGCCGAGGGCGACTACGTGAACGCGGTCTATGACTACCATCGGGCCATCGCCGCGCTGGAGGCGGCGGTGGGCCGCACCCTTCGCTGAGAGGACTGCCGCATGTCGCGTGCGCTCAAGCTCGGCATCGTCATCGGCCTGATCGTGGCCGGCGCCGGCGGCATCGTCGCCGCCACGGTCGTGCGCAAGAAGAACAAGGCGGTCGAGGTGCGGCTGGAGCAGGTCGCCAAGCGCGACCTCGTGGCCGCGGTCACCGCGAGCGGCAAGATCGAGGCGGACAAGCAGGTGGACGTCACCGCCGACATCACCGGCCGGATCCAGCGGATCGCGGTGAAGGAAGGGGACATCGTCAAGAAGGGCCAGTTCCTGATCCAGATCGACCCGGTGCAGTTCGAGGGCGCGGTGTCGCGGGGCGAGGCCGTCCTCGCGGCGAACCAGGCGGCGCAGGTGCAGGCCCGCACCAACCGCGACCAGGCCAAGCGGGCGCTGGAGCGCGCGCTCGAGATCAAGCGCACCGCCCCGGAGCTGATCGCGCCCGAGGCGGTGGAGCAGGCGCAGCAGGCCTATGACGTGGCGGTCTCGGTGTACGAATCGAACCGGGCGCAGGTGGAGCAGGCCAAGGCGAGCCTCAAGGAGGCGCGCGACAACCTGGCCCGCACCCGGCTCTTCGCGCCGATCTCGGGCCGGGTGGTGCGCCTGGCCGTCGAGGAGGGCGAGGTGGCCGTGCCGCAGACGTTCTCGAAGGAAACCGCGCTGCTCATGACCATCGCCGACCTCTCCACCATCCTGGCCAAGGTGAAGGTGGACGAGACCGACGTGGTGCGGCTCAAGCTGGGCGACTCGGTGGACGTGAAGATCGACGCGTACCCCGACACCGCGTTCACGGGGCGGGTCACCAAGGTGAGCCACAGCGCCACCCTCACGCAGACCACCGCGGGCGCGCAGACCGGCGCCAACGACCGGGCCGTGGACTTCGACGTCGAGGTCACCCTCGCCGCGCCGCCCCCGGACATCCGGCCGGACCTGAGCTGCACGGCCCGGATCGTCACGGACACGCGCGACCAGGCGCTCTCGATCCCCATCATCGCCCTCACGGTTCGGGAGCACGAGAAGGTGCCGAACGAGAACCTCCCCGGCGGGCTCGACACCTCGCGGCTGGCCAAGTTCCGCAAGCGCGAGGCGGAGGGCGTCTTCGTGGTGCGCGACGGCGTCGCCTCGTTCCGTCCGGTCAAGGTCGGCATCGCGGGCGACGAGTACTTCGAGGTGCTCGACGGCGTGCGGGAAGGGGAGACGATCGTGGGCGGCACCTACCAGGCGATCCGCGACCTCAAGGACGGCACGAAGGTGAAGCAGGCGCCCGAGCCCAAGAAGGAGGCGCAGAACTCATGAGCGACGCAGTGATCCGCATCCGCGACCTCACCCGCGACTACGACATGGGCGGGGAGGTGGTCCACGCCCTGCGCGGCATCCGGCTGGAGATCCGGCGCAACGAGTACGTGGCCATCATGGGGCCCTCCGGCTCGGGGAAGTCCACGCTGATGAACCTGCTCGGCTGCCTCGACACGCCCTCGGGCGGCGAGTACTGGCTCAACGGCCAGGAGGTGTCGCGGCTCTCCGACAATGCGCTCGCGCGCGTCCGCAACCGGGAGATCGGGTTCGTCTTCCAGACGTTCAACCTGCTGCCCCGCGCGAGCGCGCTGGGCAACGTGGAGCTGCCGCTGGTCTACGCCGGCGCGCCGAGCCGCGACCGCCGCGCGCGGGCGGAGGCGGCGCTGGCGCGCGTGGGCCTGGCGGACCGGATGCACCACCGCCCTAACGAGCTCTCGGGCGGCCAGCGGCAGCGCGTCGCCATCGCCCGCGCGCTGGTGAACCGGCCCAGCATCCTGCTGGCCGACGAGCCCACCGGCAACCTGGACAGCGCCACGAGCGAGGAGATCATGCGGGTGTTCGGCGAGCTGCACGCCCAGGGGCAGACCGTGGTGATGGTCACCCACGAGGCCGACATCGCCGCGCACGCCGAGCGGGTGATCGTGCTCCGCGACGGGCGGGTCGAGACCGACCGCGTGCGGCAGGAGATCGCTGCGTGAGCCGGGGGACGCTCGCGCGCGACGGCGCGCCCCCGCGCCGGGGCGCGTGATGCCGGTCGTGGAGGCCGTGCGGATGGCGCTCCGGACCATCCGGATGCAGAAGCTCAAGAGCTTCTTCTCCCTGATCGGGGTGCTCATCGGCGTCACCTTCCTGATCGCGGTCGTCTCCATCGTGCAGGGCATGAACGCCTACATGCAGGACCGGTTCGCGAACGGGCTCATCGGGGTCAACACCTTCGAGCTCCGGCGCATGCCGGCGATCCAGGACAACGTCCCCGAGGACACCCGGCGCGAGTGGCTGCGCCGCCCGCGCATCAACTACCGCGAGGCCGACTTCCTGGCCGAGCGGGTGCGCACGCCCGCCACGTGGGCCCGGATCTGCTTCGAGGACAACATGCCCGTGAGCGCGGGGAAGTGGCGCGGCAAGATCGAGCTCCGGGCGGTGGACAACGAGTACTTCCGGGTCAAGAACTACGACATCGCCGCGGGGCGCACCTTCACCGCGCAGGAGGAGCGGGCCGGCGCCGCGGTAGTCGTGATCGGCGACCTCGTCCGGGAGAAGTTCTTCCCCGGCCTCGACCCGCTCGGCCGGGAGCTCGTGATCGCCGGGCTGCCGTACCGGGTGGTCGGCGTGCTCGCGGCCCAGGGGACGCTCTTCGGCCTCTCGCTGGACCGCTTCGCCGCGGTCCCCTTCACCGCCCCGGCGCGCCGCGAGCTCTGCGCCGAGAACGTGGTGCACGAGTACTGGGCCAAGACCGGATCGCCGACGGCCATGCAGGCGGCCGTGGGGGAGTCGGAGCAGTTCATGCGCATCGCCCGCCGGCTCCGGCCGTGGCAGTCCAACGACTTCTACATCCAGACGGCCGAGGGCGCGCTCGGGACCTGGCAGAAGATCTCCCGCGTGCTCATCGTGGCGCTGCCGACGCTGGTGGGGATCTCGCTCGTGGTGGGGGGGATCGTGATCATGAACATCATGCTCATGGCCGTGTCGGAGCGGACCCGCGAGATCGGCATCCGGAAGGCGCTCGGCGCGCGCCGGCGGGACATCCTGGCGCAGTTCGTCGTGGAGGCGGCCACGCTCTCCGCCGGCGGGGCGGTGCTCGGCATCGGGACCGGGTTGGTCCTCGCGTACGTGGTGAAGTCGCTCACGCCGCTGCCGGCCGCCGTGGCGCCGTGGTCCATCGGCCTCGCGGTGGTGCTGGGCGTGGCCGTGGGCGTGGCCGCCGGGGTATACCCCGCCCTCCGGGCTTCGCGGCTCGACCCGATCGCCGCGCTGAGGGCGGAATGAGGGGCGGCCTCGTCCTCACGCTGGCCCGGGCCGCGGAGGGCGCCGGCATCGCGCTCGACTCGATCCGCGCCAACAAGGTGCGGGCGGCGCTCACCATCCTGGGCGTCGCCATCGGGGTGACGGTGGTGATCGCGATGGGCGCCGCCATCACCGGGATCAACCGCAGCGTGAGCGGGATGCTCGAGGCCGCGGGCCCCAAGACGTTCTTCGTCTTCCGCTTCTTCAACGGCGGCATCAACGTCTCGGACGGCTCGGAGGAGACCCAGCCCTGGATGCGCAACCCCTGGCTCAGCGTCGAGGACGCCGAGCTCATCCGCCGGCTGCCGACGGTGCGCGACGTGAACGTGGGCGAGTACACCCAGGGCCCGGTCTCCTACGGCACGGTGAGCCTGAAGGGCGTCGCGATGGCGGGGTTCGGGCCGCACTGGATCCAGGTGAACGGCGGCGACATCCTGCAGGGGCGCAACTTCACCGAGGCGGAGTACGCGGCGGGCGCCCGGGTGGTGGTGATCAACGACCACCTCGCCGAAGCGCTCTTCCCCGGGCTCGATCCGGTGGGGAAGACGATCAAGATCTTCGGCGAGCCGTTCCGGGTGGTCGGCATGCACGCGGAGGCCGCGTCGCTCTTCGGCAACGCGGACAAGCCGCGCCTGGCGATTCCGCACACGGTGTTCACCAAGGTGGCCGAGTACGAGAAGGGGTTCATGGAGCTGGCGGTGGTGCCGACGGAGGCGGCGACCACCCAGCAGGCGCTGGACGACGTGACGGCGGCGCTCCGCTCCGATCGCGGGCTCCGGCCCGACCAAGGGAACAACTTCGCGGTGGTCACCCAGGGCAAGCTGCTCGACACGTTCAACAGCATCACCGCGGGCTTCTTCGTGGCGATGCTCGCCCTCTCGGGCGTGGGCCTCATGGTGGGCGGCGTCGGCGTGGTGGCCATCATGATGATCTCGGTCACCGAGCGCACCCGCGAGATCGGGGTGCGCAAGGCGCTGGGGGCCACGCGCCGCGAGATCATGTTCCAGTTCCTGGTGGAGGCGGCGACGCTCACGCTGGTCGGCTGCCTCATCGGCATGGCGCTCGGCGCGCTCGTCGCCTGGGGCGTCCGCTCGTTCACGCCGGTGCCGGCCGCGATTCCGCCGGAATCGGTGGCGGCGGCCCTCGCCGCGTCGGTGCTCACGGGCGTGCTCTTCGGCCTCTATCCCGCCAGCAAGGCATCCCGCCTCGATCCGGTAGACGCGCTCCGCTACGAGTGACGGCCGCGGCGCGCCGCCGCCCGACGGCGACCCCGAGCGGGGCAGCCGGGCCCCGTCGTATCTTCCGCCATGCCCTTGCTCGAGGCCGTCCGCCTGGCGCTCCACTCGATCGCCGGCGCCAAGCTGCGCTCCTTCTTCACCCTGCTCGGCATCATCGTGTCGGTGGGCTTCCTGGTGGTCGTGGTCGCGATCATCCAGGGGATGAACGCGT
>DASSOD010000278.1:0-2670 GCA_035700905.1 Gemmatimonadales bacterium | reverse complement strand
ATCACCGGGGTGGTGGGCGCCTTGGTGGTGTCGGTCGGCACCTGCGCGCCCGCCGTGGCCGCGGCGCCGGCCAAAAGGCCGGCGGTGACGAGATACGCGCGAATGCTCATGAGCGAAACCTAGCTTGCTCTACTTCCCCTGCTTGCCCGTGTCCGCGGGGGCCGGGGCCGGCCTGGCGGGCGCGGGCGCCGCGTTCGGGACCGGCGGCGGGCCCGGCGCGCGCTGGACCGGCCCGCGCGGCCCCGCCTTCGCCGTGGCGGAATCGTTCTTGGCCACCTGCGCCTGCGCCAGCTCGAATGCGCGGGTGACCCCCGACTCGTTGACGCGGTACCGCCCCCGATCGCGCAGCACCGATGCCATGGCCGACGGGATCGGCCGGAGGCGCACCTGGCCGGCGATGAGGCGGTCGAAGTACCGCTCCACCTTGGCCCCGGCGTCGGTCGCGCCGGCCTTGGTCCCGCTGTCGGACGCGAGGCCCATGTCCGCCTTGAGGCTGTCGGTCAACGCCGTGTAGCGCGCGTACAGCTGCTTCCACTCGTCCGGGGTGGGCTGCACGTTCGCGGAATCCGCCTGCCGCAGGAGCAGCGTGTTGAGCGTGAGCACCCGGGCGAACGCGCTGAGCATGGTGTCGTTCGCCGTCCTGAGCTGCGCGTAGTAGGGCGGCGGGAGCGCGCGCACCCAGCGCATGAAGTCGCCCACGGTGAACGAGCCGCCCTTGTACGTGGCGAGCTTGTCCGTGGACCTGAGCGGCGCTTCGGCCCGGGCGAGCGCCGCCTTCATCTCCGCCGGCGCCTCCTTCTGCACCGTGAGCCCGCTCGCGCTCGCCAGGCCCTCCATGTAGGCCGAGTCCGCGTGCTGTCCGCCGCTCCGGCCGAGGAACGCCACGAGCCGCTGGTGCACGGCGTCGGCGGCGGGGCGCTTGATGATGTGGTAGCCGAACGGACTCTCGACCACGCCGGTCATCTGCCCGGGCGCGAGCGCCCAGCCGGCGCTGTCGAACGACCCGACGAAGCTCCCCCGCGGGCTGGGCGGGAGGTACCCGGCGTCCCGCTTGCTGCCGGGATCGTCGGACAACTCCGAGGCGAGCTGGTCGAAGTCCGCCCCGCGCTTGAGCTGCGCCAGCGTGGCCTCGGCCTTCTTTCTGGCCGCCGCCTTGAGCTCCGGCTTGGCGTTGGCCGGCGCCTGAAAGAGGATGTGCTGGAAGACGCGGACCTGGTCGCCGTTGTAGAGGCTGTCCACCGACGCGTTGCTGGGCTGCGGGCGCCTCGCCATGAGGCTGTCGTGCCAGTGGTTGGTGCGGATCTCGGCCAGCTCGGGCCAGAGCGCCTTCACCGCGCTGGCCGAGTCGGCCGGCAGCTTACCGGACGCCGCCGCCTGCGCGAAGAGCGCGTAGTCCACCCAGAGGTTCGCGACGTATGCGGCGGCGTCCTTCGAGGGCCGCAGGCCGCGCGGGCCGGTCAGGATCTTCGCGAGGCGCTCCGAGGTGAGCTTGAGGCTCCCGGCCTCGGCCGCCACGCCGCCGCGCGCGGTGAACGTCTCCCGAAAGTTGCCGCACGCGGCCAGGCCGGCGAGCGACGCGAGAAGCAAACGACGCATGAACACTCCGGATGAAGGACCTTACTGCAGCACCGCGCGGAGCGCCCGCACCAGCGCGGGGATCATCGGCTCGCCGCCCAGGCGGAGGAGCCGCAGCGAGAGGGGGACTGTGCGGCGCACCTCGGCCGCCAACTGCACGTCGTCGAGCGCCTGGGTGAGGCCCGCCAGCCGGGGCTGCGTCCCCGCGCGAAACGTGAGGCGCGCCTCGTCGCCCCGAACCAGGATGTGCTGGAGCCCGAGGGTGGCGCCGGTGACCCGGAGCCGCGCCATGTCGAGGAGGGTCTCGGCTTCGGGGGGGAGCGGGCCGAACCGCTCTCGCATCTCGTCGCGCAGCCCGTCAATATCGCCGGAGTGCGCGCTCCGGGCCAGTCGCCGGTAGAGGTCGAGCTTCACGTCGTCATCGGCGACGTAGCCGTCCGGCAGGTGCGCGGGGCGGTCGAGCACGACGTCGGGCGGCGCCGGCTGCTCGGGGCCGCCCTGCCCCTTGAGCGCGCGCACCGTCTCCTCCAGCCAGCGCATGTACAGGTCGAACCCCACCGCCTGCGCGTGGCCCGACTGCTCCGAGCCGAGCAGGTTGCCGGCGCCGCGCAGCTCGAGGTCCTTGAGCGCGATCCGGTAGCCGGCGCCGAGGTCGGTGTGGTGCTCCAGCACCTTGAGGCGATCCTCGGCGTCGGCGTCGATCGAGTCCGGCACGAGGAGATAGCAGTACGCCCGGCGGTGGCTGCGGCCCACCCGGCCGCGAAGCTGATAGAGCTGCGCCAGGCCGAAGCGATGGGCGTCGTGCACGACCATCGTGTTGGCGTTGGGCACGTCGAGGCCGGACTCGACGATCATGGTGGAGACCAGAATGTCCACCTCGCCCGCGACGAAGCGGCGCATCACGTCCTCGAGGTCGTCGGCGGGCATCTGCCCGTGCGCCACGCCCACCCGCGCGCGCGGCGCGAGCGCCCGCACCCGGGCCGCGATGGTCTCGATCGTCTCGATCCGGTTGTGGACCACGAAGACCTGCCCCGCGCGGTCCAGCTCGCGCGCGAACGCCTCCTCGAGCAAGGCGTCGTCCCACGGCTCCACGAA
>DASSOD010000277.1:0-5291 GCA_035700905.1 Gemmatimonadales bacterium | reverse complement strand
ACATCCTGGTCAACAACGCCGGCATCGCGAACGACGGCGCGCTCTGGCGCATGACCGACGACGCCTGGCGCGAAGTGCTCGACACCAACGTGACCGGCGCGTTCAACTGCATCCGCGCGGTGGCCCCGGCGTTCCGGCGCCAGCGCTACGGCAAGATCGTGAGCGTGAGCGCGCACCAGGCGGAGCGGCCAGGCTTCGGCGTCTCCAACTACGCGGCGAGCAAGGCGGCGCTCCTCGGCCTCACCCGCGCCGCGGCGGTGGAGCTCGGGCCGTCGAACGTGAACGTGAACGCGGTGGCGCCCGGCTTCGTGCGCACCGAGCGCATGAGCATGCTGCCGAAGGAAGTGATCGAGCGCGCCCAGAAGTGCTCGATCCTCGGCCGCGTGGCCGAGCCGGGGGACATCGCGCACGTGGTGGCGTTTCTCTGCTCCGATCAGGCGCGGCACATCACCGGCCAGACCATCACGGTAGACGGCGGACTGTCGCTCGAGTAGCGTCCGCGCGCGTACCTTTTCCCCCACGCACCGATTAGGTTTTGCCGCAGGTTCGCCCGGACCCCGGTCGGCCGTCACGCTCCACTGCCCGAGGTCGCCCATTCGCGCCACGTCGTCCTTCCCGTCATCCGCGCTCACGCACGGCCGGTGGTCGCTGCTCCTCGCGGCCTGCCTCCTCGGCGCGGCATCCGCCGCCGCGCAGGAGCCGGCGCAGGGCTTCGCCGCCGCGGCGCTCGCGGGCGAGTCGGTGGCGCTCCTTCCGCTCACGCTCGCCGTGGCGGATCCCGCGCTCGCCGCCGACACGGCGTTCGCGGCGTACCGCGGGCGCCGCGTGCTCGGCCTCGCCGACTCGATCATCGCGGACGCATTCGAGTCGCGGGCCCCCGAGGTGAGCTGGGTGACGCCGCCGGCGCTTCGGCGCATGGCGCGGCGCAACCCCGGCCTCGTGCCCGAGCCCGACCGCATGGGCCAGGCGGTGCTCCGCTCGCCAAAGATGAAGCGGGTGCCCGATCCGCTCCGGAGCTCGCTCAGGAGCCTCGTGGCCGTGACCGGCGGACGCTACGCCATGGTGCCGGCGTCGCTCGCCTGGGTGCGCGACAGCAGCGGCCTGCGCGCCGATCTGGCGCTCGCGCTGGCCGACGCGCGCTCGGGCGCGGTCGCGTGGCGCACGCTCGCGAGCGGCCACGGCGCCACCGCGCCGGAGGCGCTCGCCGCCGCGCTCGCCCGGGTGCTCCCGGTCGACACGCCGGGCGAATGACCTACGACGTCACGCTGATCCCCGGCGACGGCATCGGGCCGGAGGTCACCGCGCAGACGGTGAAGGTGCTCGAGGCGACGGGGCTGCGGTTCCACTGGGACGAGGAGCTGGCGGGCATGGCGGCGGTGGACGCGACGGGCACGCCGCTCCCGGACGCGACGGTGGACAGCATCCGGAAGAACGCGCTGGCGCTCAAGGGCCCGCTCACCACCCCCGTGGGCACCGGGTTCCGCTCGGTGAACGTGGGGCTGCGGAAGGAATTCGAGCTGTTCGCCAACATCCGCCCGGCGCGCACGATCGTGCCCGGCGGCCGGTTCGAGAACGTGGACATCGTGCTGGTGCGGGAGAACCTGGAGGGGCTCTACATCGGCGTGGAGCACTTCGTCCAGGTGGCCGACGATCCCCGCGCGGTGGGCGAGTCCATGGCGATCGTCACCCGCAACGGCTGCCAGCGGATCGTGCGCTACGCCTTCGAGTATGCGGTGAAGCACGGCCGCAAGAAGGTCACCATCGTCCACAAGGCCAACATCCTCAAGATGGTGAGCGGGCTCTTCCTCGAGGTGGGGCGCGGCATCGCGCAGGAGTACGCCGGCCGGGTGGCCTCGAACGACATCATCGTGGACAACTGCGCGATGCAGCTCGTGATGCGGCCCGAGCAGTTCGACGTCATGGTGACCACCAACATGTTCGGCGACATCCTGAGCGACGAGGTGTCGGGGCTGGTGGGCGGGCTCGGCCTCGCGCCCGGCGCCAACATCGGGACCAAGGCGGCCATCTTCGAGGCGGTGCACGGCAGCGCGCCGGACATCGCGGGGCAGGGGGTCGCCAATCCGTCGGCGCAGATCCTCGCCGCGGCGATGATGCTGGACCATGTGGGCGAGCTGGAGCGCGCGCACCGGATCCGGCAGGCGATCGCGGACGTGATCGTGCGGCAGAACATCCGGACCCGCGACCTCGGCGGGACCGCGAGCACGCAGGAGTTCGGCGGTGCTGTCGCCAAGCGGGTTGCCTGAGGTCCCCTGCGCCAAGTGCGGCCGGCGGGTGCCGGGACTCGCGTGGGGCGCGCTCTGTCCCGAGTGCCGCTGGGAACGCGAGGGACGCGCGCGGAAGGTGGCCTCCCGCGCCGCGCTCCTCGCGACGCTGCTCATGGGGATCTACGTCGCGCTCCGCACCCCGCCGGAGCCCAACGCGCGCATCCTGGGGGCGGTAGCGGTGCTCGTGACGTACGTGATCGTGCGGCGGATCGCCGCTCGGGTGGCGATGGAGTTCATGAGGAAGTAGGCGCAAGACGCAAGGCGCAAGGCGGAAGGCGGAAGGCGGAAGATGGAAGGCGGAGATGGATTGAGGGGGAGCGCGGAAGGGGGGAGCGATGTGTTCGTATGGGATGTGCGGGTGAGGGAGCGGAGCGGAGACGCGGGGGCGCGTGCCGCTGCGCGGTGGGTGATGCGCGCGGGCGTTTGCGCCGCCGTGCTGTCCACCTGTCCGCCCCTCCGCCTGTCCGCCCAGACCAGCCTCACCATCTATAACGACGGCCGCGTGCTGGTGCGGCGGACCTTTCCCGTGCAGGTGCCCAAGGGGGAGTCCACCCACCGGCTCACGCCGGGCGTGCTCGAGCCGGGGTCGCTGCTGCCGCTGGACACGAGCATCACGCTGCTCGAGGCGCGGTACGACTCCGTGGTGGGCGAGCAGAACAGCCTCCGCCGCGCGGTGGGGCGGAAGTTCACCTTCCAGTCGCAGAGCTATCCGCCGGTTCCGATCACGGCCACGCTGGTCGGCATGGACCCGGAGCGGTGGCGGCTGGACGACGGCACCGTGCTCTTCCAGCGCCCAGGGTTGATTCGCTGGCCGGAGGACGTCCTGTTCGAGCCGACGCTCGAGCTGCGGCTCCGCTCTCCCCAGGCGAGGCCGGCGCTCGGGCTCGCGTACTTCACCGCGGGCGCGCACTGGCGGGCCGGCTACCAGGTGGTGCTCGGCGGATCGTCCGCGCGGGTGAAAGGCGTGGCCGTGATCACGTCGCGGACGCTCCGAGCCGACAGCGCCGAGCTGCAGCTCCTGGCGGGAACCATCGCGCCGCCGCAGCCCCGCCCCGGGGCGTTCGACGCGAACGAAAACCTCCGGGCGATGGCCGCCGCGAAGGCGGCGCCGGCGGAGGAGCGGATAGAGGAAGCGCACCTGTACACGCTCCCCGGGCGCTGGTCGCTCCGGCAGGGCGGCACCAGCAGCCTGCCGCTGTTCGATGACGCGAGCGCCGCGGTCACCCGCGAGTACGTCGTGCGGCACGAGCCGGTGTTCGGGATCTTCCAGGAGCGGGGCGAGCCGGAGGAGGTGCCGGTGCAGCTCACCTACACGCTGGCGCGGCCGCGAAAGTCGGCGTTCGGCGATACGCCGCTCCCCCGCGGCACGGCGCAGCTCTTCCGCCGCGACGCGGAAAAGCGGCTCCAGCTGGTGGGCGAGGCGTCGCTGGACCACACCCCGGCGGGCAAGGACCTCGTGCTGCGCGCGGGCGAGGCGTTCGATCTCACCGCGCGGCGCCGCCAGACCGACTTCCGCACCGAGCGGGACAGCTCCGCCGCGGGTGTCCGCACCCGGGCGGAAGCCGCGTACGAGGTCGCGCTCACGAACGCGACCGACTCGGCGGCCACCATCACGGTGCAGGAGGCGCGCGCGGGGGAGTGGAGCGTCCTCTCCAGCTCGGTGCCCGCCGAGAAGGTCTCCGCCACGCTGGTCCAGTTCCGCGTGCCCGTGCCGGCGCGCGGCCAGGCGACGCTCACCTACCGCATCCGGGCCGTGTGGTGAACCCGATCATGCTGGTCCACATCTCGGACCTGCACTTCGGCGGCCACGCGGACCTGCGGCAGGTGAACGAGCTGGAGCGGTTCGTCCCCACCATCGAGGCCAGCGCGATCGCCGTCTCGGGCGACCTCACGCAGCGCGCGCGGCACGGGGAATATCAGCGGGCGCTGGTGTTCGTCGAGCGGATGCGCGAGCACGCGCCGACGCTGGTGGTGCCGGGCAATCACGACGTGGAGTGGTGGCGCAGCCCGCTCGGGCTCCGCGGCGAGCGGGTGAAGTACGAGAAGTACCTGCACTACTTTCCCGACCTCCGCCCGGTGCTGGAGCTGCCCGGGCTGGTGATGGTCGGCGCGCTGAGCAGCTACGGCGTCGTGCCCGGCTCGCTCACCTGGAACCCCAACGACCTGTCGGTGAAGGGGCACCTGCCGCGCCGGGAGACGGATCACGCGCGCAGGGTGTTCAGCCGCGCGCCGGCCGATGCGGCGCGGGTGCTCGTCATCCACCACAACGTGCTCGCCGGCAGCATCTCGCGGCGCATGGGGTTGGCGCGCTGGCGCGCCGCGCACCGGCGGCTCCTCGCCACCGGCGCGGAGCTGGTGCTCTGCGGGCACGATCACCAGGAGGGCGCGGGGCAGCTCGAGGGCCGCGTGGCCGTGAGCACGTCGGGCACGCACAGCTTCCGGGTGCGCGGAGGCCGCCCGTCCGTCTTCAACGTCATTCGCATCGAACAGGCCGTGATTCACATCCAGCACTGGCGCTGGGACGCGTCCGCCGGACGGTTCGTCTCATCCGACCGCTTCAGCTTCACCCGGCAGGGCGCCACCGAGCCGGTCGTCTCCGTGGCCGAGGGGGTGTAGCCGTGTCATCGGTCTCGCTGCTCGCCGCCCCGGACGACCTGCTGGCGTACCGCCTCGGCCGGCTCGGCCTCCGGGAGGTCGCGGCCGTCCGGACCCACACCAACCGCACGGTGATGGTGAGCCTCAGCGCCCGGCTGGTGCTGCGGCTCCACCGCGGTTACGCCCACGCGCCCGACCCGGTGCTGGCGGCCATCGTGCGCTTCCTCGACCCGCGGCTCTGCCGCTCCGAGCGGCGCCGGGCGGAGCGCGTGTTCCTCGCGTTTCCGGTGGAGCGGTACGCCCCCCGGCCGCCGCTGCAGCGGCCGCCGGAGCGGCCTCGCCCCGGCGACCTGGCGATGCTGCACCGGCTGCAGCAGCTCCACGCGCGGCTCAACGCGATGCACTTCGGCG
>DASSOD010000276.1:0-9531 GCA_035700905.1 Gemmatimonadales bacterium | reverse complement strand
GGACCAGAGTCGGACTACTGCCCCCCGAACTTGATCCCGACCGTGACCGGGATGAGGCTCAGGTCCGACGTGGATCCGATGTCGTCCAGCGTTCCGGTGAAAAGATTGTGGAACCGCCCCTCGGCGAAGAACACCACGGGTCCCGCGCCCACGTCGAATCCCACGCCGCCATTCAAGCCGAATTTGGTGACGTGCGGGTCTCGCCCGGTGTCGTTGTTGTTCTTGACGTAGTAGATACCGGCCCCCCCGAGGATGTAGGGCTTGAAGCGGGTTTCGTCCGAGGTCGGGATCGCGAAGACGATGTCGGCGGTGCCGCTGATGATCTGACGCTTCCCAGGACCGGTGATGCGCACGAAGCTGTCCGAGTACGGGAGCTGCATGTAATTGCCGTCCACCTGGAAGCCGACCGGGCTCCGGCCCGGCCGAAACCGCACGAACGCCTGCCCCTGCCATCCGAGCTTGTTCTGATCCTTGAAGTGACTGATCGGGATCGCCAGCCCGCCACCGATGCCGAACTTCACCGGCGAGCTCGACGACCGATCCGACGACGAGGAGTTGTACGACGATTGGGCGACGGCGCCGGACGCGGGAATCCCAAGCCCAACCACGAGGCACACACCCATCCACCACCAGCTACGCTGCATGCACCTACCCTCCGCAAGCGGATTCCTCCGGCGGCCGCCGGATGGCGGGCACGCCGGCCCCCGCGGCCGGCCCGAAGGCCGGTCGGGGAGGCGATCCGAAGTTGGGTACGGAGGTTACGCGGGCGCAGCGATGCGGCGCACAATCCGCGCCGGGCTCAGGGGCCGCTGAACTTGAACCCTGCGGTGATCGGGATGAGGCGGGCCGAGGCCCCGGTCCCGTCGGTGTCGAGGCCGGCGTTGAACACGTTGTGGAACCGGCTCTCCAGGAAGAACGATCCCGGGCCGAAGAGACGGAGGTTGAGGCCGGCCCCGCCGTTCAGGCCGAAGTGGTAGGCGTTCCCGTCGGCGCCGCGGCCGGCGAAGCTGTACACCCCCGCCCCCCCGATCACGTAGGGCACCACCTTGGAGGTGCGGGTGCGGCCGAACTCGTAAAGGACGTTGGCCGTGCCGTTGAACTGCTGCCGGGTCACGAGCCCGGCGGGGCTGAACGCCTGGTAGGTGCCGTCCAGCTGGAAGCCGAACCGCGAGCTGAACGGGCGGATCTGCAGGAGACCCATCCCCTGCCAGGACGAGAAGAGCGAGCCGTCGCCCAGGGTGCCGGTGCTCCCGTCTCCCACGTTCAGGCTGCCGCCCAGGCCGAAGGTGAACGGGGACTGCGCGGCGGCCACCCCGGGGAGCGCCGCGCCCAACGCGAGAGCCAGCCCGAACGATCGCCACGAAATCATATCGGTCCCCCCATCGCACCGGTGCGACACCGCGCGTCGGGCGACGCGCGCGCCACCGCTTTCCCAACGATTGGTGATCGGAGGTCCGCTCGTCAAGCCCGCCCCCACTAGCCTGAATGCAAACTGCCTCACCCGGGGGGGTGAGGCAGTCTGGAATGGCGAGTCCGGGGGATTAGCGGCCGCCGAACTTCAGGCCGACGGTGATGGGGATCAGCTTGGCATCGTCCCCGTTGCTGATGAAGACGTTGTGGAACCGACCTTCGGCGTAAACCGTGACCCGGCTGACGTTGATGTCGAATCCGGCGCCCGCGTTGATGCCGAACTTCGTCTGAGAACTGATGTCGGGTCCCACGTCGGGCTTCGGGTTGATGTTGTAGATCCCGCCGCCCGCGATGATGTAGGGGCGGAACTGGGTCTCCGCCGAAACGGGGAAGCTGTAGACCAGGTTACCGGTGCCGCTGATGATCTGGTCCTTGCCGCCGCTCGGATCGAACTTGAGTTCCTGATACATGCCGTCGATCTGGAAGCCGACCGGGCTCGCTGCCGGCCTGAACCGCACCAGCGCCTGAGCGTTCCACCCGGTCTTCAGGAAGTCGCTGGTGGACCCGCCCGGGATAGTCACCCCACCACCAATGCCGAATTGAATCGGAACCTGCGCTTCCGCACTGCCGGCTGCAGCCGCGACGAGGAGACCCGCCACCGCCGCCCCCTTCCACATAGTACCCTTCATTGCCCTGCCTCCTTGTTTCCCGGTGCTCGTTGAGTCGGATCGCCACGAACGATCGGATTCGGCGCCGGGCCGTCACGCAAACTCTCTGCCAACCGCACCTACATCTAAGTCGTTCATTTCTAATGCGCAGGACCTGTCCGCGCCACCCTGTCCGGTCACTCGTCCGGGCGATCGGACATGGCGTCTCGCGCGCCGTCCCGCCGCCGGGACCGTACCCGGTCGAGTACCCGCAATAGTACGGATGCGGCAAGCAGGCCGATGGCCGCCCACACCAGCGCGGGTCTCTCGAGCAGGACGGCCCCGGCGGCGAGGAGGACCCCGAGCGCGCCGAGCCCCTGCTTCCATGCCGTCATCGTTGGAGAAAACGGGCGACCTGCTCCCGGAAATCGGGCGTGGCGCGCGCCACCGCATTCACCCGTGCGCCCAGGCGGATGCCCTCCTCGAGAGCGCGGCCGTCGAGCTCGTAGAGGAGTTGCTTGGTGAGCGCGAGCGCGGTGGCGCTTCCGGCGGCGAGCCGGCCCGCGAGCTCCGCCGCCTCCAGGTCGAACCGGTCGTCGGGCACCATGCGCGTCACCAGGCCGAGGTCCCGCGCCTCCGCCGCGGAGAGGATCCGGCCCGTACCGGCGAGCTCGAACGCGACCCGCTCGCCCACGTGGCGGCGAAGCAGCGCCAGCACCATCGCGGGCACGAACCCCCGCTGAATCTCGGGGTAGCCGAACCGCGCGCTCTCCGCCGCGAGCACGAGGTCGCATGCGGTCGTGAGGCCGCACCCGCCCGCGAGCGCGTGGCCGCGCACCAGCGCCAGCACCGGCTTGGGGAGCCGGCGCATCCTCAGGAAGAGCTCGCCGAGCCGGAGCGCGCCCGCCTGGTTCTCGTCCAGCGAGCGATCGGCGGAGGCGAGCAGCTCCGCCAGGTCGGCGCCGGCGCAGAAGTCGCGACCGGCGCCGGTGATGGTCACGACCCGCGCGCCCGGATCCAGCTCGGCCGCCTCCATCGCCGCGTGCAGCGCCTCGATCAGCTCGGTGCTGAGCGCGTTCCGCTGGTCCGGACGGTCGAGGGTCAGGGCGAGCACGCCATGCGCGCAGTCCGACCGCAGCGGCCCGGTCATCGCTTGCCCCCCGCGAATCGGCGGGCCACCGCGCGCGGCACGGGGATCTCCATTCGGAGCAGCGCCGTGGAGTAGACCTTGCCCTGCGCGTCGGTCTTGAGCGAGATCGTCCCGCCGCCGTCCAGCGCGTCGTGGAGCAGGAAATTGAGCGCGTTGAGGTTGGGCAGCTCGAACCGCTCCACCCGGCTCACCATCCCGCGAAAGTGCCGCGCCACCCGGGCGGCGGTCACCTCGCGTGCGAGCAGCGGGTAGAGCTCCGGCTCGAGCGCGATCAGGCCCACGTTGGCCGTGTTGCCCTTGTCGCCGGAGCGCGCGTGCGCCAGCCACCGGAGCTGCACCGGCACCGTCCCGGTCCGCGTCACGGCCATCGCGCGCTCCGCCTCATGCGGCGACGATCTCGACCGAGACGTGGGGCTCGATCTCCCGCCGGTCGATCAGCGCAGGCCAGTACGCCACGATCTCCTCCACCTGCGGCCGCCCGCCGGCGAATCCGGTGACGCTCGGCGGGCCGGTGAGCACGAGCGGGGCGATCTCCCGGGTGAAGCGCTCCACCGGCGCCCGGTCACGCGCCCGGACGCCGATCCGGAGCTGCACCTCCGGCGTGTCCGCGCTGGGCGCGCCGGCCAGGCGTCCGTGGGTTGCGTCCGCGCCGACGTACTCCGTGAGCACCTGCTCGAACTCGAGTCCCAGGTCCTTCAGCCGAGCGCGGAGGATGCGGTCGGCGGCCCGGGCCTTGGCGTAGGCGTCGGGCCAGGCGTAGACCAGCGTCCCCACCGCCTTGTAACCATAGAACCACGCGATCGAGACCTTGAGCATGCCGGTCCGGGGGCGGCCGCGAACGCCGCTCACCTGGACCCGGTCCTTCCCCGCCTGTCGCAATCGTATCGTGGTGAAGTCGGCCACGCCGTCCGGCGTGATGTAGCCGGCCGGGTCTCCCATCTCGTACACCAGCTGCTCGGTCACGGACGCGACGGAGACCACGCCGCCTGTCCCCGGGTGCTTGGTGACCACGAAGGTCCCGTCCGGCGAGGCCTCGACGATGGGGAAGCCCGGATTCTCCAACCCCTTCACCCGCTGCCAGCCCTTGAGCAGGTTGCCGCCGGAGCACTGCGCCCCGCACTCGATGATGTGCCCCGCCACTGTGCCGGCAGCGATCCGGTCCCAGTCGTCCGAGCGCCACCCGAACTCGTGCACCAGCGGCCCGAGGGTGAGGCCGGTGTCCGTGACCCGTCCCGTCACGACGACGCTGGCCCCGCCCCGGAGCGCCTCGACGATCGGCGCCATGCCGAGGTACGCGTTGGCGGAACGGACCCGGTCACGCACCTCGGCGAGCGGCCGGCCGGTGTCGAGGTCGCGGAGCGCATGACCCTTCGCCAGGAGCTCATCGAGGCGCGGCAGGATGTCGTCGCCCGTGACCAGCGCGACGCGCAGCTTCCCCGCGAGCCCCAGCCGCCGCGCCGCCTCCAACACCGCCTCGGCACAGCCGCGCGGATTCACCCCGCCCGCGTTCGAGGTCACGCGGATGCCCTTGGCGACGAGCTCCGGGAGAATCCGCTCCATGAGCGGCACGAAGTCGCGCGCGTAGCCCGCCGCCGGGTCGCGCGACTTCTGCTTCTGCATGATGGACATGGTGACCTCGGCGAGATAGTCCATCATCAGGTAGTCGATCGGCCCGCCCTGCACCTGGCGCACGGGCGCTTCCAGCCAGTCGCCCCAGAACCCCTGTCCCGCCGCGACCCGCACCACCCGCCGGCTCACCCCGTCACTCCTGCGCGGCGAATTCGCGGGTCCAGCGCTCCTCGCCCACGCGGGCGACCAGCACGAGCAACGGGCGGAAGCCCTCGCCGGGCGGTCCGACGGGCGCCGGGGCGGTGAGCGACACGCTCCTGCTCTCCCGCGGGCCCAGCTCGACCGCGGTCGGCGTCCGGGCGGCCGCCGCGAGCCGCCCCGCGCTGTCCGGGTAGAATCGGACCGTCACGCGCGCGCGCCAGGCTTCCGTCGAGCCCGGCTCGGCCAGGCCGGGGAAGAGCTGGAGCTCGAGCGGCAGCCCGCCCGCAGTCGGCGATACGGCCGTGCGGAGGCGCCCGACCGCGTAGTTGAGCGGCAGCTTGCCCACCTGTGCCCCGGTGGAATCGACCAGGGTCATGCCGAAGTCGGTGAATCGCTCCCACTGCGCGGGGTCCATCATGATGTCCACCGTGGCCAGCCGCGCCCAACCGGGGGCGCGGAGCGGAATGCGCACGGTGTCGCCCCCCCGAGATTCGATCGGCTGCTCCCGCTCGGCTCCGGCGGCCGCGAGACCCAGCCTCGCGCGCACGGGGGCCGAGGTGACGTTCGAGAGCGCGGCGGTGACGGCGTCGCCCGATGCGCGAGCCGCCACCCGGAACGGGGCCTGCGCGACCCGTGCGCTCACCGTGGCGACGCCCACCGGGAAGCCGCCAAGCACGAGCTCGTAGGCGCCGGGCACGACGTCGCGCGCGTCCACCCGAAAGACCCCCGCGCCCGAGTCGGCGCCGACCTCGAGCTGCTGGCCGTTCCGGTACGGCATGCCGTCCGGCTCGTGCAGGTAGGCGACGGCGGCCTGGAGGGGGCTCCAGGTGGACGCCCGGACGACGAACGGTCGCGCGCTGGCGGCCAGGAAGGACGCGCGGCGCTCGCCGCCAGGCTCGAGCCGGGCGGCCGGGAGCAGCTCGCCGCTCGCGGCCGGCTCGGGAACCACGATGGTGTTGACCAGCCGGAACGCCGGCCCCGCCAGCGTATCCGAGGTCCACCCGGTCACCACGCCGGCGTACACGCCGGGACGCCGGAGGGCGCTGGCCCGGTAGCGCAGCGTCACGCTTCCGCTGGCGCCGCTCACGCTGACCGATCGCGGCGCGACCAGCCAGGGAGCGTTCGAGCGAAGGGTGAAGCTCGCGGGGCCGCCCGCCGTCGGGCGCAGGATCTCGAAGGCTTGCAGCGTGTCGGCGGGCGAGGCGAGCCCGCGGTCGCGGTAGGCGGCGGTGCCCGCGGGCTGGCCTTTCGGCCGTACCGACACCTCGGGCACGGCATGTCGCTGCCGGAGCCACGCGAGCGCCGCGCCGATGTCCGGCACGCCCGCGCCCTCCGCGATGAACGCGAAGTCGCCCTGCGGCCGCGCGGTGACCATGAGCGCCTGCTTGATGGTGCGCGCGTCGGCCGCGAGCCGCTCGGCGCGAAGCGCCGACTGCAGGCGCACCACCAGCCCGGCGACGTGCGGCGAGGAGAAGCTGGTGCCCTCCTTGATCTCGTTGCCCGCATCGAACCGGGGCACGGTAGAGTAGGCGAACCCGGGCGCGATCACGTCCGGCTTGGGCAACTCGCCGCCGCGCGAGCTGAACGAGGCGAGCTGGTCGGGGGAGGGACCGCCGAACGACCGCGGCAGGAACACGCCGGGCAGCGTGGCGCCGGCGGTCAGCACGCGCGCGGCCGATCCGGGGAATCCGACGGTCGAGATGCCGGGCCCGTCGTTGCCCGCGCTCACGGCGAACACGAGGCCCGGATGGGCCGCGAGGACCGAGTCTATCATCGCGTCGATGCGCGCCTGCCCCTCGCGCTCGTTGCCCACGCCGAAGCTCATGTTGAGGACGAGCGGCATCCGCCGCCGCTCCGCGAACCGAATCGCGTAGTCGAGCGCGCGGATCATGCTGCCGGTGGTGGTGATCCCGCCCTGCGCGTTGTTGGCGATCTTGAGGCCGATGAGCTGCGCGCCGGGCGCGACGCCGTCGAACCCCCGCACCCCGTAGATGTCGTGGCCCGCCGCGACGCCTGCCACGAACGTGCCGTGGCTGCTGTTGTCGAAGCACAGATCGAGCGCCGGCCGGTCGCCGTTCTGGGAGAAGTTGGCCGCCACCGCGAGCGGCGCCGGCCGCCCCCGCGGGTGCCAGCCGAAGGTCTCCTGCGCCACGGCGAAGTCGCGGATCGGCTTCTCGTTCGCGAGCGAGCCGTCGCCGTCGGTGTCGGCGAACAGCACCCAGCCGTCGCTCGCGCGCACCACAACAACGGGCAGCGTGTCTCCCACGGTGCCGTTGCCGTTGAGATCCGACGCGGGCGGTTCGCCCAGCCCGATCTCCCGAATGACGCCGCCCCAGGGCGGCTCGGTGCCGAGCGCCGCCGCGCGGGAGTAGCCGGCGAGCCTGCGCCCGCCGACCGCGACGGTGTCGCCGCGCACCGTGGCCCGCTCGAGCGACACCAGTCCCTCGCCGGAGAAGTCGCGCAGCTCGATCACCTTGCGCTCGCCGGTCGAGGTGGTCACCAGCCCGGGCACCGTGGGATCGATTCCGGTATCGAGAATGGCGAGGAGAATGCCGCGGCCGTCGGCCTCGGGGTGCGCCCGCTGGAACTGGTCCACGCCGGTCGAGGCCAGCGCCATGAGGCCGCGGGCGTAGGCGAGCTCCGGCGGCGCGATCCGCTTGGGCTCGCTCGCGAGGGCGGAGTCGGGCCGAATGACGGCGTCGGCCCGGACTCGCGGGCCCGGGTCGATGTTCGGCTTGGCCGGAGGCGGCGGCGCCGGCTCCGGGGTCGCGGGCGCTCCCGAGGACGGTTCCGGCGCCGGCGCGGAAGCGGGAGCCGGCTCGGGCGCGGGCGCGCTCGGCCGCGAACCGGCGCACGCCGCGAGCAGGCCGAGGACCAGCGGCCCAATACGCGAAGGAGACATTCGATCGATCACTGGGTGAGAGCGTCGAGAGGCGGCAGCACGAACGGCCCGAGGTGGGGGCCGGCGTAGTTGGCGGTGACGCGCAGCAGGAAGGCGAGCTGATCGCGGGTCTCTTCCGGCGCGACGATCGCGTCCACGAACCCGCGCGCGGCGGCGAATCGGGCGTCGAGCTGGTGCTCGTAATCCGCGCGCATCGCCTCCACCGCCTCCTGCTTTTCCGGCGGGAGCGGACCGCCCGACTTCTGCGCCTTCTGAATCTCGGGGCCGTGGACGGCCATGACGGCGGACTCCCCTTCCATCACCCCCATGCGCCCCGTGGGCCAGGTGAGGATGAAGTCGGGATCGAACCCCTGCCCCGCCATGGCGTAGTACCCCGCGCCGGAGGCGTGGTTCACGGTGAGCACCAGCTTGGGCACGACCGCGGTGGCCATCGCCTCCACGAATCGCGCCCCGGCCCGGATGATGCCCGACTGCTCCGCTTCCGCGCCGACCATGAACCCGCTCACGTCCTGCACGAAGAGGAGCGGCATGCGCTCCCGGTTGGCGGTCTCGATGAAGTAGGCGACCTTCTCCGCGCTCTCCGTGTAGATGATGCCGCCGAAGCGGGGGCGCTCGCCCGGGCGTCCCTTGACGATCCCCCGCTGGTTCGCGATCACCGCGACGGGCCAGCCCTCGACGTGCGCGTGGCCGCAGATCATCTCTCGGGCCAGCTCGGGCTGGAACTCGTCCAGCCCGCCCCCGTCGAGCAGGCACGCGAGCACCTGGCGCGCGTCATAGGAGAGGCGATGGTCCTGCGGCAGGACGTCGTAGAGGTCGGTCGCGGGCCTCGCGGGCGGCGCCGGCGCGCGCACCCGGTGCTGCACCCCGTCCACCCTCGGGAGCCGGCTCACGTACTCCCGGATCCGCGCCAGGCATTCCGCGTCGTTCGCCACGCGGTAGTGCGCCACCGCGCTCAACTCGGTGTGCGTGCGCGCCCCGCCGAGCGACTCGGCGTCGATGGTCTGGCCGGTGGCGCCCTTCACGAGGTTGGGGCCCCCGAGGCCCATGAAGCTGGTGCCCTCGACCATGAAGATCACGTCCGAGAGCGCCGGGAGGTACGCGCCCCCGGCGATGCAGCTCCCCATCACCGCCGCGATCTGGGGGACGCGGAGGTAGCGGCGCATGATCGAGTTATAGTAGAACAGGCGCGCCGCGCCGTACTGCCCCGGAAAGACGCCGCCCTGGTAGGGCAGGTTGACGCCCGCGCTGTCCACCAGGTACACGATCGGGATCCGCTGGCGCATCGCGACCTCCTGCGCCCGCAGCATCTTGGTGATCGTTTCGGGCCACCAGGACCCGGCCTTCACCGTCGCGTCGTTCGCGACCACGACGACCTCGCGCCCCTCGATGGTGCCGATGCCGGTCACCACGCCCGCGCCCGGCGCCTGGCCGTCGTAGCGGTCGTAGGCGACCAGCAGGCCGATCTCGAGCCACGGTCCGTCCGGATCGAGCAGCCGCCGCACCCGCTCCCGGGGCGCGAGCTTGCCCTGCTGGTGCATCCGGGCGACGCGCTCGGGGCCGCCGCCGGCCATGAGCCGCGCGGCGAGCCGGCGGTACTCGTCGGTGAGCTGGCGCAGCCGGCCGGGCTTGCCGGCCGCGGTGGAGGCGGTCAC
>DASSOD010000275.1:0-4087 GCA_035700905.1 Gemmatimonadales bacterium | reverse complement strand
TCCAGGGAGATCTCGCCCTTGAGCGTGGCGGTGAGCCCCCATGCGACCCCGCCTTCGACCTGGGCGTCGAGCGTGTTCCGGTTGATCACCTGGCCGCAGTCTACCGCACAGACCACGCGATGCACCCGCACGTCGCCCGCGGCCCCGACGGACACTTCGGCGACCTGCGCCACCATCGTGCGCTGGTGGTACGCGTTGCAGGCGATCCCGCGGCCCCAGCGTCTTCCGTCCCGCTCGCGCGGGAGAGGGGTGCGCCAGCCCGACCGCTCGGCCGCGAGCGAGAGCACCCTGCGCAGCCGGTCGCCGTTGTCCAGCGTGAGCGTGCGGCCGTTCAAACGCCCGGGCGACGGGATCAGCGCGAGCCGCAGCTCCACCGGGTCGCGCCGGAACGCGTTCGCGATCTCGTCGAGGAAGCACTCCCGCGCCATCACCGCGGGCGGGTAGGTCACCGAGCGCCAGGCGCCGGTCGGCACCGGCGAGGCGACCAGCGCCAGCTCGACCCTGAGCCCGTCGAACCCGTACGGCGTGTCGAATCCGCCCCAGGGATCGCCGCCGGCCGCCGGATCGTAGTTCGGGTTGTACGGTCCGAACATGGAGAGGTGCAGGTCGCCCACCTGGTGATGCCACGCGACCGGCCGGCCGCGGTCGTCGAGCCCGGCGGCGAGGCGGTTCACCTGGCAGGACTGGTACATGTCGTGGGCGATATCGTCCTCGCGGGTCCACTGCAGCCGGACCGGAACGCCCGCCGCCCGGGAGATCTCGACCGCCTCGAGGATGTAGTCGTGGGCGAGCCGCCGGCCGAACCCGCCGCCGAGAAGGGTGACGTGCAAGGAGACGCGCTCGGCCGGCAGGCCCAACAGCTTCGCGACCGCGGCCTGCGCCTCGTTGGGGGCCTGGGTGCCCGCCCAGATCTCGCACCGGCCGGGCCGCACGTCCGCAACGCAGCAGAGCGGCTCCACCGCGGCGTGGGCCTGGAACGGCCAGCGATACTCCGCCGCCATCCGGTGGCGCGCCCCCGCCATCGCGCGCGCGAGGTTCCCCTCGCTCCGCGCGACCCGCCCGCCGGCATCGAGCGCGCGCTCCAGGCTCGCCCAGATGCCGGCCGTGCTCACGGCGCCGTCGCCGGGCTCCCACTCCACGCCCAGGGCGTCGCGCCCGCGGATCGCGCTCCAGGTGTCGCGCGCCACGATGGCGATGCCGGAGGAGATCTGCACCAGCCGCTCGACCCCGGGGACCGCGCGCGCCCGGGCGTCATCCCAGCGGAGCGCCCCCTTGCCGTGGGCGGGGTTCCGCGCCACCACGGCCGAGCGCATGCCCGGCACCCGGATGTCGCCCGCGTAGACCGCCCTGCCGGACACCAGATCGTGCAGGTCTATGACAGGCACCCGCTGGCCGATCAGGCGAAGCTCGCTCGGATCCTTGAGGCGGGGCGCGGCGGGCACCGGGAGCTTCGCGGCGTCCGCGGCCAGCGCGCCGAACGTGAGCCGCCGGCCCGATCGCTCGTGGACGACGGCGCCGTCCGCGGCACGGCAGTCCCCCGGGCTCGCGTTCCAGCGGGCCGCCGCAGCGGCCACCAGCATCTCGCGCGCCGCGGCGGCCGCGAGCCGGAGCGGGCGCCACGAATCCTCCACGCTCCCGCTGCCCGAGGTCTGCATGTCGGGGAACGGGGGGCCCGGCCTGGCATGGACCACCTCGATGCGGCGCCAGTCGGCGCCGAGCTCGTCGGCCAGGATCATCGGAAGCGAGGTCCGCACGCCTTGCCCCATCTCCGACTTGTGGGCGACGAGCGTGACGCGTCCCGTCGAGTCGATCCTGATCCACGGATTCGGCGCGAGCGCGGCATCCTCCGCGGTGAGCCGCCGGGGCCGGGCACCGCGGATCGGCACGCCGAGGATCAGGCACGCCCCGCCGAGCGAGACGGCTTGCAGGAAGTCACGACGCGTGGTGGGCATGGGGCGTCCGTGCGATGGGGCCTCGAAAGCGGACGCGTCCGGCGGGGATTTGGTTTCAGGCGGGCCGCGCTCCGCGGAGCGCGGCCCGAACGGCAGCTCAGCCGAGCGGAATGCGGTCCTTGTTCCGGGCGAGCCACTGGTCGAACGTCTGCAGCTCCGGGTTGAGCGACCGCGCGATGGCGGGGTCGCGCGGGCCGACGAAGGCGCTCTGAAAGTCGCGCTTGAACTGGAACATGTTGCCCAGATCGTCCGCGGCGGGGAAGCCGAGCGCGCGGTACGCGTCGGGCGACATGGCGTTGTGGCGCACCGGCTGGCCCAGCGCGCGGGAGAGCGCGGCGGCCATCTGGGCACCGGTCAGGGCCTCGCCCGCGATCGCCACCGTCTTGCCGATGAACTCGCGCCCGCGGTTGAAGATCGTGTACGCGCACTTGCCGATGTCCTCCGCCGCGATGGCGGGAAGCTTGGCGTCGCCCATGGGGAGGATGAACTCGAGCACGCCGTCGGGCGCGCGCTTCGGGCCGGCGCCGAAGTAAATGAGGTTCTCCCAGTAGAACGAGGTCAGGAGGATCGTGGTCGGCACGCCGAGGTCGGTGAAGAACCGGTCCGCCTCGCCCTTGGCATCGAAGTGCGGCACCTTGTACCGGCCCAGCAGCGTCGGCATCCGGTCGTCGGTGAGCGGCACCCAGCGCCGCGTGTCCTCGAGCGTGGACCAGATCACGTGCTCGAGCCCCGTGGCCTTGGCGGCCTCCGCCAGCGCGCGCGCCTGCGCCGTCTCCCGCTCGGGCGAGAAGTGCTCCCAGTAGAAGGTCACGCAGAAGGCGGCATAGGCCCCGGCGAACGCGCGCTCGACGCTGGCGCGGTCGTCCACGTTCGCCTCGACCACCTCCGCGCCGAGATCGGCCAGGGCGCGGGCCTTGTCGGAGGTGCGGGAGCGGGTGAGCGCTCGCGCCGTGAACGGTCCGTTCTTGTCCCTGAGGATGGCCCGCACCAGGCCGCCGCCCTGCGCGCCCGTCGCGCCGGCGACGGCGATGATCTTCTTCTCGCTCATGAAACCCGCGTCCCCCGTCTGATGGAGAGCCGATGTCCGCGCGGCCGGCGCCTCAGCGGGCCGCCGCCGCCGCCTGTCCCGGGGCGGGCCGCACCACGACGCCGCCCTTCATGACGAACTGCACCCGCTCGAGCTCCGAGACGTCCTTGAGCGGATCTCCCCGCACCGCGACCAGATCCGCGTAGTGGCCCGGCGCGAGCGAGCCCACCTTGTCGCTCCAGCCGAGGAGGTCGGCGGCGTTCACCGTGGCGGCTTGAATCGCCTGCATCGGGGTCATGCCCCATTCGACCATCTTGGCGAACTGCCGGGCGTTCCACCCGTGCGGGTACACGCCGGCATCGGTGCCGAACGCCATCTTCACCCCGGCTTGCACCGCCTTGCGGAAGTTCTCCCGCTGGATCCGGCCGACCTGCCGCTCCTTCTCGATGATCTTGTCGGGATAACCCAGGCGGGCGTACTCCGCCAGGATGTAATCGTCGTTGTAGATGTCCATGACGAGGTAGGCGCCCTTCTCCCTGGCGAGCCGGATCCCCTCGTCGTCGATGAAGCTGGCGTGCTCGACGCTCGCGACCCCGGCCCGGATCGCGCGCTTGATGCCTTCCGCGCCGTGCGCGTGCGCCGCCACCCTGCGTCCCCACATGGCCGCCTCCTCCACCGCCGCGTTCATCTCTTCCTGCGAGTACTGGGGCGCGCCCACCGACTCCTCCTCGCTCAGCACGCCGGCGGTCGCGAGGATCTTGATGACGTCGGCGCCGTATTTCACCCGAGTCCGGATCGCCTTGCGGATCTCGTCCACGCCGTCCGCGATGTCGGAGGTCTGCTCGAAGCGGAGGTAGGGCGAGAAGCCGTTCAGGTCGCCGTGGCCACCGGTGGCGCTGAGCGGAAGGGTGGCCGCCACGATGCGCGGCCCCGGCACATCGCCGCGGCTGATGGCGTCGCGCAGCGCGACGTCGATGTATTCCGCGGCGCCCAGATTTCGAATCGTGGTGAAGCCCGCCTCGAGCGTGCGCCGGGCGTACACGTGCGCCGTCACCGCCTCGTCGACGGGGCTCCGGCGGAAGCGGTCCACGTAGTAGTTCTCGGAGGG
>DASSOD010000274.1:0-15773 GCA_035700905.1 Gemmatimonadales bacterium | reverse complement strand
GCGGCGGCCGCGCTCGGCACGGCGATTGCCCTCGCGGGCCTCGCTGCGCCCACCGCGCTTGGCCCGGTGCGGCGAGTCTGGATGGGCGCCGCGCACGCGATCTCGAGGGTGACAACACCTATCGT
The DNA here is from genome assembly GCA_035700905.1 of Gemmatimonadales bacterium. Classification (GTDB taxonomy): domain Bacteria; phylum Gemmatimonadota; class Gemmatimonadetes; order Gemmatimonadales; family GWC2-71-9; genus DASQPE01. The sequence goes on along the minus strand of DASSOD010000274.1, from coordinate 15,648 downwards.
GCTCGGAGTCTTGTACTTCGGCGTGATCACGCCGTTCGGCTGGTTGCTGCGCCTGGCGGGGCGGCGCCCGCTGACCGAGGGACGGACCGAGGCCACTGCCTGGCTGCCGCGGCGGCCCCGCAGCGACCTCGAGCGACAGTTCTGAGCCTGGAGGCGGCATGGCCAAGTCCAGCCTGGCCCGGGAGTTCTGGCTCTACATGCGGGTGCGCAAGAAGTGGTGGCTCGCCCCCCTGATCGTGAGCCTGCTCCTGATCGGCGGATTGCTGGTGTTCGCGCAAGGTTCCGCGCTTGCGCCGTTCATCTACACCCTGTTCTAAGCCGGCGCGCCGAGCGGCCGGCGCGGCGGCGCGTGCCGCGGGCATCCGCTCCGGCCCCCGGCCGCACGCGGACGGCGCGGTGCGCCGCGCGCTCCTCCGAGGAGACTGATGGCGACGGAGATGCGCCCGCAGGCCGCGATCAGCCCACCCGACCCGGCGCGGACCGATGCCGCGCCCGACGCGGACCGGACGGCCGCCTGGCCGTTCAGCGTGAGCGTCATCGTTCCCGCGTTCAACGAGGAAGCCACCATCGCGGGCGTCGTCGAGGCGGTGGCGCGGCGCGTTCCGCGCGCGGAGATCGTGGTGGTGGACGACGCCTCCCAGGACCAGACCGCGGCGCGGGCGGCCGCCGCCGGCGCGCGGGTCATTCGCCGCCCCTACAACCTGGGCAACGGCGCGGGCGTGAAGACCGGCATCCGCGCGGCCAGCGGCGACGTCGTGGTGATCGTGGACGGAGACGGCCAGCACGACCCGGCCGACATACCGCGGCTCCTGGCGCACCTCGGCTCCTACGACATGGTCATCGGCGCGCGAAACCGGGCCGGGCAGCAGAACTTCGGGCGCTGGCTGGGGAACACGCTGCTGAACCGGCTCGGCTCCTACCTGGTGGGCGCCGAGATGCGCGACCTCACCTCCGGCTTCCGCGCCATGCGGCGCGATGTCATCACCCAGTTCCTCCACCTGCTCCCCAACCGGTTCTCCTGGTCCACCACCAGCGCCCTGGCGTTCGTGAAGGCGGGATATCACGTCCGCTTCGAGCCGATCGCGATGCGGAAGCGCATGGGGGGCCAGAGCGGACAGGTCCTGCTGCCCAACGGCGTGCGGTTCACGCTCATCATCCTGCGCATCGCCACCCTCTTCAGTCCGCTGCGCATCTTCTTTCCGATCTTCGTCGCGCTCGAGCTGCTTGCCGCCGCAGCCTACGGCTGGTCGGTGGCGCGTGGGGGGCCCTGGCTGCACCTGCCGCCCTCTACCGTGATGTTCTTCCTCGGCGGGATCGTGCTGTTCCTGTTCGGCCTCATCTCGGAGCAGATCGCCAGCCTCCGGTTTCGCGGGCCCGAGGGATGAGCGCCGGCCCGCGATGAGGGCGCACCTCCGCTGGGTCCCGCGCCTCATCGGGCCCGCGATCCTCCTCTATTTCCTGCTCACCAACGACCTCGCCCGCGTCCTGGGCGATCTCCGGGACGTCGAGTGGACGCCGCTCGGCCTCGCGCTCGCCCTCTACCCGGTGCTGGTGACGATCAAGGCGTGGCGCTGGAACGCGCTGATGGACGGCCTCGGCATGGAGGCCCCGCCGCTGCGCGAGGCTACCGCCATTTACGCCGTAGGGCTCTTTCTCGGTGGCGCGACGCCCGGCCAGTCGGGCGATTTCCTCAAGGCGTGGTACCTGCGCCGCCGCGGCCAGCCGCTCGCGGCGGCGCTCTTCAGCGTGCTGCTCGACCGGCTGTTCGATTTCCTGATCATGGCGCTGCTCGCCGTGCTCGGCTTGTCGGCGCTCGTCCGGCTGTTGCCGCAGCAGCTCCGGACGCTGGCCGTGCTCGCGGCCGTCGCCTTGGCGGCGGCGGTCGTCGTCGCCTTGCCGGCGTTGATGGGCGGCGCCTCACGGCGCTGGCTGGTACGGGCCGCGCTCCACTCGCTGCCGCGGCGGCCGGGAGCTGCCCTCGTGCGGTGGTCGGGTCAGTTCGCCAGCCTCGAGCTGCGGCCGCGTCTCTGCGCTCGCGCCGGGCTGGCCACGCTCTGCTCCGCCGCGTGCACGATGGTGCGGCTCTGGTTCTGCTTTCGCGCCCTGCACCTCGCCATCCCGGCGCCGGTCTTCGTCGGCTCCATGGCGCTGATCTCGATCCTCCAGTCGCTTCCGATCAGCGTGGCCGGCGTGGGCGTCCGCGACGCGGTGCTGATCGCCATCCTCGGCGCGTATGGCTTCGAGCCGTACCGGGCGCTCGCCCTCTCCGCCCTCATGCTCCTGCTCAACCTCGAGCACATGGTGGGCGGCTTTTTGGTGGAGCTTTGGCACCCGCTGGCCCGCCCGCGCGGTGCGGCCGCTGCGGAGGCCGGGCGCGCGGGCGGCGAGGATTGGAGGCTCGAGGATGGCCGCTGAGCGCGATCGGCTCACCGGCCCGGCGCCACGGCTCGTCTGGCTCTGGGCGGCGCTTACCGCCGCGCGGTGGCTCGCGGCCTGGCCCATCACGGAGCCGCGGATCTTCCGCGACGAGCTCCTGCACTGGCAGATGGCGAAGGCCTACGCGTTCCATCAGCCCGTCGTGCTGTTCGGTGAAGCGATCCACTACCCGGCGGTGCTGTACCCCGCTCTGCTCAGCCCGCTGTTCCTCGTGGCGACGCCCCGAGCGGCGTTCCATCTGGCGCAGGCGCTCAACGCCGCCGCCGTGAGCGCGGTCGTGTTCCCCGCATATGGACTCGCGCGGCAGTTCGCGCCCGCGCGGTCCGCGCTGGCCGTCGCCGCGCTGTCGGCGCTCGCGCCGAGCGGCGTCTACTCGGCGCTGATCATGGAGGAGAGTCTCTTCTACCCGCTGTTCGTCCTGGCGAGCTGGTTCTGCTTTCGGGCGCTCACCCGGGGCTCCGCCTGGGATGGGCTCGCCTGCGGCGTGGCACTCTGCCTGGCCTACTTCACCAAGCCGCTCGGGCTGGTGCTGGTGGGCGCCTACGCGATCGGGGCCGCCGCATGGGCGGCCGCCGAGCTCCGGAAGGCGGCGCAGGGGAGCCGTGCCGCGGCTCTGGCCGCGCGAGTCGTCCCTCTAGTGGTGTTCGCCGCCGTGCTCCTGGCGCGGCGCAGCCTCGCTCCGGGCGAGGGGCACGGATCCGCCTCCGAGCTCCTGCTCAGCCGGTTTTACGCCGAGGAGCTGGGCGGCCCGCTGATACCGCCGCTACTCCCGACGGCGGCGGTCGCCCTGGCACTCCTCGCCTCGCTCGTCCTCGGCGTCGGCGCGGCGCCGGCGGCCGCGGCGCTCGGCGCCTGGCGCGGCGCAAAGGGGGACCGGGCCACGCTAGCCTTCACCGCGTTCGCCGCACTGGTCATCGCGCTGTACGTCGCCGCCGGCGCTCGGCACACGCTGGTCATGAACGACTCGCTGAGGCCGCACGAACGCTACCTGTTCATGGTCGGCCCGCTTCTGCTCGCCGTCGCCGCCATGGCGCAGGCGCGAGTCGGCGGTCGGGTCGCGACGGCCGTCGTCGTCGGCATGATCGTATTGTCGGTGGGGCCGCTCGGCCCGCTCGTGCTCACCCGCGCCACCAGCATCGACGCGCCGAGCCTCACCCTGCCGTGGATGTTGCGGCGCTCGCTGGGCAGCGGCTGGGCGGCGGCGGCGCTCACGGGGGCCGCCGCCCTGGCCGTATCGGTGGGCGCCGCGCGGGCCCGGGAGCGGCCGGTCGCTCGCTTCGCGTGGGCGGCCGGGTTGCTGCTCGCGCTCAACGCCGGGTGGTACGCCCACGTGTACGGTCAGCGTTCGCTCGATGCCATGTCGCGCCTCATCCGGGAGCTGGACTCGCGGGTCGGGCGGGCGCAGCGCCTGGCCGTGGTGATTACCGATCGCAGCGAGGCGATCGGCCGCTTCGCCTATTACTCGAAGTTCTGGCTGGACGACCGGGTGGTCGCGTACTGGGCGGGCGCGGGGCCCGCGCCGTGGTACGTGGACGTGAGCGGCCCTCCGGAGGAAACGCTGCGCCGCACGGGGGCCGAGTACCTGGTCGCGCCCGCATCCGCCGATGCCCTCTGTCCCGGTGCGCTGCCGGCGCAGGGGATCCGGCCCGGGCGCAACCTCCCTCTGGTGGTGCTCCAGGCCCCGCCGACGGGCGGCTGCGCTCGTAATTGACCCGCCCGGCCGGCCGGATTCTATTCCGGTCGCCGCGACGCGGTGTCATCGCGCTGGCCCTTCGTCCAATGGCAGGACAGCGGACTTTGGATCCGTTAATGGTGGTTCGAATCCACCAGGGCCAATCGCCGAAGCAAGCCCTGCGGCCGCACGCGACCCCGGCCTCATAAGTCCAACAGCACTCCCCACCGTCAACGTCCGGTTAGTTGACAGCCCGTCCGCGGGTACCGCAACCCGGCGCCCGCCAATGAGTCGGCTTGGACCGGCCTTGGCGCTGTCACGTTTCTCGACACCTACGCGAATGGGAATCCGGTCGGGCGACGTCACTTAACGTGCACCATGCCAATGGCTTGCATCACCACGGACATCTGGCTCCAGTCCTGCCCTTGGGTGAGGCGACCTCAGGAATGGAGCCCAAGTGGTACGCCAGTGGGTTCGGCCGCTCTTCGCGCTCTCGTTAGTCGGTGGGATGGCGCCGTGCGCGCGGGCAGGCGCCCAGGTTCGGGAGACGGTCGCGTCGGTGCAGCTCACCGCGATCATGGGGTCGAGCGTGACGTTCGCCGCCGTGGCTGGGGACGCCATTCGGGCAAGCGGAGGACCGCCGGCCACGCCGAGCTACGGTATGGTCGTCAACGTGCCGTACCGGGTCGAGGTGGTCAGGCTGCGGGCGCCGGCGGACTCCCCCGAGGCACATACGCCGGTGAGTATCCGCGGCAGTGACGGGATCCACCGCGAGCTCTCGCCCGGCGCGCGGGTTCCCCTGATCGACTTCGGGCAGCCCGGACGCGTTCCCGTTGAGTCGCTACGCGACGCGCTGCACGAGGCGGGGCTGGAAAGTGGCGGGACCCCCATCACCGTCGACGTGGTGCTCTCGGCGGTCCTGTGACGCCTGGCGGGAGATGCGCGTCGGCGGGCGCATCGCGCACGATCCACCCTGCCGGGCGATGCGCACCGCGTGCCGCCGGCAGATCAGAGTCCCGCCAATGGCTCTGCTAGCAGCTCCCGCACTTTGGCCAGCATGCCCTCCACCGTGAAGGGCTTCTCGATCAGAACCGGAAGGGAGCCCGACCGACCCAGTCGCGTGATCGCCTCCTCCGTGTAACCGGACATCAGGAGGACCGGGAGGTCCGGCCGCAGGGTGCGGACCTGTTGCTCGAGCTGAAGTCCGCTCATCGCCGGCATCACCATGTCCGAAATCACGAGATCCACGCCGCCGGGAGCGTCGGCGAGTATGACCAACGCATCACCGCCGTTCGACGCCTCCAGCACACGGTACCCGTGCCGCTCCAGCAAGCGCCGCACGGCCTGCCGAACGGCGAACTCATCCTCGACCACCAGGATGGTCGCGTTGGACGGGTTGCCGACGCCCCACTGGGTTGCCGGGCCGGCCGCCGGACTCGCCGCTTCCTCACCCTGGAATTGGGGGAAGTAGATCTTGAAGGTCGAGCCGCGTCCGAGCTCGCTGTAGACCCAGATGTTGCCCCCGCTCTGCTTCACGATCCCGTAGACCATAGCCAAGCCTAGCCCCGTACCCTGGCCCACCGGCTTGGTGGTGAAGAACGGCTCGAACAGCCGCGCCTGCGTCGCTGCATCCATGCCGCAGCCGGTGTCGGTCACCGCGACGACGACGTGGGGCCCCGCGCGGGCCGTCAGATGGGCCTGAGGATACTCCTCGTCGAGCGCGATGTTCGCGGTCTCGATCAGCAGAGTGCCGCCATCCGGCATCGCGTCGCGAGCATTGACCACGAGATTGAGGAGCACCTGCTCGAGCTGACCTGGGTCCACCTTGATGCGGTCCAGGTCCGGCGCGAGCCGCGTGACGACGTTGACGTTTTCCTCGACCAGGCGCCGAATCATCGGCTCGAGCCCCGAGATCACGCCGTTGGCGTCCACGGCCCGCGGCTTCAGGACCTGGCGCCGGCTGAAGGCGAGGAGCTGGCGCGTGAGCGCCGCGGCGCGCGCCGCCGCCTCCCGGATATCCTCGGCTTCGCGCCTCCTGGCGTCACCCGGCGCGAGATCCTCGGCCAGGATTTCGGCCGCCGTGCGGATGACGGTGAGCAGATTGTTGAAGTCGTGGGCGATCCCGCCGGCCAGGCGCCCGATTGCCTCCATCTTTTGGGCCTGTTGCAACTGCGCCTCGAGCGTCTTTCGCATCCCGACATCCGCGTAGACCGCAACCACGCCCTGCGCGACCCCCGCGGCGTCGTGGAGCGCCGCCGTCGAGACGCTCACGTCGACGAGACGCCCGTCTTTCCGGATCCGCTGCGTCTCGAAGTTCGTGAACGGGTGACCGGCGAGGACTTGCTCCCGGAGCGCCCGGAACTCCTCCAAGCGGTCGGGCGGGACATTCGGGAGCTGCCGGCCGACGACCTCCGCCGCGGTCCAGCCGAAGAGCTGCTCGGCCGCCGGATTCCAGCTCCGAACCGCTCCGGCCGCGGTCACGCTGCAGATCGCGAGGGGCGACGCCTCGAACAGCGCGCGCAGCTCCGCGGTGGCGGCGTGCAGCTCCCTCGTACGCCGGTCGACGCGCGCCTCGAGCTGCTCGTTCAGCGCGCGCGCGCTTTCCTCCGCCTGGCGGCGGGCGAGATCGCTGCGGGTGAGCCGCGCGGCGCTCTGCCAAATCAGCACCGCTATCACTAGCGTGGTCGCGGCTGCGAGGACCGCCGTCCCGCTCACGACGTCGTACATTCCCGCCTCGTAGCCCCGGAGCTGGAGCCATCCGAGCCCGAGCGGGATCACGATGGCCGCCGGCAGCAGCCGTCGGGCGAGCACGCCGCCAGGGCCGGCGGCTAGGGCTACCCCGACCAGCCCACGGTCCGGACGCGCGCAGAGCACGCCGGCAGCGAGAACGAGGAACCCGATCGCCGTGTTCACGGCCATCGGGATGTACGCGCCGACCCCATATAGCAGGCTTACGTTGTAGGCGTATCCGACCGCGGCCCCGAGCGCGACGGCGCCAGCGCCGGCCGCGAGGACGTCGGCGGGGTGCCAGCTCCGCCGCGGGCGGGAGTCGAGCAGGAGCAGCGCGCCCCCGAGGAGCACGAACGCCATGGCGGTGTTGGGCGCCATGCGATTCGGCATGCCCCCGAGCTCGGTGAGAAGGCGTTGCCGGAACACGAGGCGGTCGGGGCCGAGATCCCACGGGCCGTACACGCGGCTGAGGCAGAGGAGCGCGAGCCCGAGCACGAGCGCCGCGCAAACCTGCGCTGGCGCGCGGGCAGGGCGCGCGCGCTCATCCCGGAGCCACCAAAGGGCGAGACCGGCGAGGATGAAAGCGACGGCGGTCACCGGATTCATGGCAACGAATCCGGGAAGCACGGCCTTCAGGTGGGCGTCGTCGAGATACCACCCCGCGAGCACGGACGTGCCAAGCGCCGCGGCGGCGGCGGCCGCGTAACGAGCGTAGGCGCGGCTGATCTCATGGCGCCGGGCAACGGCTGCCGCGTTCATGGGGCCGGCGCCCGCGGATCGTGTGGCCACATCGAGCTGCTCCTGCAGCTGGGACGGCGGCGCAGCCAACGGCCGGGAGAGCGAATGGCGGCGACGGTTGCAGAATCCAGGCCAACCTCCTGCGGATCGGCGAGGATGCGCGCGCTGCTTGCACTTGGAACCCCGGGAGCGGGCAGCCCCCCTCGCTCCCACAGTCGCAGAGCGCCGGTGGCGCCGCGTGCGACCGCATCCACACGGGCTCTTCAGGATCCGAGCCCCCGCGGGTACCTTGTTCCGGCGCTCGGCCAACCCAAGTGTTCTCGCCCCCGGGAATTTCCGGTCCCCTGGGGCGGTTTAGTCCCCGGAGCTCCCCGGAGAGAGCCATCGGAACCGCCGTGGACCGACACGACCTGGCACGATTCGAACGCGACGCACTGCCGCATCTCGACGCGGCGTACACCCTCGCGCGCTACCTGCTGCGCGACGAGCACGACGCCGACGACGTCGTCCAGGAAGCTTATCTCCGGGCTTTGCGCTACTTCGAGACCTTCCGCGGCGGGGATATGCGTGCCTGGCTGCTCACCATCGTGCGCCGAACCGCCTTCACCTGGCTGGGCCGCCGGCGGGACGAGCGCCGCCGCGAGGCGAGCGAGCCGCTCGAGTCGGTCCCGCTCGATGCGCGGGACCCCGAGGCGGAGATGCTTCGGGGCGCGCTCCACGACGCGCTGCACGAGGCCATCCGCCGGCTGCCGCCGGAATTCCGCGAGGTGGTGATCCTGCGCGACGTCCAGGGCCTCTCCTATGCGGAGATCGCCGAAATCGTGGGGATTCCCAAGGGCACGGTGATGTCCCGGCTGGCGCGCGCGCGCCAGCGGCTGCAGCGCGCGCTTCCGGTCGAGGACTACGGGAGGAGCTGATGGCGTCCTGCACGGCGTACGCCAAGCGCATCGGCGCGTACCTCGACGGCGAGCTCGATTCGAGCGGCGCCCGCAAGATCGAGGCGCATGTCAGCGGATGCGTCGCCTGCGCGGCGCAGCTCGAGCGCGAGCGCCGGCTCCGCGGCGCCCTGGCCGCGCACCTGACGACCTTTCGCGCGCCCGACACGCTGCGCGCCAGCCTCCGCTCCGCCCTGCGCGCGGAAGCGCCGCGCATCGCGCGCCCGCGCGCCCGGGTGCCGCAGTGGGCCGGGATCGCGGCGGCGCTCGTGATCGGCGTCGCGGGAGGATGGGCGCTGCGCACCGGTGCCGCGCCGGGCGGCGCCACGCCGGTGGCGAGCCAGGTGCTGGCGAGCCACATCCGCTCGCTGCAGCCCGGCCATCTCACCGACGTCCCATCGTCCGAGCATCACACCGTGAAGCCCTGGTTCAACGGGCGCCTCGACTACTCGCCGCCGGTGCCGGACTGCGCGGCCGCCGGCTTCCCGCTGCTTGGCGGGCGGCTCGACTACGTGAATGAGCGGCCGGTCGCCGTGCTCGCCTACGGCCGCCGGCAGCACGTGATCAACCTCTTCGTGTGGCCCGATGGCTCGAGCCGCGGCGCCCCGCCCGCCGCCGAGCACGGCTATCACCTGCGCCACTGGGCCGCGGGGGGGATGTCGTTCTGGGCGGTGTCGGACCTCAACGCCGCGGAGCTCGACCAGTTCGTCGCGGCCGTGAAGGCGCGGACCTCATAGCCGGCGCGCTTGCCGCGCGCGTCACCGCGCGCTCCCATCCCGCAAGCGCTCGCGCCGCGCGCGGTTGCTCGGATCTATCCCCATCGTCTGGATAAGCGGGGTGGAAAAAGAGGGGCTAGCGGTGTGGAAACTAAAGTCGTAGCATAGCGCCGTTCTCGGGAGCGCCCCCTTCGCTCCTCGCGCCAACCGGCAGCGTCGAACCGCGATCGCCCGCTCGCGGGACCAGAGACCAGCGATGACACCTGCTACGCGAACCTCCCCAACCTCGCACGCCACCCTCCTCCGCGAGATCGCGCGCAACCTGGAGCGCACGCTCACCAAGTCCGGCGAGGAGCACGTCTGTCTCGCGCACGCCGCTCACGGCCGGGCGTCGTGCGTTTGCTATCGGGACAGCGGCCATTCTGGCCCCCACCGATGCGCGTGCGGGTCCGAGTGGGCCGAGCATTTTTGAGGGGGTTGTCCCGGCCGATTCCGGATCATCCACATTGATAATGTGCGGGGGCGCTGCATCAGCGCCCCCGGATTGAGGTTGGCCGCGCCCGTGGCGCGGGCTCGGCCTGTGGACGGCGTGTGGACGCCGGTGTGGATTCGCGCCCGGGGGTTCTCGGCGCCGCGCGGGCGGCGTGCCCCGTCGGTTCGCCCGCGCGTCGCGGCGGTCCCGCCGGAGGTCCCGGCGATCCTGGCGGCGGCGCGGATCCGGCGAGCGCGGATCGAGCGAATCATCCGGCCCTCCACGCGCGGTGCCGGCCGGCCTCGAGCACCCCGGCCCGTTGCCCCCTCGGCAGGGGCTAACTATTTTGCTGGGCTCTCGATATGGCGGATCTCTCGCAGGCCCGCAGCCAGATGCTCTTGATGAGCGGCACGGCCAATCGTGCGCTGTCGGAGGAGGTCGCCGCGCACCTGGGCCAACCGCTCTGCCAGATCACGATCCGGCGCTTCGCGGACGGCGAGTTGTTCGTCAAGATCGACGAGAACGTGCGGGGGCGGGACGTCTTCATCATCCAGCCCACCAACCCGCCCGCGGAGAACATGATGGAGCTTCTGCTCCTCATGGACGCGGCGCGGCGGGCCAGCGCGGCGCGGATCACCGCGGTGATCCCCTACTTCGGGTACGCGCGGCAGGACCGGAAGGATCAGCCGCGGGTCGCGATCAGCGCCAAGCTGATGGCCAACATGGTGTCGGTGGCCGGAGCGGACCGGGTGCTGGGCATGGACTTCCACCAGCACCAACTGCAGGGGTTCTTCGATCTCCCGGTGGACCACCTGTACGCGGCGCCGGTGTTCGTGAACCACTTCCGGCAGAAGTCGCTCAAGGATCCGGTGATCGTCGCGCCGGACGTGGGCTCGGCCAAGATGGCCCGCGGGTTCGCCAAGCGGCTCAACGCCTCGATCGCGATCATCGACAAGCGGCGGCCGTCGGCCAACGTGGCCGAAGTGGTGAACGTCGTCGGCGAGGTCACCGGGCGGGACTGCCTCATCCCGGACGACATGATCGATACGGCGGGCACCATGGCCGAGGCGGTCCACGCGCTCAAGCGGCTCGGCGCGAACGACGTCTACTGCTGCGCCACGCACGCGCTCTTGTCGGGGCCGGCGGTCGACCGGCTGCTCGCCTCGCCGGTCAAGGAAGTGGCGGTGACCAACACGATCGCCATTCCGCCGGAGCGGCGTTTCGACCGGCTCAAGGTGCTCTCGATCGCGGGGCTCCTGGCCAAGGCGATCGGCTACACCCACAGCGACCAATCGGTGAGCTCGCTGTTCGACTGACAGGAAGGATCGAACGATGGCACAACAGGTGAGTCTCCAGGTGGCCTCCCGCTCCCGCACCGGCAAGGGCGCCGCGCGCGCGCTCCGGCGCGAGGGGAAGGTGCCCGGCATCATCTACGGACACGGCCGCGACCCCGAGGCCGTCACGGTGGACACCGCCGCGCTCGGACGGATGCTCACGAGCGGAAGCGCCGCCACCGCGATCGTGGACGTGACGGTGGACGGCCGCGCGCCGGTAAAGGCGCTCATCCGCGAGATCCAGCGGAACCCGGTGCGCCCCGCCGAGATCCTGCACCTCGATCTCTACGAGGTGCACGCCGATGAGAAGATCGTGCTCGAGGTGCCGGTGCGGCTCATCGGGATCCCCGACGGCGTGCGGAACCACGGCGGCGTGCTCGACCATTCGCTCCGCGAGCTCGAGATCAAGGTCTTCCCGGCCGACATTCCGGAGCACGTGGACCTCGACGTCACCAACCTCGCCATCGGCCGCTCGCTCTTCGTGCGCGACATCCGGGTCGAGAAGGCCGAGATCCTGAGCGATCCCGACACGCCGGTGTGCACCGTGGTCGCGCCGCGCGCCGAGGAGGCCCCCGTCGCGCCGGTCGAGGAGGCCGCCGCCCCGACCGAGCCCGAGCTCATCCGCAAGCCGAAGGCCGAGGCCGAGGGCGAAGCCGAAGAGTAGGCCCTGCGCGCCATCGTGGGGCTGGGCAATCCCGGCCCGGAGTACGAGGACACCCGGCACAACGCCGGGTTTCGCCTGGCGGACCACCTCGCCGCGCGCTGGGGCGTCGGGCCCTTCCGCCGCGCCGAGCGGGCCCGGGCCACCTCGGGCAGCGTGGGCGGCGTGGCGGTCACGATCGTCAAGCCGCAGACGTACATGAACCGAAGCGGGGCCGCGTTGGCCCCGCTTCGCGCGCTTCCGGGGTTCGACGCCGCGCGCGACCTGCTCGTGCTGGTGGATGACGTGGCGCTCCCGCTCGGCCGGTTCCGGCTGCGCGGCGCGGGCTCGGCCGGCGGCCACAACGGCCTGAAGAGCATCGAGGGCGCGCTCATGCGGCAGGACTACGCCCGGCTCAGGATCGGGATCGGCCCGAAGCCGCCGGAAGTGGAGGACCTCGCCGACTACGTGCTGGCGGGCTTCACGCCCGAGGAGCGGCGGGTGCTGGACGCGCTGCTCGACCCGATGGCCGAGGCCGTGGAGTGCTGGATCGCGCACGGCATCGAGCACGCGATGAACCAGTTCAACCAGTGACGCGCGACCCGGAACGATGCTGCGACTCGGAATCGTCGGACTGCCCAACGTCGGAAAGTCCACCCTCTTCAACGCCCTGACCTCGGCCGGCGCGCTGGTGGCGAACTATCCCTTCGCCACGATCGAGCCCAACACCGGCATCGTGCAGGTGCCCGACCCGCGGCTCGCCCCACTCGCGGAGATCGTGAATCCCGAGCGCGTGGTGCCCGCGGCCGTGGAGTTCGTGGACATCGCCGGCCTGGTGAAGGGCGCGAGCCGGGGCGAGGGGCTCGGAAACCAGTTCCTGGCGAACATCCGGGAGGTGGACGCGGTCGTGCACGTGGTCCGCTGCTTCGAGGACTCCGACGTGCAGCACGTGATGGGTCCGGTGGACCCGGTGCGCGACCGCGAGGTGGTGAACATCGAGCTGGGGCTCGCCGACCTCGCGACCGTCGAGAGGCGGCTGGACCGGACCGCCCGTGCGGCCAGGTCGGGCGACCCGCAGGCGCGGGCCGAGCAGCGGCTGCTCGAGGAGGTGCAGCGCGCGCTCGCCGCCGGCAAGCCCGCACGCTCGGTGAGGCCCACGGCGGAGGACGCCCCGACGTTCCGGTCGCTCAACCTGCTCACGGCCAAGCCGGTCCTCTACGCGGCGAACGTGGGCGAGCACGAGATCGCGTCGGGCAACGAGCACGTCGAGGCGCTGCGCCGGGCCGTGGCGGCCGAGGCCGAGGAGGCCGAGATCGTCACCTTCTCCGCCAAGGTCGAGGCCGAGCTGGCCGAGCTCGCGCCGGAGGACCGGCATGCGTTCCTGGAATCGCTGGGGCTCACCGAGTCGGGGCTGGACCGCCTGGCCCACGCCGCGTACCACCTGCTCGGCCTGCAGAGCTACTTCACCGCCGGCGAGAAGGAGGTTCGCGCCTGGACCATCCGCCGGGGCGACAAGGCGCCCGCGGCCGCCGGGGTGATCCACTCGGACTTCGAGAAGGGCTTCATCCGCGCCGAGACCGTGGCCTACGACGACTTCGTGCGGGTGGGCGGCTGGAAGGGCGCGCGGGAGCAGGGCCTGGCGCGCGCGGAGGGCAAGGAGTACGTGGTGCGGGACGGTGACGTGATGCTCTTTCGGTTCAGCGGTTGAGCCGGAGCCACGCCCTTCCCCCTGCCGGGCGAGGGGCCTATGTTCCGGCGCTCGCGATTCCATCCTCCCCGGCGCCCACACCGGCCCGGGGCGACTTAGACCGAAGGAAGGTGTCATGACCCGCCAGTACGAGGTGGTCTATATCTTCGACAGTGCGCTCGAAGAGACCGCCATCAACGAGAAGCTGGCCCGCTTCCATTCCCTGATTCAGCAGCCCGGCGTCGAGCCGCCCCAGCTGGCGCATTGGGGCAAGCGGACGCTGGCCTACCCCATCAAGAAGCACGAGACCGGCTACTACGTGGTCGCGAAGTTCGACGCGGACGCGACCGCACTGCCCGAGTTCGAGCGCGCGATCAAGCTGGACGAAGGCGTGCTCCGGTTCCTCGTCGTGGTGAACGAGGGCGCGCAGCCCGTACCGGTGACCGCCGGCAAGAGCGACGAGGAGGACGACGAATGAGGCGCGCCCAGAAGACCTGCGCCATCTGCGAGTCCGGCGTGCGGGTGGTGGATTACAAGGACGAGCGGACGCTGGCCCGGTTTCTCACCGAGCGCGGGAAGATCCTGCCCAGCCGCCTCTCTGGCACCTGCGCACGGCACCAGCGGCAGCTCAGCACGGCGATCAAGCGGGCGCGGCAGCTCGCGCTGCTTCCTTACATCAAGGGCTTCGGCGGCTGAGCGCCGGGAGCGCGACGCGCCCGGGGGCGCCTGGCGCGCCGCCGGCAGGTCGCGCCGGCGCCGGACCGATGTGGTTGGCGCTCGCTTATCTCCTGGTGGCGCCGCCGGCGTTCCTGCTGGCCCCGCTCACCGGCTTGCTCGCCTGCGCCCGCCCGCGCTCCGCGCGCGAGTGGATCTGGGTCGTGGTCGGGGGCGGCGCCCTGCTCTACTGGCTCACTCGCGGCGGCGACATCGCCGAGCAGAGCCTGCGGGCCTTCGGCGTGCTGTCGGCGGGCGCGTTCGTGGCCTTGGCGCTCCTCGACCGGGAGACTCCGGCCGGCCGGGCCCTTACGGCCGTGGCGCTGGCGTTGGGTGCGTTCGTCGTCTGGTGCCTGGCGCTCCACGTCGGATGGAGTGATCTCCGGCTCGCCTTCGCGCAGGGGCTCGAGTCGGCGCTCCGGGAGGCCGCCGACCAGGCCCGCGGCGCCGGAGCGGACCCGGGCGGGGTGTTCACCCAGATGGCCGATGCGGCGCCCCGCTGGGCGCCGACGATGCCCGGGGTCGCGGTGCTGGAGGCGGTGGCGGGGATGCTCCTCGCCTGGGGCCTGCACCGCCGGATCGCCCGGGTGCCGCTGGGGCCCGCGGCGCAGCCCCTCGCGCGCTTCCGGTTCTCCGACCAGCTGGTCTGGCTGATCGTGGCCGGCCTCGCGCTGGTGCTCGCGCCGTCGGGGCCCGGCCTCAGGGATCTCGGGGCGAACTTGCTCCTCGTGGGCGGCGCGCTCCACGCAGCCCGGGGCCTGGCCGTGGTGCGCGCGGCCGCCGGCCGGCTCCGCGCCTCGACCATCGCCGCGATCGGCCTCGCGGCGGTGCTGCTGTTGCCGTTCGTGCTGGGCGGGCTCACCCTGCTCGGGCTGGCCGACACCTGGATAGATTTCCGGCGCCGCGGCGCGACGCCGGCCACCTGAGGGCTGCACCGATGATGGAAGTGATCCTGCGTGAGGACGTGAAGTCGCTCGGCAAGGCCGGCGAGCTGGTGCGGGTCAAGCCGGGCTACGCCCGCAATTTCCTGCTGCCGAAGGGCCTCGCCTACGAGGCCACCGAGGGCAACAAGAAGCGGATCGCGGCGGAGACGAGGGCGCGGAGCGCCCGGGTCGCCGCGGAGCGGGGCGAGGCCGAGGCGCTCGGCACGCGCTTGAGCGGCGTGACGCTCGCGCTCGCGGGGAAGGCCGGCGACGAAGGCAAGCTGTTCGGGTCGATCACCGCGCAGGACATCGCCGAGGCGCTGGCGCGGCAGGGCTTCGAGGTGGACCGCCGCCGCATCGAGCTCGAGCAGCCCATCAAGACGCTCGGCGCCCACACCGTGTCGGTGCGGCTGCACCCCGAGGTGCTGGCCTCCTTCGACATCGAGGTCCAGCCGGCGTAACAGCGCACCCGGCTCCGGCCGGCAAGGGCCGCACTCCGTCACGCGGAGTGTGGCCCTTCGCGTGGGCGGAGTGTCCCCGGACGGGCCGCCGCCACGCCGTCAGGCCCGCACCGCCCCGGTGACGATCCACCGCCCCGACCGGGCACGGGCCCACAGCGTGGCGCACCGCAGGCCCATCATCAGCCCGGCC
>DASSOD010000273.1:0-29651 GCA_035700905.1 Gemmatimonadales bacterium | reverse complement strand
CCGCCGGCCGCGAGCGGGCCCGCTGGACCACGGCCAGCGCCAGGATCCAGGCGAGCCGCGCGATGCCCAGCATCACGGCGAGGAAGAACACCCAATAGAGGCCGAGCTCGGTCAGCCCCAGCAGACCGAAGAGCGCCAGCTCGGCAAGGCGCGTGGCCGCGCTCGCGGGGGGCAGCGGCGGCATCACCTCGGCCGGGGTGAGGCCGGCGAGCTCGGAGAGCGGCACGATGGTGTCGCCGCGGGCCCGGATCGAATCGATCAACGGCCCGAGCGCGGCCACGGTCTGGGCACGGTCGCCGCCGCCGTCGTGGAGCAGGACCACGTTGCCGCGGGCGAGCTGGGCGAGCGTGGTGTCGATGATGGTCCGCACGCCCGGCTTGAGCCAGTCCTCCGAATCCACGTGGAGCCCGGCGGTCACGTACCCCAGGTCGGTCGCGATGCCGACCGGCACGAGCTCGTCGGCCGTGGTGGGCTCGGCGTCGCCGAAGTACGGCGGCCGGAAGAACACCGAGCGGCGGTCCAGCACCGCCTCGAGCAGCCGCTCGGTCGCGTCGAGCTCCATCCGGGTGACGAAGCCGGGGGTGAGCGCCAGGTTGGGATGCGAGAAGGTGTGGTTGCCAAACTCGTGGCCCTCGCGCACGATCCGCCGCATGAGCGGAATGTGGCGCTCGACGTTCATGCCGATCACGAAGAACGCCGCCGGCGCGTGGCGCGACCGGAGCGTGTCCAGGATGAACGGCGTCCACTCCCCGTCCGGGCCGTCGTCGAAGGTGAGCGCCACCTTGTGTCCCGCGTCGCCGTACCGGCGCACGACGTAGGGTGAGGGATAGGTGGTAAGCCGCTCGGAGACGATGAGCCCGGACGCCGGATCCACGGTGAGGGCACGGCGCCCCTGCGTGGGACGGGCGCCGAGCTGGAGCAGCTCGCCTTTTCCGTCGAACTCCACGTCGTAGCCCGCCGGAATCGTCGAGAGCGCGGTTGCCGGATCCGCCTCGCGCCGGCGGCCGAGCACCCGCCAGAGCCCCGGATCCTCGGAGCCGAGCCGCCACACCGCCTGTCCGGCGACGCCGAGCGCGGCGCCGGCGCGCGCCTCGTCGAACGCGGTCACGGCATCCAGGTACCAGATGACGTGATCGGTGGAGTCCGGATCGGTCCAGGTGACGTACGGGTTGAGCGAGGCCGGATCGAAGCGGATGGCCGCGCCGCGGTCGCGGGCGGCGCGCATCACGTCCTGGAACGTGGCCTCGTCGCCCACGGAGGAGGGCGTCGCGTCGTTCCAGTCGTACCCGTACGCGCCAACGGCGAGGATCACCCGCTCCGGCGGGATGTGCTGGAGCACGCGGCGCACGGTGCGGACGTACCATCCCTGGCTTGCCACCGGGCCGGCTTCGCCCTTGTCGTGCTCGTCGTAGGCCATCAGGATCACGCGGTCGGACGCGCGCCCATAGCGTTCGAGCGCCTTCGCATCGAGGTCCACCGACAGTGCCTGCGTGGTGGTGCGGCCGAGCCGGTCGAGCTCGAGGTCCACGAGGTGCACGAACGCCGCCACGTCGTCGTGCAGGTCGGACGGAACGTTCTCGAAGTCGATGGTGACGCCCGCCAGGTCGTAGCGCCGGACCACGTCCACCAGCTGCGCGATCACGCGCTCCCGGGCGGCGCGGGAGCCGAGCAGCCGCCGGAGGCGGCGCGAGTCGAAGTCGGACCGCTGGGAGTCGTAGTTGCTCACCATCGCGAACACCTGCGGCCGCCGCCCCTCGGGCTGCTGCTCGGCCGTGTAGAGCACCCGGCGGTCCACCGCGAACCGGAGCGAGTCGCCGCCCGGCACGACGAACGCCCACTCGCAGATCACCCAGTCCAGATCCTGGACGTGGCTGCTGAACGAGGCGAACGAATTGTCGTCCCAGTTGACGTAGAACCCGGCCGTGATCGGCGCGGCGGCGGTGGGCAGACGCTTGGGCTCGACCCCGGTGCGCGGCGCCACGGGAAGCGCCGAGGGGTGGACCGCGAGCGGCTGGGTGCGGCGGCGGCCGAGGGCGAGAAAGAGCCGGCGCCGGGCGGCGATGCGCTCGCGCGCCCGGCGCGTCGCGGCCAGGGCGGTGGCGCTCCGGCCGGCGGAGGTGAGGGTGCGGACGTCGCTGCGCCAGCTGGGGAGCAGCGGCGGGACGAGAATGCTCGCGACCACGACGAGGCCGAGCAGCGTCGTGAGCACGCCGAGACCCAGCGCGACGCGGCGGACGCGGCGCCACCTTGCGCCTGTCGGATCGAGAAAGACGCCGCCGCCCGGCGACGCGGAGGACAAGCGCGCTACCCCTGGCCCTCGCCGGCCGCGACCGTGGTCTCGAGCACGACCGGGTGCCGCGGCCCGTGGAGCGCCTCGGTGACGATCCGGCTCTGCTCCGCCGCGTGCGCGGCGGGGTATCCCTCAGCGGGGCTCGCGCGCTCGGGTCGGCCGGTGTAACCGAGCGCCGCACCCGCCGGGAGCAACTCGCGAAGCCTGCCCTCGAGGTAGTTCCAGGCACCCATGTTGCGCGGCTCCTCCTGCACCCAGACGAGCTCTCGCACGCGCGGGTACCGGGCCAGCACCTGGCGGGCCTCCTGCCACGGGAACGAGTAGAGCTGCTCCAGCCGAACGATGGCCGGCCGGTGCTCGCCCAGCTTCTCGGCCTCGACCAGCAGGTCGTAGTACACCTTGCCGGTGCACAGCAGCAGTCGCGAGACCTGCTCCGCGCGCGCCGGCTCCGCCGCCCAGGGATCGTCGAGCACCGGGTACCAGCGGCCCCCGGCCAGCTCCTCCAGGCGCGAAGTCGCGCTGGGCAGGCGGAGGAGGCTCTTGGGCGTCATCACCACCAGCGGGCGCTGCCGGGTGCGGCGGGCCTGGCGCCGGAGCAGGTGGAAGTACTGGGCCGGGGTGGTCGGGTTGGCGACCCGGATGTTCCCCTCGGCCGCGAGCTGGAGGAAGCGTTCCAGCCGCGCGCTCGAGTGCTCCGGCCCCTGGCCCTCGTAGCCGTGCGGCAGGAGCAGGGTGAGACGGGTGGTGAGCCCCCACTTGGAGAGGCCCGACGCGAGGAACTGGTCCACGATGACCTGGGCGCCGTTCACGAAGTCGCCGAACTGCGCCTCCCAGAGCACCAGCGCCTCGGGCGCGGCGGCGCTGTAGCCGTACTCGAAGCCGAGCGTGGCGAGCTCGGAGAGCGGGCTGTTGTGGATCTCGATCGGAGCCAGCGCGCCGCCCAGCCGCTGAATCGGCGTGTAGGCGCGCCCGTTGACCGCATCGTGCAGCACCAGGTGCCGCTGGCTGAAGGTGCCCCGCTCGGTGTCCTGGCCGGTGAGGCGGATCGGCACGCCCTCCACCAGCAACGAGGCGAGCGCCAGCGTCTCCGCGTGGGCCCAGTCGATGCCGCCCGCCTGGCCCATCGCGCTGCGGCGCCGCTCGAGCTGGCGCCGGAGCTTCGGGTTGATGGTGAACCCCTCGGGCCAGGTGAGCAGCTGCTCGTTCAGGGCGGTGAGCGCCTCCGCGGCCACGGCGGTGACGACCTCCTGTCCGGCCACCTGCTGCTTCCGCGGTTCCGGCATCGCGCCCTTCCCGACGCTCGCGCGGAAGCGCTGCTGCGCCTCGCCGAGGCGGGCGTACGCCTCCTCGAACTCGCGGTCGCTCTCCGCCGTGGTCGTGACGCCCTCGCGGTCGAGCTGCGCCGCGTAGCGGGCCCGCACCGGGGGGAGGTCCCGGATCAGCTCGTACATCGCGGGCTGGGTGTAGGTCGGCTCGTCGCCCTCGTTGTGGCCGTGGCGGCGGTACCCGACGAGGTCGATGAGCACGTCACGGTGGAACGTCTCGCGGTAGGCCATCGCGAGGCGCACGGCGGCGAGGCAGGCCTCCGGGTCGTCGGAGTTGACGTGGATGATCGGCGCGTCGAATCCCTTCGCGAGATCGCTCGCGTAGCGGGTGGAGCGCGCATCCTCCATATCGGTGGTGAAGCCGACCTGGTTGTTGGTGATGATGTGCAGCGTGCCGCCGGTCCGGTAGCCGCGGAGCGCGCTCAAGTTGAACGTCTCCGCCACGACGCCCTGGCCCGCGAACGCCGCGTCGCCGTGGATCACCACCGGGAGCGCCACGGCCGGATCGTGATGCGTTCGCCGCCCGCGCCGGTTGGTCTGCTCGGCGCGCGCGCGGCCGTCCACCACCGGCCCCACGTACTCCAGGTGGCTCGGGTTGGGCGAAAGCATCACGGCGATGGACTTTCCGTTGGGGAGGGCGTATGCGCCCTCCGCGCCGTGATGGTACTTCACGTCTCCCGTGCCGCCCTCGGGGGTGAGCCGGCCGCTCTCCACGTGCCGCCCGCCCTCGAACTCCGCGAAGATGGTCTCGTAGGGCCGCCCGATCGTGTGCGCCAGCACGTTGAGCCGGCCCCGGTGCGCCATGCCGATGACCGCGCTCCGCGCGCCGGTCGCGGCGGCGAGCTCGAGCGTGGAATCGAGCATCGGCACCAGCATGTCCACGCCCTCGATCGAGAAGCGCTTCTGGCCCAGGTACGCCTTGTGGAGGAATCGCTCGAGCGCCTCCACCCGGGTGAGCCTGGTGAGGAGCCGCTTCTTCTCCTCCGGGGAGAGCGGCTGCCGAAACGCACCCGACTCGATCTTCTCCCGGAGCCACACCCGTTGGTCGTGGCTGGCGATGTGCTCGACCTGATAGGCGATGGTGCCGCAGTACGTCGCCTGGAGGTACGGATACGACTCGGCGAGGGTCCGGCCGGGCACGTAGACCCGGAGCACCTTCGACGGGATGGCGGCCATCACCTCAGGGGTAAGTCCGAGGGGACCGGGGTCCAGCGCCGGGTCGCCGATCGGCTCGGTGCCAAGCGGGTCCACCCGCGCCGCGAGGTGGCCGTGCGTGCGGAAGGCCTTCACCAAGGCCATCGCCGCCGCCACGTGGTACATCATGTCCGGTGCGATGGTCTCGGCGGGGCGGGGGAGCTGGGTCGCGGCGGGGGCGAGCTGATAGCTGGCCGGCGCGAGGTGCAGGCTCTCCGCCACGATCTCGTAGAAGCCCTCCTCGCCCTGGAGCAGGTGGTCCAGCGTGGCGAGGAACGCCCCCGACTCGGCACCCTGGATGACACGGTGATCGTAGGTGCTGCTCACCGTCATCACCTTGCTCACGCCGAACTCGCGGAGCCGCTCCTCCGGGACGCCGGCGAACTCGGGCGGGTACCCGATCGCGCCCACCGCGATGATGCTCCCCTGGCCGGCCATGAGCCGCGGCACGGAGGCCACCGTGCCAAGCCCGCCGGGGTTGGTGAGCGACATGGTGGCGCCGGCGAAGTCGTCGGGCAGGAGCTGGTTGGCGCGGGCCTTCTCGACCAGACCCTCGTACGCGGCCCAGAATGCGGCGAAATCCAGCGTCTCCGCCCGCTTGATGACGGGCACCACCAGCCCGCGGCTGCCGTCCTTGCGCTGCACGTCCACGGCGAGCCCCAGGGCCACGCCCTCCGGCTGCACCCGGTACGGCACACCCTCGTGCAGCGCGAGCGAGTGGCCCATGACAGGGTGCCGTTTGGCCGCCTGCACCAGCGCCCAGGCGATGAGGTGGGTGAAGGAGAGCTTCTCCCGGCGACCGGCCGCCTGGAGCCGCGCGTTCAACTCCGTGCGGCGCGTGTCGAGCGCCGCGACCGGGAGCGTCCGGAACGTGGTGGCGGTCGGGACCGCCAGGCTCTCGTTCATGTTGGCGACGAGCCGGCCGGCCGGGCCCCTGATCGCGACGGCGCCCGGTGGGAGCGCGGGGGCAGCGGCGGAAGCCGGGCGCGGCGGGGCCGGCGGCCCCGCGGGCGCGGTGGACGGGGTCGCTCCGGTGGGCGTGCCGGGCGCCGCCGAGGGGGGCGCCGGCGCCGTCTGCGCGCGCGCCGGGCCGGCCGGCTCCGTCGGCCCGCCGGCCGGCATGGTCTCGGCCAGGAGCGCCGCCGTCGCCGCGCCGAAGTCCCTGCCCGCGCCGTTGCCGCTCGGCTCGGGACGCTCGCCCACGACCCCGCTCTCGAACAGCCGCCGCCACTCGTCGCCAACGCTGTTCGGGTCGCGCAGGTACTCCTCGTACATGGCTTGCGCGAAGCCGGCGTTGGCGGTCTCGAAGACGTTGGATTCCACTGGACTACTCCGCCCGGCACGGGCGCGAGCGGCGCGAGGCACGCTCGTCTCAAGAGGGGGTTTTCGGGCCGACCGAAAATTAACGGGGCGCCGCGCCGACCGCTGCCGGGCCGGGCGCGCGAGGCCGACCGGCGGGACGGCGCCAACGCGAACACCCCGGCGGGCGTACGCTCCTGTCACCTGCTTCGGAGATCGTCGGCAATGATTCGCGCATATCCCATCGTACTGCTGCTCGTGACCGCACTGGCCGCGGCGTGCTCCGGCGACGGCGCGACCACGGCGCCCAGCGGCAACGGTGACCAGATTCCGCCGGCCACGTTCGAGGTGAGCAACGACGCATTCACCAGCGCCGATGCCTCGGATCCGCACAGCCTTACGGTCCCGGTGAACACCACGGTGACCTGGACCTGGACCGCGACGGCGCTGGGCCACAACATCGTCCCCGACGACGGCGTCACCCCGGCGCCGAGCGGTGGGCTCGCCAACGCGCCCCATATCTACCAGTTCACGTTCACCCAGCCCGGCACGTTCCGGTTCTACTGTGCCGCGCACGGCGCGCCCGGCGGGGTCGGCATGTCGGGCCGCGTGATCGTGCAGTGATCCACCTCGGCTCCCCGCCGCGCTACCCGGTGCGGCGGACCAATTCCTCGTAGCCGATTACCTCCTCCGCCGCACGCTCGGAGTCCCAGCCCAGCTCCCGTCCTAACAGGGCGGCGGTGCGCCGGGCCGCGGCCGCGCCATGGTCCATGGTCTCGTAGAAGAGGTGTACCCGCCGCACCAGCACGTCCTCCACCCGCTGGGCCAGCTCGCGCCGGGCGGAGTGCACCACCTCGGCCTCGATCGCCGGATGCTCGGGGTGCAGCCGGCGCTGCAATGCGCGGTGCGCCGCCGCCAGGTTCACGATCCCCGCGGCCTCGGTGCCGTAGTGCAGCATCAGGTGGTCCGCCGTCTCCGGCGCGAGCCCGATCTCGAGCGCGCGGTCGCGGAACAGCCTGAGGTCGGCCGTCTCGCCGCCGGGGAGCGGCTCCTGGTCGGTCGGAGCCACCGCGGCACGGGGCGCGACGCCGTGCTTCGCGAGCGGCCGGAGGAGCCGGTCCACCGCCTGCGCGGCCATTCGCCGGTAGGTGGTGAGCTTGCCGCCGGCCACGCTGACCATGCCGCCTGGGCCTTCCACGATCGCATGCTCCCGCGAGCGGCTCGACGGCTTGAGCGCGGCGTCGGCCGCGAGCAGCGGGCGGAGGCCCGCCCAGGCGGCGCGCACGTCCTCCGGTCCGAGCCGCGCGTTGGGAAAGCGCGCGTTGACCGACCGGAGCAGGTAGATCACGTCGGCGTCGGCCACCGCGAGCGCGTCGGGGGACTCGGCGGACTCGCTGTCGGTCGTCCCGATGTAGGAGAGCTCGCCCCAGGGGAGGACGAACAGCACCCGTCCGTCGAGCGGGCTCAGGAACGTCACCGCCTCCCGATGCCCGATCCGGCTTCGGGGCACGACGACGTGCACGCCCTTCGTGGGCCGGAGCAGCGGCTTCGCGCCCGGGTCTTCCATGCGCCGCAGGTGGTCGCACCAGGGGCCCGTGGCGTTCACGACGACCGTGGCGCGAATGGTGGCGCGACCGCCGGTGAGCCGGTCCACCACGCGCGCGCCCATCACCCGGCCGTCGGCCAGCTCGAGCGCTTCGACGGCGACGTAGTTGCCCACGAGCGCATCGTGCACCATGGCGGAGCGGGCGGTGGCGAGCACCAGGCGGGCGTCGTCGCACTGCGCGTCGAAGTAGCGCGCGCCGCCCAGCAGCCCGCGTACCCTGAGCATCGGCTCCCGTTCCAGCATCGCCCGCTTGCCGAGCATGCGGTGCCGGGCCACATTGCGGAACGCGGCGAGCAGATCGTACAGCCACATGCCCGCCGCGAGCCGCCAGCGCGAGATCCGGTCGCCCTGGTGCAGCGGAAACACGAACGGCAGCGGGCGCACGAGGTGGGGCGCGATCGTGAGGAGGACGTGTCGCTCGCGGTTGGCCTCCAGCACCAGCCGCCACTGTCCCTCCTCCAGATAGCGCAGGCCGCCGTGGATCAGGCGGCTCGATCGCGAGCTGGTGCCTCCGCCGAGGTCGCCTTGCTCCACCAGGACCGTGCGGAGGCCGCGCATGGCGGCGTCGCGCGCGATGCCCGCGCCCGTGATGCCGCCCCCGATGACCAAGACGTCCGCCTGCCGTGCCGAGAGCTCGGCCAGGCCGGCGCGCCGTGAGGAGTGGCTCGCGTGCCCCTGACCCCCGTCACCCGGCTTCCGCGCCCCAGCACCTGGTTCTTCTGGCAGGCTCATTTCATCCGTCCGGGCGCGCGGCTGCTGGACCTCGCGTGCGGCGAAGGGCGGCACGCGCTCGCCGCCGCGGCGCTGGGCGCGCACGTGCTCGGGGTCGACCACGATTCGGAGAAGCTCGCCACGGCGCGCGACATGGCCTCGCTCCGGGGGCTGAACGCGGAGTTCCGCTGCGTCGATCTCGAGGCCGCGTGGCCCGAGCTCGGCGTCTTTGATGTGGTGCTCGTGTTCAACTATCTTGACCGCGCCCGGATGCCCCAGGTGGTCGAGTGCGTGGGGCCCGACAGCGTGTTGATCATGGAGACCTTCCTGGAGGCGCAGCGGGAGCTGGGGTGGGGCCCGGCCGATTCCGCCCACCTCCTCAGGCCGGGCGAGCTCACCCGGCTGGTCCAGCCTCTGGAAGTCGTGCACGGCCGGGAGGTGCTCGAGCCGGTGGACGCCGAGCGGTGGCGCGCGGTCGCGAGCGTGGTCGCCAGAAGGAATAAATGATAACCAACCGCCGCGTCGCCATCGTGGCCGGGGTCCGGACCCCGTTCGCCAAGAGCGGCACCATCTTCCACGACGTCCCCGCCGTCGCCCTCGCCCGGTACGCCGCCCGGGAGCTGCTCTACCGCACCGAGATCGACGGCCGCGAGATCGACGAGGTCATCTTCAGCCAGGTGGTGGCCAGCGTGCTCACGCCCAACGTGGCGCGCGAGGTGAGCCTCCTGCCCCAGCTCCCCCGCAACGTGCCCGCCTACACCATCAACCGCGCCTGCGCTTCCGCCGCGCAGGCGATCGACAACGCCGCCGACCAGATCGCGCTGGGCCACGCGGACGTGATCCTCGCGGGCGGCGTCGAGTCGCTCTCCGACATCCCGGTGCTGCACTCGCGGCGGTTCAGCCGAATCCTGGTCGAGGCGGGCAAGGCCAAGAGCGTGGGCGGCCGGGTCGCGGCGCTCGGCCGCATCCGCCCGCGCGATCTCGTGCCCGTCACGCCCGCGATCGCCGAGCCCTCGACCGGCGAAACGATGGGCCAGAGCGCCGAGAAGATGGCCAAGGAGAACGGCATCACCCGGGCGGCGCAGGACGAGTACGCGCTCATGAGCCACCGGCGCGCCGCCGCCGGCACCGCCGACGGCCGGCTGACGTCCGAGATCGTGCCCTGGTTCGGCGGTCCGGAGATGGACGAGGTGGCCACGAGCGACAACGGCGTCCGGCCGGACACCTCGCTGGAGCAGCTCGGCGCGCTCAGGCCGGTGTTCGACCGGAAGTACGGCACGGTGACCGCGGGGAACTCGTCCCCGCTCACGGACGGCGCCTCGGTGGTGCTCCTCATGAGCGAAGAGAAGGCTCGCGCGCTGGGGTACGAGCCGCTGGCGTTCATCCGGAGCTACGCGGTCGCCGCGGTCGATCCGGGCTGGCAACTCCTCATGGGGCCGGCGCTCGCGGTGCCCAAGGCGCTCGCGCGCGCCGGCATCGCCTGGTCGGAGCTCGGGCTCATCGAGATTCACGAAGCCTTCGCGGCGCAGGTGCTCTCCAACGTGCAGGCCTGGGCCTCGCGCGCGTGGGCCGAGCGGCTCGGGCTGCCGGCGCCCGTGGGCGACGTGGACTGGGAGCGGGCCAACGTGATGGGCGGCTCGATCGCGATCGGCCATCCGTTCGCCGCGACCGGCGGCCGCCTGGTCACCACGCTCGCGAACGAGATGCGGCGCCGCGACGTGCAGTTCGGGCTGGTCTCGATCTGCGCCCAGGGCGGCATGGGATACGCCATGGTCCTGGAGCGGGCATGAGCCTCTCGCCACGCGATCGCGGGCCGGCCGCGGTTGCGGTCCAGCTTCGGGTCGTCGACCGCGAGCCGCCGGCGACGAGCGCCGCCCGGCGCCGCGGACCGCGCGCCACGCCATGCCCGCGCTGACGGTCGAGAACGAGAACGGCATCGCCGTCGTCACGCTCGACCTTCCGGGCGAGCCGGTGAACAAGCTCACCACGGCGCTGATGGACGAGTGGGACGCGCTCCTGGCGCGGCTCCGGCAGGATGGGACGGTCCGCGGCATCGTCCTCCTTTCCGGCAAGCCCGACACCTTCATCGCCGGCGCCGACATCGAGGAGTTCACCCGCCTCGAGACACGGAGCGAGGCCGAGGCGCTGAGCCGCCGCGGGCAGGAGCTCACCAACCAGGTCGAGCGCTCGGAGAAGCCGGTGGTCGCCGCCATTCACGGCGCCTGCCTGGGCGGCGGCTACGAGCTCGCGCTCGCCTGCCGCTGGCGGGTGGCGACGGACCATCCGAAGACGCAGCTCGGGCTCCCCGAGGTGCAGCTCGGGCTCATCCCGGGGGCGGGCGGCTGCACCCGACTGCCGCGGCTCATCGGCGCGCGCGCCGCTCTCGACATCATCCTCGCCGGGAAGAGCGAGCGCCCGGAGAAGGCGCTCCGCCTCGGCATGGTGGACGAGGTCGTGCCGCGGAGCATTCTCCGGCAGGTGGCCGTCGCCGCCGCGGACCGGCTCACGCGCGAGCCGGCTCGGCGCGCGGGGCCCAACGGGGCGACGGGCGCGCTGCTCGACCGCACCCCGGTCGGGCGGCGGCTGGTGTACCGGACGGCGCGGCAGCGCACCCTCAAGAAGAGCGGGGGCCACTACCCCGCGCCGCTCGCGGCGCTGGAGGTGGTGCGGACTGGATTGGAGCACGGCATCGAGGCGGGGCTTCGCGCCGAGCGGGAGCGCTTCGGGGAGCTCGCGGTGGGCGCGGTGTCGCGCCGCCTGGTGGCGGTGTTCTTCGCCACGACCGCGCTCAAGAAGGACGACGGCGTGCCGGCGGGCACCGCGGTCTCGCCCAGGCCGGTGCGCCGGGTGGGCGTGGTGGGCTCGGGGTTCATGGGCGCCGCCATCGCCGGCACGGCGGTGCTGAACGCCGAGGTGGAGGTGCGGCTCAAGGACGCGGCGCTCGCGCGGGTGGGGCGCGGGCTCAAGGCCGCCACCGCGATCCTCGACGAGCGGCTCAAGCGCCGCCGGCTCACGCGCCCGCAGCACCAGCGGCTCGCCGCGCTGCTCTCGGGCAGCGCGGACTACAGCGGCTTCA
The DNA here is from genome assembly GCA_035700905.1 of Gemmatimonadales bacterium. GTDB lineage: Bacteria > Gemmatimonadota > Gemmatimonadetes > Gemmatimonadales > GWC2-71-9 > DASQPE01. The sequence continues at coordinate 18,150 of DASSOD010000273.1, read as the reverse complement.
CCCGCGCCGACCTCGTGATCGAGGCGGTGTTCGAGGACCTCGCGCTGAAGCGGGCCGTCCTCGCGGAGGTCGAGGCCGAGGTGCGGCCGGACGCCATCTTCGCCAGCAACACCTCGACCATTCCCATCCGCGACATCGCCCAAGGGGCGCGCCATCCGGAGCGGGTGCTCGGCATGCACTTCTTCTCCCCGGTGGAGCGCATGCCCCTGCTCGAGGTCATTCCGCACGACGGCACCAGCGACGATACGATCGTGACCGCGGTGCGGTTCGGGCGCCGGATGGGAAAGACGGTGATCGTGGTGCGCGACCACCCCGGGTTCTGGGTCAACCGCATCCTCACGCCGTACCTCAACGAGGCGGGCCGGCTCATCGAGGAGGGGGTCCCGATCGAGGTGATCGAGCGCGCCATGACGCGGTTCGGCTTTCCCGTCGGTCCGGTGGCGCTGCTCGACGAGGTGGGACTCGACGTCGCGCAAAAGGCGGGCGCGGTGATGCACGCGGCGTTCGGCGACCGGCTCGCGCCCTCCGGCGTGCTGGCCAAGATGCTCACCGACCAGCGGCTTGGGCGGAAGAGCGGCAGAGGGTTCTACGTGTACCACGAGGGGCACAAGACGGGCGTGGACGAGCGGGTGTACCGGCTGCTCGGCGTGAAGCCGCTCGAGGGGTTCACCCCCGAGCACGTGCAGGACCGGCTGGTGTACGCCATGCTCAACGAGGCGGCGCTCGCCGTCTCCGAGGACGTGGTGCGGAGCCCGCGCGATGGCGACGTGGGCGCGCTCTTCGGGATCGGCTTTCCGGCGTTCCGGGGCGGCCCGCTGCGCATGATCGACTCGCTGGGCGCCATGCACGTGGTGGGCACGCTCGAGCGGCTGGTCACGGCCCACGGCCCGCGGTTCACCCCCGCGGCCGCGCTCCGCGACATGGCGGCCGATTCGGCGCGCTACTACCCCGACGCGCCCGGCTTTATCTGACGCGCGCATTCCGGCGCGCCCTCGGCGCGGCCGCCATTGGTGTCGCGGCGGGGCTCGGAGCATTCGCGCTCACCGCACCGCCCGGCCCCGGCCTCGAGCCCGACTCGATGTCGTACCTCGGCGCGGCGGAGTCGCTGGTCCGCACGCACGCACTCCGCATCCCCGCAGCCGATTGGGACGACGCGGACAGCACGGCGCCGCTCCACCACTTCCCGCCCGGGTTCCCGATCGCGATCGCCCTGCCCATGACGACCGGTCTCCCGGCCACGGGTGCCGCGCGGCTGGTGATGGCCGCCGGCGCGGGCGGCACGGCCGCGGGGCTCGCCTGGCTCGCCGAGCTCGCGGGCGGCACCGCCGCGGCGCTGCTCGCGCCGGTGCTGTTCGCGCTGCTTCCCGCCACCCTCGACCTCCACCTTCAGGTGCTGAGCGAGCCGCTCTTCCTCGCGCTGCTCGTGCTCACGCTCGCGCTCATGGTGGTGCGGCCCGAGCGGCCGTGGGCCTACGGAACCGCGGCCGCGCTGGGCGCGATGGTGCGCTACGCCGGCCTTTCGCTTGCCGGCGCGGCGGCCGCGTGGGCGTGGTTGGGCCGCCCGCGGTGGTACGAGGGCGCCGCGCCGGCGCCGCGCGCGCGCGAGTCTGGTGCGTCGCCGCTTCGGCGCGCCGCGGCCGCCGCCGCGCCGAGCGCCGTGCTCTTCGCGGCCTGGGCCGCGCGGGTGGCGCTCACGCGGACCTCCATCCGGCAGGTTGCCTACTACGCGGGGGCGCTGGCCGGCGTGCATTCGCTGGGCGCCGCGGTGGCGGACCAGCTCGCGCCCTCGGTCGGGTCGCCCGCGCTTCGGGGGGTGATCGCGGCGGCGGCGCTCGCTCTGCTCGCCCTGCTCCTCGCGCGGGGCAGCCGGCGCGCGCGGCGCTCGGGCGATGCCGCCCGCCGGCTCTTCGCCGCCGCGGGCCTGGTGGCGCTCGCCTACACCGCGCTGCTGCTGGCCGCGCGCGCCTTCGCCGATCCCGGCATTCCGTTCGACTCGCGCCTCCTCTCGCCGCTCTTCCTGCTCGCGGCGCTGCTCGCGGCGGTCTCGCTTGGGCTGTGCTGGCCGCATCTCGGCGCCGCCGGTCGGGCGGCCGCCGTGGCGGCGCTACTCCTGTGGGGCGCGGGCGCGGCGGGCGTGTTTCGGGACGAGCTCGCGGACGCGCGCGCGAACGGCACCGGCTACGCGAGCCGTGCGTGGCGCACCGCCCCCATCTCCCGTTGGCTCCGCGGGCCGGCGCGGGACTACGCCCTCTTCACCAACCACCCGATGATCGCGTACATCCAGGCCGGGCGCGCCTCGCGCGAGCTGCCCGACACGCTCACGCCCGACGTTCTCGCCGACTTCCGCGACGTGCTCCGCGCCCGGCACGGCGCCGTGGTCGGATTCCGCGACAGCTACCGCCCGATGGTCTCGCCGGACACGCTCGCGGCGAAGCTCGGTCTCGTTCCGCTGCTGCGATCGGCCGAGGGCACCGTGTGGGCGCCGCCCGGCGGGAACTGACCGCGCCACCCGCGCGCCGGTCCGGTGCGCGCGCCCCTGTCACCGCCGATTTCGCGCCTCCGTAAGGAGTGCTACCCGCTCTCCCCGGAGGCTCCCGTGATTCCGTGCCGCGTGCTCGCCCCGCTCGCCCTCGTTCCGGCCGTCGCGCTCGCCGTTCCCGTTCCCTCACCCGGGCCGGCGCCCGCCTGCAGCTCGGCCGAGCACCGCCAGTTCGACTTCTGGGTGGGCGAATGGGAGGTGCGGAGGCCGGACGGGCGGGTCGCGGGCACGAACCGCATCACCCGCATCCTCGGCGGCTGCGTCCTGGAGGAGCGCTGGACCGGCGCCGCCGGCTCTCGGGGCACCAGCGTGAACATCTACGACGCCGGCCGCCGGCGTTGGCACCAGACCTGGGTGGATGACGAGGGCCTGCTGCTCCAGCTCGACGGCGGCCTGGTCGAGGGCCGCATGGAGCTGACCGGCGAGACGATCGGCGAGGACGGAAAGCCCATGCGGCACCGGATCACGTGGGAGCGGCTCGACGGGGGCCGGGTCCGCCAGAAGTGGGAGACGTCCAGGGACGCCGGCGCCAACTGGTCGCTCGCGTTCGAGGGGGTCTACGCGCGCCTCCGCCGGTGAAGCGGCGCCGCCCGGTGTGACGCCCTCGTAACCCGGCCGCGGAATCTCGTGCGGCCGGGCGCGCATTTCGTTCCCCCGCCCAGGCGCTTCGTTCCAGATCCATTCCTCCCCGTGCCGGTGACGCCATAGCGTAGCCGCCGGTACGGGAGGTCCCTACGCGCATCCTCATCATCGACGACCGCCGGCGCGCGCCGCGCCCGGCCTCACCCCCGGAGTCGCCCTCCGCCGGCGAGGTCGAGGCCGAGGCGTCAACCGTCCGCGAGTACACGATCCCGACGCCGGTGCCCGGCTCGGTGCCGCGGTACGACCTGCTGGAGCAGGGCGCCACGGCGCTGGATGCGGATCCGCACCTGCTGCAGGACTTGATGCAACGGGTTCGCGAGCTTCTGGCCCATGCGCGCCGGCCACGCGGCGCGGCCGCCGTCACGCCCATCGCCGAGCTCCCCGCGGGCGACCTGGTGCTCGACCTCGCCACCCAGACGGTCACCCGCGCGGGGCGGCGGCTCCGGCTCACCCAGACCGAGTTTCGCCTGCTCACCGCGCTCGCGCGCCGGCGCGGCGGCGTGGCCACGCGCGACGAGTTGCTGGGGGAGGTGTGGGGCGGCGACGCGTCCGTCAGCGCGCGCGTGGTGGACACCCACATCGCCCGCCTCAGGAGGAAGATCGAGCCCGACCCCAAGCAACCGCGCCACATCCTCACGGCCCTGGCCTCCGGCTACCGCTTCCAGCCCTGACCCGCTGGCGCGCGGCCGGCGCAGCGGGGCCGTGACGGGTACCGGGACCCGCGACTCCCGGACGCAGCATGCAGCACCCCACGCAGGACCAGCACGTCTGGCAGCTACCCATCGGAGGAGGAGCCTATGAGCATCGCAGGGTTCGGGAAGAAGGCTCGGGCGGGGCGGCTGTGGGCGCGCTCCCGACTCACGGCCGCGGCGCTCGCCGCGCTCGCGCCGTCGGGACTCGCGGCCCAGCAGCAGCAGCCGGTCACCGTCTCGGGACGGGTGACCAACGCGGCCGGCGCACCGCTCGCCGCCGCCCAGGTCACGGTGGACCAGCTCGGCGCGGGCGCGACCACCCGCGGCGACGGCACCTACACGATCCTGGTTCCGGGCGCGCGGGTGACCTCGAGCCCGGTCACGGTCACGGCCAAGCTGATCGGCTACAAGGCGAGGTCCGAGCAGATCACGCTCACCGGTCCGCAGACGGTGGACTTCGCGCTGGCCGACAATCCGCTGCAGCTGGGCGAGATCGTCGTGACCGGCGCCGGCACCGTGTCGGAGGTGGAGAAGCTCGGCACGGTGCGCTCGAGCGTGGACTCGAGCGCCATCGTGCACAGCAACGAGCAGAACCTGGTGAACGCGCTCGCCGCCAAGGCGCCGAACGTGACCGTCACGGCCAGCTCGGGCGACCCCGGCGCATCGTCCCAGGTCCAGATCCGGGGCATCACCACGATCAACGCGGGCACGGGCGACAATCAGCCCCTCTTCGTGGTTGACGGGGTGCCGGTGGACAACGGGATCAACTACAGCAATCCCGCCGTCGCCCCCCTCAACAGCAGCGCCGCTCCCCCCAACCGCCTGATCGACATCAATCCCGACGACATCGAGAGCGTGGAGATCCTGAAGGGCGCCTCGTCGGGCGCGATCTACGGGTCTCGCGCGGGGCAGGGCGTGGTGCTGATCACGACCAAGAAGGGGAGGCCCGGCCCGACCAAGTACTCGCTGCGCAGCTCCTGGTCGCTGGACCAGCACACCCAGCTGCCGCCGCTCCAGACGAAGTACGGGCTGGGGCACGCGGGCGTCACGCCGGCGTGCGTGCCGAGCGACGACCCCGCGCTGCAGAACTGCGGCGTCGGGTTCGGCAGCGCCGGCAGCTGGGGTCCGGCGCTCGCCCCGGGCACGCCGGTGTTCGACCACGCCGGCGAGATGTTCGGCGACGGCTACCAGACCGACAACGCGCTCACGGTGTCCGGCGGCAACGACCGGACGACGTTCTTCCTCTCCGGCGCATACAACTACAACCGCGGCATCGTGGTGGGCCCGAACAACCGGTACCGCAGGATCTCGGTGCGGTTCAACGGATCGCACCGGCTCACCGACAACCTGCGGGTGGGCGCCAACGTCGCCTACTCGGACGGCGACGGCGGCTTCGTCGTGTCCCGCAACAGCACCGACGGCCTGCTCCTCGGCGCGTGGCGCACCCCGCCCGAGTTCAACAACCAGCCGTACCTGGATCCGGTGTTCGGGCTGCAGCGCACCTACCGCTTCCCCAATCCTGGCCCCGGGTCGGAGCAGATCGGGCGCTTCTACGACAACCCGTTCTTCGTCGCGAACGAGGATCCGGCCACCTCCCAGGTGGGCCGCACCTTCGGCGGCATCAACGCCGACTGGAGTCCGGCCGGCTGGCTCAAGTTCAACTACACGCTCGGGCTCGACTACTCCAACGACGAGCGGACCCAGGGCTGGGCCTGGCAGAACTCCAACACGACGATCACCGGCGTGAACGGCGTGGGCGGCGTGAACGCCGGCTATCTGCGGAACACCCAGCTCGACCACAACCTCACGGCCACGGCCACGTACGCGCTCAGCAAGGCGTGGCAGGGCTCGATCACCGTCGGCCAGAACCTCAACTCGCAGACGTTCCAGAGCCGGCAGCAGTTCGGGACGGGGCTCATCGCGCCCAAGCCGTTCAACCTGACCAACACGTCGGTCCTGCTGCCGCCGTACGACTACCGGCAGACGCTGCGGCTCGAGTCGTACTTCGTGCAGGCGACGGCGGACCTGTCGAACCGGGTGTTCCTGAGCGCGGCGGTGCGTAACGACGGCGCCAGCACGTTCGGCGCGTCGAAGCGGCGCAACTGGTTTCCCAAGGCGAGCGCGGCCTGGGTGTTCCGCCGCTCCGAGGGCAACAACTGGCTCACGTACGGGAAGCTCCGCGCCGCCTACGGCCAGAGCGGCACCCAGCCGCTGCCGTACCTGTTGCCGACGGTGTTCAACGCCGTGGCGCTGACCGACGGCGGGTGGGGCCCGGCGAGCGCGACCCAGATCGGCGGCAAGGGCGGGCTGGTCACCCGGTACAACCTCCCGACGACCGAGCTCGGCCCCGAGCGGGTGAAGGAATTCGAGGCGGGGATCGACGTCGGCCTGCTCAACGACAAGGCCGACCTGAGCGTCACCCACTATCGCCAGAACTCTACCGGCGTGATCCTCAACCTCCCGGTGGCGACCAGCACCGGCTACAGCGAGGTCCCGGCCAACGCGGCGTCGCTGCAGAACCGCGGGTGGGAGGTGTCGCTCAACGTGCGGCCGATCACCAAGCGGTCGTTCGCCTGGGACGTGGGCTTCCAGTGGGCCAGGAACCGCGGCATCACCACCGCGCTGGCCAACGGCGTGCAGTTCGCCCCGCTGCCGTTCAGCGGCGGCACCAACGGCCTCACCGGGATCCAGGCGGTCGCGATCGTGGGCCAGCCGATCGGCGTGTTCTACGGCACCGACTTCGTGCGCTGCGGGCGCGGCCTGATCCTGAACGACATCGACCTCGACCACACCCCCGGCGAGTGCCAGGGCGCCCCGGCGGGCGCGCTCTACATCGGCTCCGACGGCTATCCGGTGAACGACGCGAACGGCCAGTACGTGCAGGGCGACCCGAACCCCGACTGGACCGGGTCGCTCCGCACCTCGTTCCGCATCGCGAAGTTCTCGGTGGGCGGCCTGCTCGACGTACGGCACGGCGGCCTCAACTACAACGGCACCCTCGGCGCGCTCAACCACTTCGGGAAGAGCCTCGAGTCGCAGGTCCGCCGGGACGGCCCGCCGGTCGTCTTCGGGCAGGACTACCTGCCCGGGCCGGTGGCGGGGCCGGGCGCCAACACGCCGGTGCCGCTGGACGAGAGCTGGTTCAGCGGTGCCGGCGGCGTCTTCAACGGCCCGGGGATCCAGTTCATCCAGGACGGCGGGTTCGTGAAGCTCCGGGAGGTCTCGGTGGGCTACACGCTCGACCAGCCGTGGGTCAACCGCACGCTCGGCTTCAGCTCGATCGAGCTGCGCGTGGCGGGCCGCAATCTCACCAGCTGGAACGACTACGTCGGCGTGGACCCCGAGACCTCGCTGCTCGGCTCCGCGACGGCCGTGAAGGGGATCGACTACTTCAACAATCCCCAGGCCCGCTCGTGGGTCTTCACCCTGACGCTCAACCGCTGACGGCCGCCACCCGGAGGAGATGACAACATGCGTACCTCGCTCAAGGTGGCGTTGACCGTGGCCCTGGCCCTCGGGGCCGCGGCCTGCAGCGACTACCTGTCGGGTCCGGGCGTCGATACGGACCCGAACAACCCGGCCCTGCTGGTCCGTCCGGGTCCGCTGTATGTCGGCATCCAGGCCGCCCAGACCATCGAGTTCGAGGGTCAGGCCGCGCGCGACCTGGTGCAGTACGTGCAGCAGGTCGCGGGCAACTCGCGCCAGTCGATCGGGTTTGACCGCTACACCACGAACCCGCAGGATCTCGACCCGTACTTCGGCGGGATCTACGGCAGCACCCGAACCTTGACCGGCGGAGGCGGGCTGCTCGACATCCGCAAGATGCAGCAGCTCGCGCGCAAGTCCGGCGACTCGCTGTACATCGGCATCGGCAAGGTCTACGAGGCGCTGGTGATGAGCTACGCCGCGGACATCTGGGGGGACATCCCCTACCGCGAGGCGGCGGACTCGAACAACACCACCCCGCACTACGACCCGCAGTTGCAGGTGTACCAGGACCTGCTCGCGCAGCTCGATTCGGCCGCGACGATCTACCTGCCGGCGAGCGGCCCCACCAATCTCGGCCCGGCGCAGGATCAGGCCGAGCTGGTGTACGGCGGGCGCGAGGGCGAGCTGGCCACGCTCTACGCCGCGGTGGCCCACTCGCTCAAGGCGCGGATCTACCTGCACCTGGCAGAGGTGGATCCGGCCAACTACGCGCGCGCGCTGGCCGAGGTCGGTCCGCCGGGCATCAACACCGGCGGGCCCGGCATCCGCACGCCGGACGACGACTTCCTCTGGTACCACGACGCGTCCGCCACCGGCAACAACATCTGGTGGCAGTTCATGTCGGCCCGCGGCGACATCGGGCCGGGCGCCGCCCTGGTCGAGATCCTCAAACGGCGCATCGGGGCCGGCATCGAGGACGGCGCGCGGCTCAACTTCTACTTCGGGAGTGCGACCGGCGGCACGGACCCGGCGGAGTTCTTCGGGTTCCGGCCGGGCGGCGCCACCGATCTGCAGGCGGCGCCCACCGTCTACAACGGCACGGCGCCGGGCCAGAACTACTCCTTCTTCAACACCTTCATCGACGGCTTCTCCCCGCCGGGCGACTTCCGACCGCAGGAGATCTCCTGGGCGGAAACGCAGCTCATCGGGGCGGAAGCGGCGCTGCAGACCGGCAACGCCGGGCTGGCTCAGCAGTACCTCGACGCGGTACGCGCCAACCGGGTGTACGGCGCGACCGGCGGCGTCCGGGTGACGTTCCCGCCGCTCGGGAGCGTGCCGGCCACGCTGCAGAACATCATCGAGGAGAAGTACGTCACCCTGTTCCTCAATCCGGAGGTCTGGAACGACTACAAGCGCACCTGTCTGCCGGCGCTCGCGCCCGCGGCCCCCGCGGGGAGCAACGCGCCGGGAACGTCCCCCATTCCGGGGCGGCTCCCCTACGGGCAGACGGAGCTCAACGCGAACCCCAACGCGCCGACCACGAATTCGGCCGGGCTCCCGGTCACCTCGACGGGACGCAACCCGAACGATCCGAATCCGTGCCCGGTGCTCAACTACCTGAACTCGACGCCGCTCGCGAACTAGGCGGGCAGGCCGGGTGGCGGACGGGCGGACGGCGGTGCGGGGCGGTGGCCGCACGCCGGCCGCCCGTCCGCCTGGCCTTTCGACGGAGGATGCGATGCGTGCCGGGCTCTTCGCCGCGGTCGGATTGACGGCGGCGTGTTACACCTACCAGTCCGTTCCCTCTCCCGCGGCCGAGCCGGGTGCGCGCGTCGTGGCGCGCCTCTCGCACGAGGGCACGGCGGACCTTGCGCCCACCGTGGGTCCGGGCGTGCGCTACGTGGAAGGGGTTGTCGTGCGCGCGGATTCCGCGGCGCTCGAGCTCGCGGTGAGCCGCACCGAAGACGACCGCCACCTGGGCACCGACTGGACGGGAGAGCGCGTCGAGCTGCCGCGCGCCGCCCTGGCGGACGTGCGCACCCGCCGGATCTCCGCGCCCGCGACCGGCCTCCTGGGCGGGCTGCTCGCCGGAGGCGTGGTCGCGGCGGTGGAGCTGATCGGCGGGGAAGGAAGCGCGGCCGGCAATCCGCCCGGGAGCGGTCCGGCCCCCGGCAGCCAGTGAGCGGGCCGGGCGGTCACTTGCCCAGGAGCCGCTGCAGGTTCTCCCGGTAGCCGCGGGTGGAGGTGAGACGGGTGCGGTCGTGCAGGATCACCACGTGGTCGCCCTGGAACCAGGGCTGGATCTCCTGGATCCGGTCGATGTTGACGATCGCGGACCGGCTGATGCGCACGAAGCGGGCGGGGTCGAGCTGCTCCTCCAACCCCGCCATGCTCCCCCTGAGGAGGTGCGTGGCCTTGCCCACGTGCAGGTGAACGTACTTCCCCGCCGCCTCGATCCAGTCGATCATCTCGGTCTTGAGGAAGAACGCGCGCTCGGTGGTCCGCACCACCAGCCGCTCCAGGCCGCGCGGGCGCTCGGCGGCGGCGAGCCGCTCGAGGAGCGCGATCATCCGCTCGCTCGCGCCGGGCGCCGGTGCGGGGCGCTCGCGCACCCGGAGCAGCGCGGCGCGAAGCCGCTCCTGGTCGAACGGCTTGAGCAGGTAGTCGAGCGCATTCACTTCGAAGGCGCGGACCGCGTAGTGGTCGTGCGCCGTCACGAACACGAACGCGGGCGGGCGCCGGCCGGCGCTCGCCGCCACCACGTCGAAGCCGTCCAGGCCGGGCATCTGCACGTCGAGGAACGCCACGTCGGGCCCGTGCGCCCGGATCGCCTCGGCGGCCTGCTCGCCCGTCTCGCATGCCTCGAGCACCCGAACGTCCGGCTCGTCGTGCAGCATCCGCACGAGCCGCTGGCGGCTCATCGGCTCGTCGTCGGCGACGATCACTCGCAGCGTCATGGGAGGAGCGCCTCCAGCTCGTGGGTCTTGAGCGGCGCCGGGGTGTGCGCGTAGGCGCAGGGCTGGAACGGGATCCGCAGCATCGCCAGCGCGCCGCCGCCCTCGGCGTCGGAGAGGGTGAACCGCGCCGCGTCCCCGTAGAGCTGCGCGATGCGCTCCCGCGTGTTGCGCAGCCCGAGGCTCTCGCGCGGGGGGCGCCCGCCCGTGGGCAGGCCCGCCCCATGGTCCCGAATCCAGAGCACCAGCTCCGCTCCCTCCACCCGGCCGCCGAGATGGATTTCGGCGGCGCCGGTCGAGGGGTTGCGCCCATGCCGGATCGCGTTCTCCAGCACCGGCTGCCAGATGAGCGTCGGAACGCCGCCGTCCAGCGCGTCCGGCTCGCACTCCCAGTGCACCACGAGCCGCTCGCCGTAGCGGACCTGCTCGATGTCCACGTACGCCCGGATGAAATCGATCTCCTGGCGGAACGGCACCACCATGTGGCCGGCGTGGTCGAGCGAGAGCCGGAGGAAATCGCCCAGTCGCGTGATCAGAAGGTCGGCCGCCCGCGGGTCGATGTGGACCAGCTCGGCCGTGGTATTCAGCGTGTTGAACAGGAAATGCGGCTGGAGCTGCATCTTGAGGACCTGCAGCTTGGTCCGCGCGAGCCTCGCCTCCAGCTCCGCGGCCTGCAGCTCGCCGGCGTGGTGCAGCCGCGCGTATCGAGCCGACTCCAGCAGCGCGATGAGCGCGAACCAGCCGAGCAGCCGGGCGTCGAAGCCGGGGAGAAGCGCGGCCAGCGCGCCTTCCTGGCCCGGGAACGCGATCCGGCCGAGCACCCGGCTCTCGAGCCAGAGCGCGGCAAGCAGGAAGGGCAGGCCGCATCCGAATCGGGCCGCGAGGGCCCGGAGCGGCGTCATTCGCGGCGGGTCGATCCGACCGGCGGCGAGCAGGCCGGCGGCGGCGGCGACCGTCCAGAGCGCGAGGCTCACCACCTCCGCCGGCGCGATGGTCTCCCAGGGAATCGGCGCGCGCGGGCGCGGGCCCACCACGAGGGCGCTCGCCAGCGCGACCACGGCAAGCGCGGTCCAGCCCGCCACGATCGCGAATACGGTACGCATCGGCATGCGTGCTCCAGGCACACTCACCCACGATAGGGTGCGGCAGGCCGGCGGGGACGGAAATGGCGCTGTCACGAAGAGCCGCATGCGCGGCACGAACGCCTACCCGAGGGGAACGAGCGAAGGGTCCGTGTGCACACGACGTCCGGCGCCGGAGGGCGGTTTCGGGCGCCGCCGCGTGCTGCGGGGCGCACCTTGTTGGCCGGCGTCCCGTTTGGGTAGCTTCATCCGGACCGGCGCCGTTCGGCTAAACGCAACGCACGCAACAATATACGGACCTACTTGTGATCATGCGTCAGGGGCTCCTCTGGCTCTCCGAGCACCAGGGCGTCTTCAACTTCGTGCGGCGGAACGGGCTGGCGCGCCGCTTCGCCTCGCGCTTCGTGGCGGGCGAGACCATCGAGTCGGCGGTGGCCGCCGCGCGCGAACTGGCGAGCCGCGGCATCACGGCGTCGCTCGACTTCCTGGGCGAGAGCGTGGCGGCCGAACGGGAGGCGGTGGCGGCCTGCGAGCAGTACGTTCGGATGATCGACCGGATGGCGGCGAGCGGCGTCGAGGTCAACGTCTCGCTCAAGCTCACCCAGATGGGCCTCGACATCGACGAGGACCTCTGCACCCGGAACGTGACCGCGATCCTGGAGCGCGCGCAGGCGGTGAGCGGGTTCGTCCGGCTCGACATGGAGGGCTCCGACTACACCCAGCGCACCCTCGACTTCTTCCGGCACCGGCTCTTCGACCGGTTCGGCAAGCACTGCGGCGTGGTGATCCAGGCGATGCTCCGCCGCTCCGAGGCCGACGTGGCGCAGCTCGTCGGGATGGGTGCGCGGGTGCGCCTCTGCAAGGGCGCCTACCTGGAGCCGCCGACGGTGGCCTTCCCCGACAAGGCCGACGTGGACAAGAATTACGTGCGGCTGATGGAGCGGCTTCTGGCCGAGGGCAACTACCCCGGGATCGCCACGCACGACGAGGCCATCATCTCACACGCCAGGCGCTTCGTGGAGCGGCAGCGCATCGGCGCGGATCGGTTCGAGTTCCAGATGCTCTACGGGGTGCGGCGCGACCTCCAGGAGCAGCTCCGGCGGGCCGGGTTCAACATGCGGGTCTACATCCCCTTCGGCACCCAGTGGTATCCCTACCTCATGCGGCGGCTGGCCGAGCGGCCGGCCAACATCGCGTTCATTCTGGGCAACGTGGTCAAGGAGTCGGTGCCGGGCCTGTGAGCGAGTTCACGCTGGGCGGCTACATGGCCAAGCACGAGCGGGCCGCCGCCTTCGGCGGGAGCGACGGCCACGCCTACTCGGTCGCCATCTACGTGGACGACGAGCCCGACGTGCGCGGCCTCTACGGGGCCGCGCTGCTTTTCGTGCGCTGGGCGCCCTCCGGCGACCGGCCCGTGGGGCACGTCGAGACCGACGTGCTGGTCTGGGGCAAGACGCGCGCGGAAGCCGCGGAGCGGCTCGAGGCGCTCTCGCTCTACGACGTGAAGGCGGCGCTGGACGAGGCGATCGCGCGGGCGCCGGGAGAGTGGTGACGGAGTTGGTCGGCACCGTGCTGGAGCGGGACGGCGCGGCGTACCGGGTCGCCACCGAGGCGGGCGAGGTCCGCGCCGTGCTCCGCGGCAAGGCCAAGCGCGACGCGCCTCGCGTCGTGGTCGGCGACGTGGTGCGGCTCGAGCCGCCGCCGCTGGGGGAGCTCCACGGCATCGTGGCCGTGGAGCCGCGGCGCTCGCTGCTCGAGCGCCGCACCCCGGAGGGGCGCGGCACGCGACCGGTAGCGGCCAACCTGGACCAGGTGCTCGTGGTCGCCGCGACGCGCGATCCGGACCCGGTGCCGCAGCTGCTGGATCGTTTGCTCGTCCTCGCCGAGGCGGACGAGCTCGGCGCGGCGGTCGTGGTCAACAAGATCGATCTCGATCCCGGCACCGCGCTGATCGAGCGGCTTCGCCGGGCCGGCTACGCGGTGTACCCGACGAGCGCCGCCACCGGCGAAGGGGTCGCCGCGCTGCGCGACCGCCTCCGCGGAAAGACCTCCGTCGTGACCGGCCCGTCGGGAGCGGGAAAGTCGAGCCTCCTCAACGCGGTCCAGCCGGGGCTCCGGCTCAGAACGGGAGAGATCAGCGCCCGGGTGCGCCGGGGCCGGCACACGACGGTGTCCGCGCTCATGATTCCGCTCGCCGACGGCGGCTATCTGCTCGATACCCCGGGGTTCAGCGAGGTGGGGGTGTGGGGCATCGAGCCCCGCGAGCTCGGCTCCTGCTTTCCGGACATGCGCCCGTTCCTCGGCCGGTGCCGCTACGCCGACTGCCGCCACATGCGCGAGCCCGGCTGCGCGGTGCGCGAGGCGGTGGCGGCCGGCGCGATCGCGCCCGACCGCTACGGCAGCTACGCCGCCCTCCTCCTTGAGGTCGAGACGGCGCCGAGGCGCTGGGAGTAGCTCAGCGCTTCCGGGTCCAGCGGGCCGCATCCCGCCGCTCGACCTTCTCCATCATCCGATCGAACGCCTCCTGCAGGTCGATCCCCTCGCGGTTGGCCATGCAGATCAGCACGAAGATGATGTCCGCCATCTCCATGCCGAGGTCGCCCTCGGGCTCGTTTTTCTTCTTCGTCTTTTCGCCGAAGCGATGGTTCACCTCGCGCGCCAGCTCGCCGACCTCTTCGGTGAGCCGGGCCATGTTCGTGAGCGGATGGAAGTAGCCTTCCTCGAACTGGCTGATCCAGGCGGCGACCCGGGCCTGGGCGTCGGTGAGCGACATGGCTGGTGCGCGTCAGGATGAAGGTGAGCGGGTGCGCTGCCTCAGGACGGGAGCGCGAGCAAGTCGGGTGAGACGGCGGCGGTGCTCGAGGCGCCGGAGAGCGCCATCGCCAAGTCGAGCTCGGCCCGGAGCCCCAGGAGCACCTGCGCGACGCCGGCCTCGCCTCCCGCGGCGAGCCCCCAGATGACCGGCCGCCCGACCATCACCGCCCGGGCCCCCAACGCGAGCGCCTTGAGCACGTCGGTGCCGCGCCGGACGCCGCTGTCGAGCAGCACGTCGGCGCGGCCGGCGACGGCGTCCACCACCTCGGGCAGGGCGGTGACGGAGGGTACGGCCGTGTCGAGCTGGCGGCCGCCGTGATTGGACACGATCACGCCCGCCGCGCCGTGCTCCACCGCGATGGCGGCGTCGTCGCCGCGCAGGATGCCCTTGAGCAGGAGCGGCAGGCTCGTGAGCGAGCGCAGCCAGTCCACATCACGCCAGGTGAGCGCCGGATCCACCTGGCTCAGGAAGAACTCGTCCAGCTCGGCGCCCGTGGCCGCGGGGTCGAGGCGTCCGCCGGCTGCCGCGCGCAGCGTGCCGACGTCCAGATGGGCCGGCAGCCTGAACCCATTGCGCACGTCCCGCGGGCGGTGGCCGTAGAGCGGCGCGTCCACGGTGACCACGAGCGCCTCCACGCCCGCCCCCTCGACCCGCTCCACCAGCTCGCGCGTGACGCCGCGGTCGCGGAAGACGTACACGTGCGACCAGAGCGGCGCGTCCGACGCCGCGCGCACCTCCTCGATGGCGGCGTTGGAGAAGAGGCTCACCGCCAGCGTGGTCCCCGTGGCCGCCGCGGCCCGCGCCGTCGCGAGTTCCCCGTCCTTGTGCGCCATTCCGTGAAAGGCCATGGGCGAGATGCAGATCGGGTGCGGCCGGCGCCCGCCGAGGAGCGTAGTCGAGAGATCCCGTGAGCCGACGCCCCGGAGCACGCGCGGGCGGAGCGCGAGCCGGTGGAAGGCCCGGCGATTCTCGCGAAGCGTGATCTCGTCGTGCGCGCCGCCGGCGAAGAAGTCGTACGCCATCGGGGGCAGCCGCTCCCGGGCCTCGGCCTCGAGCGCGTCGAGGTCGAGCGGCGGAGCCGTCGCGCCCGCCGGCCCCCACTCGATCGCCGGCGCCGGCTCGGCCGCCGTCATCCCGCGCGTCCGGCCGGCGTGCGCATGCGAGCCTCGAGCGCCGTGATGAGCGCGCGCATGAACTGAGGCAGGTCGGCCGGCGTGCGGCTCGAGATCAGGTTGCCGTCCACCACCACCGGGCTGTCCTCCCAGAGCATGCCGGCGTTCACCAGGTCGTCCCGAATGGCGCCCACGCTCGTGCCCCGCCTGCCCCGCACGATCCCCGCGGAGATCGGCACCCAGCCCGCGTGGCAGATGAACGCGACCGGCTTGCCCGCGTCGAAGATCTCGCGCGTGATCTGCAGCAACCGCTGCGACCGCCGCATGATGTCCGGCGCGTATCCACCCGGAATCACGAGGCCGTCGAAGCCATCGCTCAGGACCTCGTCCACGCTCGCATCCACGGTGACCGGATAGCCCTTCTTGCCTTGATACGTCTTCTCGCCCGTTCCCGCGACGGCCGTCACGGCCCCTTCCTCCTCGAGCCGGATCTTGGGATACCACAGCTCGAGATCCTCGTACAACGGCCCCGCGAAGAACAGCACCTTGGTCCCTTTCAACCCCATCTGCCTCTCCTGACATTCGCGCGCATCTACTGACCGCCCGTCCGCCCGTCCGCCCGTCCGCCTACATCCGCCCATACTTCTTCATCGCCGCGACCAGCCGCTCCGCCGGGAGCGCGAAAACCCGGTTGCCATTGGCCCCGGTCATCGTTTCCGCCGCGAGCAGCGCGTTCACGATCGCCTCCTCCGTCGCGCCGACCACGGCCTCGAACACCGGGTTGATGCGGTCGTTGGGCAGCATGGTGAGCCGCACCGTTCCCGTGTCCACCGACGCGCCCGGATTCGCGGTGGAGAACGCCAGGAACAGGTCTCCCGAGGAATCCTCGCCGAGCCCGCCCATCCGGCCCACGCCGAGGCCCGCGCGCCGCGCCAGCCGCTCGAGCTGGTGGGGCAGGAGCGGCGCGTCCGTCGCGATGACCACGATGATGGACCCGCTCCCGTCTCCATCGCGCCCCGGCGCGCCCGCATCGGCCCGGGCGCAGGAGGGGAATCGCTCCGAGCCGCCGGCGGCGAGCGTGGAGCAGGGCATGAGGTCGGTGATCTCGCGCCCCACCGGCGCCCCCAGCACGCTGAGGCGCCGCCGCCGGCCGTAGTTGCACTGCACCAGCACGCCGATGGTGTAGCCGCCCTGCTCCGCCGTGAGCCGGCGCGACGCGGTGCCGATGCCGCCCTTGAATTGGTGGCACACCATCCCGGTCCCGCCGCCCACGTTGCCTTCCGCCACGGGGCCGGGCGCCGCGCGGTCGAGCGCCTGGAACACGTGCTCCTTCCGGACGTGGAAGCCGTCGATGTCGTTCAGGCCCCCGTCCCAGGTTTCCGCCACCACCGGGAGCGCGAACAGGAAGTGATCCCAGCCCTGGCGATTGGTCCACTCGATCAGCGCGTCGCGCACCGCGCCGACGCTCAGCGTGTTGGTGAGCATCACCGGGCCCCAGAGGAAGCCCGATTCGCGGAGCCAGTGCGTTCCGGTCATCTCGCCGTTGCCGTTGAGCGCGGCCTGCGCGGCGAACACGGCGTCGGGCGAGCGGCGCCCTCGCGGGAAGATGGCGGTGACCCCGGTTCGCACCGGGCCCTTGCCCACCACCAGCCGTCCCTCGCCCGCGATCAGCGTGACCTGGCCCACCTCGACGCCCGGCACGTCGGTGATGGCGTCGAGCGGCCCGGTGGCGCCGTCGAACGGAATGCCGAGATCGCGCGCACGCGGCTTGGCGGGGCTGGCGGCGCCCTGCGCCGCGGCCGGCGCCGCCGCGCCGGCGGCCAGTGCCGTGAGGAGCAACGCCGATGCAACGGGTCTCAGCATGCATCTCCCTGAAACGGCGGTCGGCCTCAATATACGGCGCGCGCGGCACGGCCGGGGGCGGCCCGCCGCGACTGTGGCCGGGACCCGCCGCCGCGCTATCTTCGGCGGTCACCGCCACTTCATCCTCGAGCCGCCGATGCGAAGCCGCGAGCGCATTCTCGCCAACCTCGAAGCGATCTACCGCGAGTCGTACGACCGGGCCAAGACGGCGGGCGAGACGGCCCGCATGATCGATCTGGACAGCGCCTACATGCGCGACCAGCTCATGCTGGAGATCCTGCTCGACATCCGCGACCTCTTTGCCGTTGCGCCGGCGGCGAGCGGCGGGTCGGCGCTGGAGAAGCTGGAGGCGCTTCGGCGGCTCGCCCGCAAATAGCCGCTCGGGGGCGGACGGGCTATCTTTCGGGAGCCGCCGCTGCGCGTCCCCCTGACCCGGAGCCCCATGGCAACACGTGCCTCGAGCCGCGCCCGCGCCGCCGCCAGGAAGCTCGACAAGCCGGACCTCCTCGAGCTCTATCGTGTGATGTTGCTCTCCCGGCGCGTCGACGACCGGGAAATCCAGCTCAAGCGGCAGAACCGCATCTTCTTCCAGATCTCCGGCGCGGGCCACGAGGCCGTGCTCGCCGCGGCCTCGCGCGTGTTCCGCCCGGCCTACGACTGGTTCTACCTCTACTACCGCGACCGGGCGCTCTGCCTGGGCCTCGGCATGACGGCCACGGAGCAGCTGCTCTCCGCGGTGGGCGCGGCCGACGACCCGAACTCGGGCGGCCGCCAGATGCCGAGCCACTGGGGGCACAAGGAGCTGAACATCGTCAGCGCCTCGAGCCCCACCGGCACGCAGTTCCTGCAGGCCGTGGGCGCCGCGGAAGTTGGCTACCGCGCATCGCTCAAGGAAGAGCTGCGCAACGCGATCGAGAAGTTCGAGAGCGATGAGGTAGTTCTGTGCTGCACGGGTGAAGGCCAGACGTCCGAAGGCGAGTTCTGGGAATCACTGAACACTGCTGCCAACCTGAAGCTGCCCG
>DASSOD010000272.1:0-5987 GCA_035700905.1 Gemmatimonadales bacterium | reverse complement strand
GGCGCCGCCGTTCCGCACGATTGCGTGCTGGCCGAAGCTGATCATGTGCTGGAACTCGTGGATGAACGTCGGCGCGAGGTTGCTTTGCGCGAACGCCTTGGAGATCGAGCAGGTGGAATTGGCGGGGTCGGGAACGATGCTGTAGAAGATCTCGCCCTTGTTCGAGTTGGCGTTGGTGAGGTCGAGATCGAGGCTGAAGAAGTAGCCCAGGATGACGCTCTGGGTCTGGTTGCAGTTGCCGCTCAGCTTGTTGATCTGCGGCGAGAGCAGCACCAGCACCACCCCGTTGTTGTCGAGGTCGGTCTCCTGCCCGAAGTTCGTGGTGTCGATCGGGTAGAGGAAGTTGTCGAACAGCTTTCCCACGCCGTCCAGCTCGGCCTGGCTGTAGCCCTGGCTGATCCCGACGGCGTTGTCCTGGAAGATCGCCACCTTGTTGCCGACGTGCTTGGCCGTGGCCGTCACGTCCACGAAGTTGTTGCAGTCGGTCGTCGCGCACACCTTGAAGGTCTTCTGGTCGCCGACGGCGGGCGGGGCCGCCGCGAACGAGGGCCGCGCGACATCGGCTCGGAACAGGTGGGCGGCGGGGCTCGCCGCCTGCGCCTGCTCCCGCGTGCGGAGCCATGCGTGGAAACGCTGCGCGGTGAGCGGCGGGCGGAACGCGCTCACCAGCGGCGACGGGAGCTGGCCGCCGTCGGCCACGGTCCCCGTGCCGCCGCTCGAGACCAGCGTGTAGGGCGCGGTGAGCCCGGTCGCATGCTCGTCCCCGTCGGTGGAGACCGCCGCGTACAGGTACTCCGCGCCCCCCGCGGCGGCCGCCGGAACCGCCACGCAGGGACTCTGGGTGGGGTCCACGACGGTGAACGCCCCGGGCGCGAGATTCACCGGCTGGACCCGGGTGCAATTGAGGTCCGGCCCGGTCACGTCACTGCCACACGCCGCGACGGCAGCGACCGCCAGCGCGAGCGTCAAGACCTGCAATCGATGGCTCACTTGATAGGGGCTCCGGCAGGCTGAGAGACTGCGGACACGGCCAGCAAGATACGATGGCACAAGAGCTTTTGACAATCGTCGGACCTCCCGGTAGCTTCTCGGCGTGTCCGACGACGCCTGGCTTTCCCGCATCAAATTCGGTGCCGACGGGTTGGTCCCGGTGGTGGCGCAGGAGAGCCGGTCGGGCGACGTGCTCATGGTCGCATACGCCGACCAGGAGGCGCTCCGGCGTACCCGCTCGTCCGGCCTGGCCCACTACTACAGCCGCTCGCGCCGCGTCCTCTGGCAGAAGGGGGAGACCTCGGGCCACGTGCAGCGGGTGCGCGAGATCCGGATCGACTGCGACGCGGACGCGGTGCTGTACCGCGTGGAGCAGACCGGCGCCGCCTGCCATACCGGCGATCCCACCTGCTTCGCTGAGCGGGTGACGCCCTCGGGCGAGGTCGAGCACACAGCCGAGGCGCCCGCGCATCCGCTCGACCGTCTGGCCGCGCGCGTCGCGGCGCGCGCCGCGGAGCGGCCGGCGGGCTCGTACACGGTCCGGCTGCTCGAGGGCGGCGCGAGCGCCGTCGCGCGCAAGGTCGGCGAGGAGGCGGTCGAGGTGGTCGTCGCCGGGCTCGCCGAAGACGATGGGCGGCTCGTGGCCGAGTCCGCCGATCTCCTCTATCATCTGATAGTCCTCCTCCGCGCCCGCGGGGTGCCGTTGGAGCGGGTCCTCGAGGAGCTGGACAACCGAAGCAAGTGAATGGCCTTCGTCCACCTCCACACCCATAGCGAGTACTCCCTCCTCGACGGCGCCAACCGGATTCCGGATCTGGTGGCGCACGTGAAGCAGCTGGGCATGGACAGCCTGGCCGTCACGGATCATGGCAACCTGCACGCCGCGTGGGCCTTCTACGAGGAGGCCCGGGCGCAGGGGATCCGTCCCATCCTGGGCTTCGAGGCGTACCTCGCCTTCGGCTCCCGGCGCGACCCGCAGAAGCCCCAGTGGGCGCCCGCCCCGTACAGCCACCTCGTGCTCCTCGCCCGGAACCGGGCGGGATACCGCAATCTGGTGAAGCTCAGCTCCATCGGGTTCACCGAGGGGTTCTACCGCCGCCCCCGGATCGACAAGGAGGTGCTGGCCCAGCACGCGGAGGGCGTCGTCTGCCTCGCCGCGTGTCTCTCGGGCGAGATCGCGATCTACCTGCGCCAGCAGCGCTACGAGGACGCCCGCCGGAGCGCCGAGTGGTTCGCGCGCACCTTCGGCGAGGGCGACTTCTGGCTCGAGATCCAGCAGCACGGCATTCCCGAGGAGCGCCTCGTCACCGAGGGCATGCTGCGCCTCGGCCGGGAGCTCGGCCTGGGCGTCGTGGCCACCAACGACGCGCACTACCTCCGGCGGGAGGACGCCGAGGCCCATGACGTCCTCCTCGCGATCGCCACCGGGAGCGACCTCGACGATCCCAAGCGGTTCCGCTTCACCGGGCAGGAGTCCTACGTCAAGAGCGAGCGGGAAATGCTCGCGCTCTTTCCGGACCACCCGGAGGCGATCGCCAATACCGCCGTGGTGGCGGACCGCTGCGAGTTCTCGTTCGAGAAGCGGTACTTCCTGCCGAGCTTCCCGCGACCGGCCGAGTTCGCGAGCGACGAGGCGCTCCTTCGCCGCCTCGCGACCGACGGCGCGTTGGCCCGCTACGGCGACCCGCTCCCGCCCGCCGCGGCGGAACGGCTCGAGTACGAGCTGGGCGTCATCGAGCGCGCGGGCTACGCCGGCTACTTCCTCATCGTGCAGGATTTCATCCGCGCGGCGCGCGACCGCGGCATCCCCGTGGGGCCGGGCCGCGGCTCCGCCGCGGGCTCGATCGTCGCCTACGCGCTCGGCATCACCAGCGTGGACCCGCTCGCGTTCGACCTGTTGTTCGAGCGGTTCCTGAACCCCGAGCGCGTCTCCATGCCCGACATCGACGTGGACTTCTGCTTCGAGCGCCGGGGGGAGGTCATCGAGTACGTGCGGGAGCGCTACGGGCGCGACAGCGTGGGCCAGATCGTGACCTTCGGCACCATGAAGGCGCGCGCGGCGGTGAAGGACGTGGCCCGCGTGCTCCGGATTCCGCCGGGCGACGCCGACCGGCTCACCAAGCTGATCCCGTCGGGTCCGGCGTACAGCCTCACGATTCCGGAGGCGGCGGAGCGGATCCCCGAGCTCCGCCAGTTGGCCGAGGGCGATGCGACCTACGACCGGCTGCTCGACCTCGGGAGCCGGATCGAGGGCATCTCCCGCCACATGTCGGTGCACGCCGCCGGCGTCGTGATCGCGCCGGGCCCGCTGGCCGAGTATGTGCCCGTCTGCACCGCGCCCACCAGGGGCGCCGGGCAGGGCGCGGGCGGCGAGGACGCCATCATCACGCAGTACGACATGGACGCGCTGGAGAAGGTCGGCATGCTCAAGATGGACATGCTCGGCCTCAAGACGCTGACCGTGATCCACGACGCCGTGATGATGGTGGCCGCGCGCACCGGGGTGGACCTCGACATGGACGCGCTGACCTTCGACGACCCGAAGGTCTACGAGCTGCTGCGCCGCGGCCGCACCGCGGGCGTGTTCCAGTTCGAGTCTCCGCTCGCCACCGAGACGCTGCGCGCGATGCGGTGCGACCGGTTCGACGACCTGGTCGCCTCCAACGCGCTGCTCCGGCCCGGCCCGCTCGATGCCGGCATGCACACGGTGTTCATCCGCCGCAAGCTGGGACAGGAGCGGGTGACCTATCCCCATCCGCTGCTCAAGGAGGTGCTCGAGCCGACCTACGGCGTGATCACCTACCAGGAGCAGGTGATGCGGATCGCCAACCTCCTCGCCGGGTTCTCGCTCGCCGAGGCCGACGTGCTCCGCAAGGCGGTGGGAAAGAAGAACCAGGAGCTGGCCAACCAGGAGGTGGCGAAGTTCGTGGAGCGCGCCGTGGCGCTGGGGCATCCGCGCGCGGGCATCGAGGAGCTCGGCCGGCAGATCGTCACCTTCGGGCGCTACGGCTTCAACAAGTCGCACTCCGTGGCGTACTCGGTCCTCTCCTATCAGACGGCGTGGCTCAAGGCGCACTATCCCGCCGAGTTCATGGCGGCGCTGCTCTCGTCGGAGATCGGGAACACCGACAAGGTGGTGCAGTACATCAACGAGGCGAGGGAGCTGGGGCTGGAGGTGCTGCCGCCGGACGTGAACGAGTCGGGGTTCAAGTTCACCGTCGTGGGCGAGCGGCGCATCCGCTTCGGCCTGGGCGCCGTGCGGAACGTCGGCTGGGGCGCCATCGAGAGCATCATCGCCGCGCGGGCCGACGGCGCGTTCACCTCGCTGCCGGACTTCGTCCAGCGGATCGACCTCCGGCTCTGCAACAAGCGGGTGCTGGAGTCGCTCATCGTGGCCGGCGCGTGCGACGGGCTGGGCGGGCACCGCAAGCAGCTCTGCGAGTCGCTGGACCGGGTGCTCGCGGAGGCGCAGCTTCGCCAGCAGGAGCGGGACGCGGGCCAGGCCTCGCTCTTCGGCGAGCCGGAGCGCGGTGCCGCGGCGGCCGCGCCCGCCGGCCGCCCCCTGCCCGACGTCCCGCCCTGGCCGGAGGCGGAGCGGCTCGCCCGGGAAAAGGAGGTCCTCGGCTTCTTCATCTCCGGCCACCCGCTCGAGCGCTTCCGGAGCGAGGTGGAGCTGTTCGGCACCCGCACCACCGCGACGCTGCACCAGTGGAGCGAGCATCCGGTGAGCATCGGCGCGGTGGTGACGGCGGTCCGCCGCCAGATCTCCAAGAAGACGGGCAAGGAGTACGCGCGGCTCGTGCTGGAGGACTTCCACGGCACCGCGGAAGCGATCGTCTTCCCGGAGGCGTGGGCCAAGCTCAACCGGATCGTGGTGCCCGACGGGGCCCTGCTGCTCGACGGCGGATACAGCGCGCGCGACCGCGACGAGGACCGCGCGCCGTTCGTGGTGGAGGCGGCCCGTCCGCTCGACGAGCTCAAGACCACGGGCCAGGTGGGGCTGAGCCTGCGCTGGCGCGCGCCCACCGCGCCCCGGCCCGACGCGCTCCGGGCGGCGGCGGCGCTCTGCAGCCAGCATCCGGGACCGGTCCCGGTCTATATTGAGTGGTCCGACGGCAACGGGGAGGCGGTCCGGCTCCGGGCGCGGCGCGTACGCGTGGCGCCCGGCGATGATCTGGTGCGCGCGCTGCGCGACCTGCTGGGCAGCGACGCCGTCCAATACGTGAAAGCGGGATGACGATGCCGCCGTCCACCTACACCCTGGAGTTCGAAAAACCGCTGCTCGAGCTCGAGCGCCAGATCGAGGACCTCAAGCGCCTGGCCGAGGAGCGGGAGATCGACGTGGACGGCGAGCTGCAGGGCCTCCAGAGCAAGCTGGAGACGATGCGCGCGGAGATCTACCGCAATCTCACGCCGATCCAGCGCGTGATGGTGGCCCGGCACCCGCGGCGGCCCTACACGCTCGACTACCTCAGCACCATCTTCACCGACTTCATCGAGCTGCACGGCGACCGGCTCTTCCGCGACGATCCCGCGATCGTGGGCGGCTGGGCGCGGCTCGGCGGCATCTCGGTCATGGTGGTCGGGCACCAGAAGGGGCGCGACACCAAGGAGAACCTGAAGCGCAACTTCGGCATGCCCCATCCGGAGGGCTACCGGAAGGCGCTCCGCCTGATGGAGATGGCCGCCAAGTTCTCGGCGCCCGTGATCACGCTGATCGACACGCCCGGCGCCTACCCCGGCCTGGGCGCCGAGGAGCGCGGCCAGAGCGAGGCGCTCGCTCGCAACCTCATCGAGATGGCCGCGCTCGAGACCCCCATCATCGCCTGCGTCATCGGCGAGGGCGGATCCGGCGGCGCGCTCGCGCTGGGCGTGGCGGACCGGGTGCTCTTGCTGGAGAACTCGGTCTACTCGGTGATCTCGCCCGAGGGCTGCGCCGCGATCCTGTGGAAGTCGGGGAGCGAGCGCGACCGTGCGGCCGCGGCGATGAAGGTGAC
>DASSOD010000271.1:0-2801 GCA_035700905.1 Gemmatimonadales bacterium | reverse complement strand
TGCTGGGCGGCGTCGAGAATCGCGCCGTAAAGCGCGGGGCTCCGGTCGCCACCCACGAGCAGCACGGGCGCGCGCAGGCCGCGAAGCTCCTCACACGTCGCGGCGTGTCCCGCCCGGCCGTGCGCTCCGGCCTCGAGCGTGCCCACGTTGTCGAACATCACGCGCCGAAGCTCGGGCGAGAGGCCCTCGTACGCGCCCGGCCCGCGCACGGCGTCGAGAAACACGCGGAGGGCCGACGCGGTGTCGGCAGCCGCAAGCGAAGCGCCGAAGCTGTCGCGGGCGGCCGCCGCGCCCCGGCTGAAGGCCACCGAGGCGGGCACGCCCCCCACGAGTCCCGTGAGCCCCGGCTCCACCAGCACCAGCGAGCGGATCAGCTCGGGCCGCTCCAGCGCCGTCTGGACCGCGATCGCGCCGCCCGCAGAGTGGGCCACAAGGTGGACCGGCCCGAGGCGCAGCGCGGTAATGAGCGCGGCGAGGTCGCCGGCATGGATCGCCAGCGTGTAGCTCACGCCGTCGTCGGGCCACGGATTGGGGGAGTGGTCGCGACGGCTGTAGGCCACCACGCGGTATCGCCGGGCGAGGGCGGCGATCTGCCGGTCCCAGACGCGGTAGTCGGCGAGCGCGCCGTGCACCAGCACGACGGGCGGCCCGCGCCCCGCCTCCACGTAGTGCAGCTCCGCCCCGCCCGCGCGGATCGCATGGTCGGCGTACCGGGACCGTGCCGCGGGCGCCACGTCCGGCGCGCGTGGCGTCTGCGCGGCGGCCGGCGGCGCGATCCCGAGCGCCGCGAGCGCGGCGAGGAGGCGAGCGAGCCGCGCCGCGCGGCGCACTAGAACAGCCGGCGGGCGAGGGCGAGCAGCAGGCTCAGCACCACCGAGACGATCACCATGGAGGTGATCGGGAAGTAGAAGCGGACGCCCGGTCGCTCGACGCGAATGTCGCCCGGGAGCCGGCCGAACCACCCCAGCGCCCCGGACCAGGCGAGCAGGCCGATCACCACGATCGCGAGCCCAATTCCGACGAGCAGCAGGCCCATGCCGCGGCCTCCCATGCGCCCTCACCTACCCCGGCCGCCGCTCGGCGCGATGCTTGATGCCGAGCAGGGTCTCGCGCTCGAGGATGAACTGCGCCGGGTCCAGCACGACGACGAGGAGCGTGCGCCGGAGCGACGACTCGATCCGGGCGCGCACTCGCGAGACCAGCCGGGTCGCGCCGGTGCCGGTGGGATAGAGGGTGAGGGACCACGTGGCCGCCGCTTCCCGGGCGCCGGGCGGCGAGCCGAGCACGAGATAGTGGTTGGGATCGGCCGCGAGCACCATCAGGTCACCGCGCCGGTCGAGGGCCTGGCCGACGTCCACCTCCTGATGCTCGAGGAGGACGCGCGACGCGTTGCGTACGCGGAGCCCGAGGAGCCGCCCCATCCACTCGCTGGTGTAGAAGCCGGCGCGCGGAAGCTCGCCCATCTGCGCGATCCAGGGCCAGACCGCCTCGGGCGGCGCGTAGATCGTCACGGCCCGCGTGGTGACGTAGGTCGGACGCTCCACCACCTCGTCGCCCGGCATCCGCCGCACCAGCTCGGCGTCGATGGTGCCCCAGTGCCGATTCCACGGCCGTACCACGCCGAGATACAGGGCCAGGAGCGTGCTCAACGTGGCCACCACGGCGGCCCCCGCCCGCAGGCGCCCCACGACGATCGGGCGCGGCGCCACCCGGCCGGACGGCCAGGGAGACGCGAGCCACGCGCCGCGACCGCTCATCCGCGTGCCTCGCTCGGTACGGGCGTGCGGCGCGGGCCGCGGAGCACGCGGCTCACGGCGAGCAGGTTGAAGCGGGCCGCGTCCTCGATGGCGGGCGCGTGCCCCGCGTCCTCGAACCAGAAAAGCTCCTTGTGCGGAGCCGCGAGCGCCCCGAAGTAGCGCTCGGCGATCTCCGGCGGGGCCGTGAGATCGCGGCGGCCCAGGATGAAGTACACCGGGACCTCGACCCGCGGGACGTCGCGCTCCAGATCGATCGCGGCCAGATGGGGCCGGAGCGCGTCCAGCGTCCGGCGCCGGCCGCGCGCGAGGCGGACACGGTCCCGCACCGAGTACTCCGGCGCCCTTCCCAGCAGGTGCTCCGCGTCGCCGTCCACCGCGCGGCTCAGCGTGCTTCCCCCGAAGCGCTGCTGCATCCGGGCGAGGCTGTGGTAGCGCACGGCGGACCCGGGGCCGGCGTACGGCGGCTCCCCGATGCCCTCGAGCGCCGTGGTGGCGGGGATATCGCGCGCGTGCCGCGCCGCCTCCAGCGTGCGGCGGTAGGCCAGCGCGTCGCTCTCATGGAAGTTCACCTGCGGCGCCACGCCGACGAACGCGCGGACCCGGTCCGGCCAGCGCTGGGCCGCGAGCAGGCCGATGATGCCGCCCCAGCCGCGGCCCACGAGGTAGAGCGGCGCCCCGCCGGAGCGGTCGGCCAGGATCGAGAGCAGCTCGCCGCAGTCCTGGACGATCCGCTCGACGGTGAGGTGCGCCTGCGGCGCGGCGGCGCGGTAGGACTTGCCGGCGCCGCGCTGGTCCCATGCGACCGTGACGAACCGCTCCTCGAGGGGGGCGTGATAGTGGCGGGGGAGCGGCAGCTCCGAGCCGCCGGGGCCATCGGCCAGGAAGAGCAGCACCGGGTTGTGGGCGTCGCGGCCCCGGGCCAGGATCCACTGGTCGGTCGCCCCGAGGCGGACCTTCTCCAGCGCCGCGACGCTGCCGCGAAGCGGCGAGCCGTCGGAGCCCAGGATCGCCGGAGTCCAGGCCCGGCTGGCGTACCACCACGCG
>DASSOD010000270.1:0-13454 GCA_035700905.1 Gemmatimonadales bacterium | reverse complement strand
AACGGCAGCCCCGCCTCGCCCGCGACGGCGCGCGCCATCAGGGTCTTGCCGGTGCCGGGCGGCCCGTACATCAGCACGCCCTTGGGCACGCGGGCGCCCACCCGATCGAACTTCTCCGGGTGCCTGAGGAACTCCACCACCTCCCGCAGCTCGGCCACCGTTCCCTCGCAGCCGGCCACGTTGGCGAAGGTGGTGCTGGACTGCACCTCCTCGCCCAGCGCGCCGGCGCCGCTCTGGTTGCCGAACCCGCGAATGAGCAGGAGGCCAAGCACGACGAACCCCGAGAGCACCACCAGGAGATTGATCGCGGCCATGCGATCGTGCTCCGAGCGCTCGGCGAACGACACGGCGACGCCGGCCGCCTCCGCGCGGTGCAGCAGGTCGTCCGGCGTCGGCGAGGTGTACACGACGTGGAACACGCTGTCCGGACCAGTGGCCGAACGCCGGCGGCCGAGGATCTCGCTCCCCGGCTCGATCTCGAGCGAGGCCACCCGGCCGGCCCCGATCTCGGAGAGCAGCCCCGAGTAGGTGAGCTCGGCGGGCTCCGGCGCCGCTCGCGCGCGGCGCACCGCGAGCGCCGCGCCCAGAACGAGAAGCGCGACGACCGCGCCCGCGCCGAGCCAATGGGGCGCCGTCAGCGCACGCCAGAACCTGCGGGGCTGTTTGCGTGCCTGCATGAAGTCCGACCGTGAGTCCAGATGGAGAATGCGGGGGCGGGATCTACCGGTTCCCGAGCGCGCCGCAAGGCGCGCAGCAACATGCACGCCAGTGGATGCTCGGGGCAAGTGCGCCTCGCGAACGCCCGCGATCCTGTGAGATTGCGAGAAGTCTGACCTTCTGCATGGGAGCGGCGCCGGGAGGCATGAAGGTTGCGCGATGCTCCCCGCCATGATCGACTTCGCAGACCTTCACAGCCATCTCGTCCCCGGCGTTGACGACGGCTCCGCCTCCGTGGAAGAATCGCTCGACTCGCTCCAGACCCTCCGCGCCGAGGGCGTCGAGGCCCTCGTGACCACCCCCCACCTCCTCCTTCCCCGGCTCGGCACCGATGCCGCGATCGACCGCGAGCTCGAGCGCCACCGGCGGGCCTTCGAGGGACTGCTCGACGCCGTGGGCGGTGAGGATGGCCTTCCGGCCATCGGCCTGGGCCAGGAGATCTGGGCTCCCGACGCCGCGGCGATCGCTCGCGTGCTCCACCGCGCCGACGTCGGGCTCGGCGGAAGCGAGTACCTGCTGGTCGAGTTCGGGTTCCGGCTCACGGGCACGCACCTGGAGGTGGTCGATGCGGTGGCGGCGTCTGGGCGCCGGATCGTCGTGGCCCACCCGGAGCGATACGAGTTCGCCCCGGACGCCGACCCCGTCGCGACGGTCGCCCGCTGGCGGGAGCACGGCGCGCTGCTCCAGATCAACGCGGGGAGCCTGAACGGCTACTACGTGGACCAGAATCCCGGCTCGGAGCGGCTCGCCTGGCAATTCGTCGAGCAGGGCCTGGCCGATTTGATCTCCACCGACCACCACGGGGTGCGTCGTGCGGGGGTGTCGCCGGCGGAAGCATGGGACACGCTGGTGGAGCGCGGCTTTGCCGCCGAGGCGGCGCAGCTGCTGAGCGCTGTGCCCGGCCGGATCGTTCGGGCGGGCGTCGCGGCCCGGCAGACCGCCGCGCACTGAGGCTCTTACCAGGCGCGGGTAAGGTTCAGCCCGACGAGCACCCGCCTTGGCAATCCAGGCTCGAAGGCTACGGGCACCCCGTCCACGATGTCGGGATTGAGAAACGCTGACGCGACGTACCGCCGGTCGAACAGGTTGTCCACCGTCACGAACCCACCCACGGCAAGCCCTCCACCCGCCGGCAGCGGCTCGCGGAGGCCAACCGTGGCGGACGCGACCAGGAACCCGCCAACCGCTATCGTGTTCGCATCATCCGCCCAATAGCGCGAATTGCCCTGCACGCCGAATTGGAGCCGGAGCCGCTCGGCCCACGGGGGCTCGTACGCCGCCTGGACGGTGGCGATGAGGTCGGGCACGCCGACGATGCGATTGCCCGAATAGTCGGCCGTCCGGCCGGGCCGGCCGTAGTGCACCGAGTCTACCAGATACTCCACGTAGGTGTTTCGCGACCAGGTCAAGGCGGTGGCGAGCGAGAGCCCGCCCGCGGCCCGCAGCCGGAGGCCGAGCTCCGCGCCGACCCGCCTCGCCCGGCCCGCTGTGAAGTAGAAGCGGCCGCCGCGGTACGGCACCAGCTCGTTCCGCACCTCGGTCAGGTAAAGCGCCGCATCGTACGAGATCTCCCTCACCGCTCCGCTTCCGCCGAACAGCAGCGCCTGCTTGGTGCCGAGCTCGTAGGTGGTGGACACGATCGGCTCGAGCAGCGGATTGAGGCCGGTCACGGTGTCCTGCCCGAAGGTGCTCGCCGGATCGGTCTCGTTGCCTGCGGGCGCCTCGACGCCGCCGCCGACGGCGGCGTACACGCTGTGGAGCGGCGAGACCCGAAGGTTCAGGGTGGCCTTGGGCGTGAGGCGGGTGAACGACTTGGCGTCGTCGAGACGGGGATCGATCCGGTCCGCGTAGGAGTAGCGGATCGCGTCGTATCTCGCGCCGAGGCCCACGGTCACGCGATCCCCCGCGACCAGCTCGTGCTGCACGAAGCCGCCGAGGTTGTTGGCGGCCTCGCGCCGGTTCTCGCGGAGCTCGGAGCCGCGGTTTCCATCCGGCGTGAGACCGTAGAACAGGATGGCGCCGTCCTGATGGGCCTCGTCAACCCCGGCGGTGAGGTAGCCGCGCAAGCCACCGCCGTACCGCAGCGCGGCGCGGCCGACGAGGTTCCCGCCGATGTGATAGCGGGCGAAGTCGCGATAGGTGCCCCGCTCGGAACGCTCGAGCGCCTTGGGCGTGACGAACACCAGCCCGCTCAGACCGAACGGCCTCCCCTGCCCGTGCTCCACAGCCACCCCGATCCGCGCGATGCGGTTGCGCCGCCGCTCGTCGCGTGCGGCGTAGATGGCGTTGGCCTGGCGCGGTTCGGCGGCGAGTTCCGCCGCGGTGAGCGGGCCGGGGATGCGGAACGAGTTGATGGTGCCCATCAGCGAGACGCGGAGGGCGGTGCGGGCGCCCAGGGGTGAGATCGCGCCGGCGTTGAGCAGCGAGCGATCGCTCCACGAGTGCGCGCGCCACCCGTCGAATCCGGTCTGGACGTAGTTGAAGTAGAGCCGGCTCGTGCCCGCGAGGGTGCTCGCCCGGGCGGCGTAGCGCCTGAGCCCGAACGCGCCGCCAACCGCCTCCGCGCCGGCGCCGGGCGGTCCGACCGGCGCGGTGGACACATTGACGATGCCGCCCGCGGCATTGCCCCAAACCGAGGAGGCGTTGGATCGGACGACCTCCACCCCGCTCGCCGCCGCGAGGTCGATGCCGTCGAACGAGGTGCGCCCGTCCGGCTCGGTCTCCGGAATGCCGTCGAGGAGCACGCGGATGCCGCGGCTGGTGCCGGCGTTGGACCGGTCGCCCGCGCCCCGCGCGCCGAAGCCGCGAATCACGAGACGGACGTCCTGGTTGCCGTAGCGCGACTGCGCCAGCACCCCGGGGACGAGCCGCAGCGCGTCGTCGAGACCGTAACCCGCGGCGCCGAACCCGTCCTCCGGGGCCACCGCCGTGACCGCGAGCGGCGTCTCGAACGTGTTGCGCGATTGCCTGGTACCCAGCACCGACACGTCGGGCAACACGAACGCGGACGAGTCCGCCCGAGTCGAATCGGCGGGGCGGTCCTGGGCGGCGAGAGACGAGTCTGCGAGCGAAAGCGCGGCCAGGCCGGCGATGAGCCGGAGGTGATCCATGGAGACCGGGGCGAAGAGCGACGGCGGAATCTATTCCGCCCCGGCCTCCCGCGCTCAGCGCTCCGCGAGGAGCTTCTGGCGCAGCACGATCACCACCCGAGAGCCCTTGGCGACGTAGACGTCCCGGTCCTTGGTCTCGATCGCGCGCTGGGTCCCGACGGCGCCGCCGAGCACGCCGCCGATGACGGCGCCCTTGGTCCCGCCGACCACCCCACCGGCGAGCGCGCCCGCGCCGACGCCTACCCCCACCTTCGCGGCGTCGTTGGCGTTGGTCTTCCGGCCCACCAGCTGCCGCTGCAGCGATACGACGCTCGCCGCGATCGGGTAGGTCTCGCCCTCGGCGGCGATCTGCTGCGGCACGAGCCGGAGCACGCCGGGGTCTCCCTTGTTCTCCGATTCGTGGATCGCCTCGATGCGGAACGAGATCGTGGCGCCCTGCGGGATCGCGACCCGGCCTTTCTCGTCCTTCACGTCGGCGGCGACGGTGGCGGTGACCGTCTCGCCGGCCTTGTTGCGGCGGGAATGGATCGCGTCGTCGAACGTGGCGCCGACCTTGGTGCCGGCGGCGAGCTGGGCAGGTGAATCGCCGGACCCGCCGGGCACTTGGCCGCAGGCGGCGAGCGCGAGCAATGCTCCGGCGGAAAGGATGCGACGCATCGGGTTCTCCGTCGTGGGGGCCGGCATGATGTGCGATTGAATGCGGCTCCGGCCCCGCAAGCGGCGTACCCCTCCGGGCAGCCACCTAAGTGGCTGTCAGCCATGCGATTGTGCTTCCCACCCTCCCGGGCGGGGGTCGCGCTTTGCCCCGCCCCGCCGCGCCCCGCGACGCGGCCGACCTCCGCCACCGCGGGCCGGTGCGGGGAGTCACCGCGCCGGCGGCAGGCCGGCGCGAGCGTGGCAGCATGTGGAGACAACGCGATTGGCGCGCCGCCCCGCTGCTCCTGCTGATGGCCGGCCTCGCCGCGTGCGGGCCGGATGCTGGGTTCGACACGGGCGCGCTCGCGGCGGACGAGCTGCCGCGCGACACCGTGGTCTTCGGCGATGCCCGCGCCCGGGAGGACTCGGCGACGGCCACCGCGCGCGACGCGCGTGAGCCCGACCGGAGGTTTCTGGAGGACCTCCTCGATCACTATCAGGGACTCGACTACCTGGGCGCACGCATCGCCCGGAGCGACGCCGGACGCCGAACGCGGCGCCAGATCTGGCGCTGGACCACGCGGGAAAACCCGGACAAGCGCCAGATCGCCGAACTGCTGCGCAAGCGGTTCGGCGAGCGCTACGAGCCCACGGTGCCGCCGGAGTTCAAGCGGGCGGCCGATTCGCTCGCCGCACTCCCTCCGGAGGAGCAGCCGCGGGCGCTGGTACGCCTCCTCGCCCACCATCACCAAGGCGACGTGGCCAGGATTTCGGCGACGCTCCCCGAGCTCCGCGATTCCTCCGTTCGCGGCCTCGCGCAGGCGCTCCGGAGCGATCAGTCCCGCGAGCTCGACCGGCTGCTCCTGCGGCTCAACGGCGGCGGAAAAGCCGGCGGGCGGTAGGGCGCGCCCTTCGCGCCCCGCCGCCCGCCGATGGACCAGAGCGGCCGTCGTGCTACTGGTCCGAGGACGATCCCAACCGCACGCGCTCGATCCGATTCGTCTTGCTGCGCGCGTTGTAGACCCGGAGCGTCACGATGTCGCCGGGCTTCGTGCCGTTGAGCGCCTCGCGCAGCTCCTTGGGGCTCCGAACCTCCTTGCCCTCGACGGAGCGGATGATGTCCGGCCCGTTATCGGGATCGGTCAGCGACTCTGACGCGGGCCCGCCGGGCCGCACCTCCGTCACGATCACGCCGCGCACTCCATCGGGCAAGTCGAGCTGATCCGCCGCGGCCCGGTCGAGCGGCGCCACCGTCACCCCGAGCGCGGGCATGGGGGCTGCGGCGCTGTCCTCGTCGCCCGAGGGCGAGCTCGCGCCGGCCCGCGAGACCGTCTCGGCGCGCTCCGGCACCGCCTGGAGCGGCACCTCGATCGTCTTGCGCACGCCGCCCTTTCGCGCCACTTCGAGCTTGACCTTGTCGCCCGGCTTGCGGAACGCGATCCGCTGCTGGAGCTGCGCCGTATACTCGACCGGCTGCCCGTCCACGGCGATGATGATGTCGCCCGGCTGGAGGCCGGCGGCCCTGGCCGACTTGCCCTCCGGCGCGAAGTCCTGCACCAGCACGCCGCGGATCTCGGGCAAGCCGACGTACTGCGCGTCGTTGGCGGTCGCGTCGCGGACCAGCACGCCGAGCGCGGCGCGGTGGACCTTCCCGCCGTGAATCAGCTGGTCCATGACGTGACGGGCGAGGTTGATCGGCACGGCGAAGCCGTACCCCGAGTAGAACCCGGTCTCGCTGGCGATCGCCGAATTG
Organism: Gemmatimonadales bacterium; assembly: GCA_035700905.1. Lineage (GTDB taxonomy): Bacteria > Gemmatimonadota > Gemmatimonadetes > Gemmatimonadales > GWC2-71-9 > DASQPE01. Next base: position 7,238 of record DASSOD010000270.1, on the reverse strand, counting down.
ATGCCGATGACCTCGCCCCGGACGTTCACCAGCGGGCCGCCGGAGTTGCCGGGATTGATCGCGGCGTCGGTCTGGATGAAGTCCTGGATGCTGCGGTCGGTCCGGTTGGGCAGGTTGAGGGCGCGGCCCTTGGCGCTCACGATACCCGACGTCACGGTGAAGTTGAGGGACTCCCCCAGCGGGTTGCCGACCGCCAGCACCCACTCGCCCACGCGGGTCGCGTCGCTGTTGCCGAGCGGCGCCGCGGTGAGGTGGTCGGCGTCGATCTTGAGCACCGCGACGTCGGTCGTCGGATCGCGGCCGACCACGCGCGCCTTGAACTCGCGGCGGTCGAACAGCCGCACCCGCACCTGCTTGGCGCCGTCCACCACGTGCGCGTTGGTCAGCACGTAGCCGTCGTTCGAGACGATGAACCCGGACCCCGACGCCTCGCGCAGGCGGGGCTGCTGCGGGACGTTCGGCCAGCCCGGAAAGCCGCGGAAGAAGGGCTCGAAGCCCGGCGGCACCCGAAGCTGCACGCTCTCGTCGCTGTCCGCGCGCTCGGACTTGACGTACACCACGCTCGGCCGCACGTGCTCGGCGACCGACGCGAACGCGTCGCTCAGCGCTTCCAGCGAGGCGGGCGGGGCGGGCGCGACGGCGCGGCCCGCCGCGGCCACGCTTTGAGCGGCGGGCAGCGCCTGCTGGGCGCTGGTGCGCACCGGCAGATCCAGCAAGCCCGCGAGGAAGAGCCCGGCGGCGAAACCGCCGGAGACGAGACCGGTGAACCTGAGGCGTCTCCGCCAGACTGCGGACATGCACGTGCTCCTGCGATAACCGGGTTACGGCCGACGAGCGTTCTCGCGATTTCAAGGGGTGGGATGCGTCGTCGGGCCAAACGGTCGCAGGATCGGCGCGGAGGTGAGCCGCCGGCTGGCGGCTGGGCGCGGCGACTTACCGCGAGGCCACCTGGGCCCGGCGCCGGAACACCACCGCGCCGGGGCCGTCGTACATGAGCGCGAACTCCGGATCGCGCCGGAGGTCGTACAACAGCATCCGGCAGCACTGCCCGGCGGGGCTCTTGGGAATGAACACCAGGTTGAAGTCGATGCCGGTCGCGCGCGACCAGTCGTCGAGGCAGGCGCTCACCCAGTTCCCGCACCCCTGGACGGCATTGAAGGCGGCCTGACGGCGCCCGAACGCGTGGTTGGGGAGCCACTCGGTGCCCTGCACCGTCGCCACGCTCACTCGCTCGCCCAGGACCGGCATCCACTCGCTGGTCTTGTCGATCTCCCACGGGCGGCCGGCGACCACCAGCACCCGGCTGTGGGCCGGCGTTGCGCGCGCCACCCACCGCATGGCCCAGCGTTCCTCGCGCGAGAGCGCGGCGATGTCGGGCAGGCCGCCGGGCAGGCCGGGCAGCGTGATGAGGGCGGAGATGAACCCGAACACGCCGAACACCGCGAGCACCGCCACCTGCAGGCGCATGCGCCGGAGCGGCGCGGGGAACGGCAGCACGTCGGTGGGTCCGTGCGGCTGCCGGGCGTGGGCCACGTGCCGCCCGTGTCCGGTGCGGGCGCGGCGGAGGATCGGGAGCACGACGTCGCTCACCCCGATGCCGGCGAGCAGCGCGATCGGCAGCGTGGCGTAGGTCGAGCCGGCGCGCGCATCCAGCGCCACGATCAGGAGCCACCAGACGGGGAGGAGCCAGCTGCCGGTGGCCACGCACGCGAGGGCGCCGAGCACGCCGAGCATTCCGCCCACCGCGAGCAGCGGCTCGCCGGTGCCAAGCCCGGCCCAGCCGAGCGTCCGGAGCACGTGGTCCCAGGTGAGCCCGTGGAAGATCGAGCCGCCGGTCTGATTCGCCGCGAGGAACGGGCCCCAGCCGTGCATCGCCACCACGGTGCCCCACCACGGGGCCGTGAGCACGACGGTCCCCCCCGCCACCGCCGCGGAGACCACCAGGCCGAACCGGTTCGGGGCGAAGGCCAGCATGAAGAGCACGGCGCTGAACGCGAGAAACGGCGCCGTTCCGAGGTGGCTCACCACCGTGAGCGCGGCGTAGAGGGACGCGAGCGGGATCCGCCACCGCTCCCGCCGGCCGTAGAGCAGCGTGAGCTCGTAGAGCGCGAGGATCGCGAACAGGAATCCCGGCGCGCGGGTGACGCCGCCGCCCATCAGGAGCCAGAGGAAGCTTCGCGGGAGCAGGCCGAACGCGACCACGGCGACCACGACCGCCGTCCGCGACGCGAGGAGCACGCGGCCCAGCATGAGGCACGCCACCAGCGTGAGCGAGGTGAACGCGAGCGGCACCCAGCGGAACAGATCGGTGAGCGCCACGCCCGTCACCTCGTTCAGCAGCGCGACCAGGTAGAACCCGAACGGCGAGTAGGCGTACGGGATGTGCTCGTGGTTGTAGGTCGTGAACGCCGGGAGGTGGTAGTGCGCCGCCTGGAGGTCGCGCACCATCTGGTAGAAGAGGGCGCCGTCGTTCAGCGGGAACGACGCCGAGAGGGCGTGGATGGCCCGCACGGCCACGCCGACGCCGATCGCGGCGAGGATCAGTGCGCCGCCCCTGAGGGGCCGCCGCCGCTGCTGCGCCCCCAGCTCCTGGGGGACGAGCGTCGGCGCGCGACGCGCCTCCAGCACCGGTCCGATGCCGCTCATGCCTTCCTCTGCGTGTGTGCCGTGGTGCTCCGCCAGGGGCGGGAACGCGTCCGGCGCGGGTCGCATCGGGTGACCGTGCCGCGTCGGGAGTGCTGCCGGTCATCCCACCGATCTGAAATGAGGAACGATCGTTCGAGGAGAGCCGTGACCCCGGTCACGGGTTGGCGCCGCCGCGCCGGATCAGACGAGCCGCAGCGGCCGGGCGTCGGGCGATGTGAGGCCGGGGAAGAGCGCGCCGGCGTTGGCGGCGCCGAGGTGACGCGCCGCGAGCCCAGCGACGAGACCGCGCAGATCGGTCGAGACGCCGCTGCCCGCCCCTTCGCTCGAGCCGAGCGGAGCGCGGGGGCCGAGCACCCGGCCGCCGCGCACCGGCTCGCCGAGCACGAGGGCCAGGCCGCCGTGGCCGTGATCGGTGCCGCCCGACGCGTTCTCGCGCACGGCGCGGCCGAACTCGGACACGACCAGCACGACCACATCGTCCGCCCGCGGACCGAGCTCGTCCATGAACGTGGAGAGCGCGTGCGCCAGCTCGGCCGCGCGGTCGGCCAGCGGTACGACCTCATGCAGGTGCGTGTCCCAGCCGGCCGAGTCCACCGCGCCGAGCCGAAGCGCGGGATCCGTCCGCATCCGCGACGCGAGCGCGCGCAAGCGGTCGGCGAGATCGCCGCCGCGCGGATGGAGCACGGGTAGCGGGTGCGCGAGCTCTTGGGCGAGGCGATCGAGCCATCCCCTGCGTGGTGCGCCGCCCGGACCAGCGCCGTCCGCGAATGCCTGCGCCTCGCCGTGGCCCGCGAGCGGGATCGGCGCCCCGACCCCGTGCACGATGGCAAGACGGCCACGCCGGAAGTGCGGCAGGAGCGGCGCCATGGCGGGGTGCAGCCCGAAGTGGCCGTCGAGGTCGAGCAGGCGGTACGGCGCGCGCGCGTCCGGCGGGGGCAGCGCGAGGGTCGGCCGGAGCGCGGCGTAGTCGGGATCGGCGTACGGCGCAGCCAGCCCGAGCGCGTCGGCGCCGCCGCGGAGGCGCACGCAAACGAGCGCGGCGGAATCGAGCGTGCGGGCGAGCGCCGCCGCCGGACGCTCGAGCCCGCCCACCGCCGGCTTGGCCCGCAGCGCGGCGAGCGCGAGCCCGCCCGCCTTGAGGAAGCCGCGGCGCTCCATGGGAGCGGCTACGCGCTTCGCGCGAGCGGCGTCTCGCCCTCGTCGTCGAGCACGGGTGTCCACTGCTGAATGATGCGCCGGTAGGCCGCACCGACCGCGCGGGGCTTGCGGTCCAGATCGAAGAGCCCGCACGTGTTCACGTGCCCCGCCTCCAGCCGCAGGGCGGAATCCCAGTCCATCATGTCGGTGAGCCCGAACCAGGTGAAGCCGACGATCGGCACGCCGTCCTGCCGGAGCCGCAGCATCGTCGCCCACTGCTTCCGGAGCCACGCCACCGACGCGGGCTCCACGTGGTTGGTCTCGGTGTGCATCACCGGCAGGCCGTAGCGCTCCCAGTACTGCTTCGCGATCACGTAATAGCCGAAGACCTCGCCCGCCGGCTCGGTCCTGCCGTCGGCGTGCACCACGTGCTCGTTGGTCTCGTAGTAGTCGGTGCCCATGACGCAGCGCGCGCGCACCCGGTTGGCGCGGAACCAGTCGTGCTCGGCGCGCGTCATGCCGTGGTCCAGCAGGTACTGGTACATCGGAATGGAGACGGAGCGGCCGTAGCTCAGGTCGAGCGAGAGGAAGCGCTTCTCGTTCAGGAAACTTGCCGTGGGCAGGCACGCCGGGTCCTCGGCGTGAAAGTACTCCGACGACTCGCTCTGGACGAAGACGGCGCGCGGGGTCTCGCGCTGAATCGCCTGCATCGCGAGCACGTTGGCGCGACACATGTGCTTGAGCGCGGTGACGAACGAAAGCTCGCCCGTGAGCCGCTCGTTCCACCAGCCGTATCCGGCGGAGAAGAGCGCGGCGACGAAGATCTCGTTCACGGGGGTGAAGTGATCCACCCACGGATAGCGGCGCGCGACGGCCGCGGCATACTCGGCGAACAGCGCGGGCCAATCCGGGTTCTGGAAGTCCCCGGCCCAGTCCGGCACGCCGAAGTGGCAGAGATCGAGGATGGGCGTGATGCCGAGCCGCCGGAGATGCTCGAGCGCATCGTCGGCGAACTCCCAGTCGTAGCGGCCGGGGCCCGCATGGGCGCGATAGTACGGCGGCCCCCAGCGGAGGAACGCGACGCCAAGCTCCTTCGCCAGGGCGAAGTCCTCGCGCCACCGGGCGTAGTGCCCGCACTTCTCCATCTGGTCTATGCGCTTGGTGCGGCCGTCGGGAAGCCCGATGGTGGGGTAGCTGTTTTCGATTCCCGTCGCGAACATGAAACCAGCCATCGGCGTCCGGCCTCCGGGCTCACGCGGTCGCACCCCCGCCGCGCGCGGCAGGCGCCGCGCGGATCATGGCTCGGACGGGCGGGAGCGTATCGGGATGCGGGCGGGGCGCAGGCTCCTACCGCCCGCGCGCGAATGGCGGCGCGTGCGGGCAAGATGTCTGCCAAGGCGCACCGGATGGCCAACTTACACGGATGCAGCCGGTTGCACTCGCGGGCGATGCGGAGGGCCTGGCGCGCAGTCGGTCGGATTGCCGGAATGCGGGGGGAATGCGGCAGGAGCCGCCGGCGCAGTGAACGCGGGCGGCTCCGAGCGGGCCCGGCGCGCGGCGCGAGCCGGGGCAGACGACGTTCGACTATACGTCCACCGGAATCGGCGGCGTTACCGCGGCCTCGTCGCGCTCCGCCGTGCGGATCCGGTGCACCTGCTCGACGTCCAGCACGAACACCTTGCCATCTCCCACCTCGCCCGTGCGGGCCGAGCCGAGGATCGCGTGGACCGTCACGTCCACGAACGAGTCGGATACGCCGATCTCGAGCCGCACCTTTTCCTGCAGGCCGATCTTCACCGTGGTGCCGCGGTAGGTCTCCACCCGCTCCATCTCCCCCCCGTGCCCCATGACGCGCGACACGGTGAGTCCGCGCACCTCCGCGCGGTAGAGCGCCTCGAGCACGTCGTTCAGGCGGTCGGGGCGGATGATCGCGATGATGAGCTTCATCTGGTCTCTCCTCGGCGTCAGCGGACGGCCGGTTGGGGCGCGAGCGCGGGCGCGGCGGCCGGCGCACCGTCGCCGTCGGGCAGGACCAGGATGGAGCCCTCGCCGCTGGTGTATGCCTCTTCCCCGTGCTGCGTTATGTCCATGCCGAGCCCCTCGGCCTGGCTCGGAGCCCGGAGCGGCGCGAGCGCGCCAACCACCTTGAGGATGATGAACGTCATCATGCCGGCGTAGACAAGGCTCGCCGTGACGCCCACCGCCTGGATGCCGAGCTGCGCCGGGTTGCCCGCGAGGAGGCCGTCGGTGCCGCCCCAGACCTTCTGGGCGAACACGCCGGTGAGGAGCGCGCCGGAGATGCCGCCGATGCCGTGCCCCGCGAACACGTCGAGCGAGTCGTCGAGCCGCGTGCGGGACCGCGCCACGATGGCGAAGTAGCTGGGGAACGCGGCGATCGCGCCGAGCGCCAAGGCGCCCAGCGGGCTCACGAAGCCGGCGGCCGGCGTGATCGCGACGAGACCGACCACGATGCCGGTGGCCCCGCCGACCGCCGTGGCGTGCCCGGTCCGGATCGAGTCGAGCAGCACCCACACGACCAGCGTGGCCATGGGCGCGAGGAACGTGTTGGTGAACGCGAGCGCCGCCGACCCGTTGGCCGCGAGCGCGCTCCCGCCGTTGAACCCGAACCAACCGAACCAGAGCAGGCCGGCGCCCAGCAGCACGAACGGCACGTTGTGGGGCAGGATGGCCTGGCGCCCATAGTCCTTGCGCGTGCCGATCACGGCGGCGGCGACCAGCGCCGAGACGCCGGCGTTGATGTGCACCACGGTGCCGCCCGCGAAGTCGAGCACGCCGAGCTTGCCCAGCCAGCCGCCGCCCCAGACCCAGTGAGCGACCGGCGCATAGACGAACAGCGTCCAGAGCACGATGAACCCGAGATAGGGCCCGAACCGCATCCGCTCGACGATCGCGCCGGAGATGAGCGCGGCGGTGATGATGGCGAACGTGCCCTGGTACGCCATGAAGAGGACGTGCGGGATGGTGCCCTTAGGCTCCGTGGTGACCCCGGCGAGGCCGGCATGCTGCAGACTGCCGATCAGCGCGCCGCCGTCACCGAAGGCGAGGCTGTACGCGACGAGGGCCCAGACGATGCCCACCGCTCCCAGCGCCGCGTAGCTCATCATCATGGTATTCAACGAGTTCTTCGAGCGAACCAGGCCGCCATAGAAGAACCCGAGCGCCGGCGTCATGAGGAGGACGAGCGCAGTCGCCACCAGCATCCAGGCGGTGTCCGCCGGGACGATGGCAGGCGCCGCGTCCTGCAGGAACGGGAGGAATTGGGGGACCGTCACCGGGAGCATCCTCAGCGAGGGGTTGGCCTTCGACCGTCGCGGACCGGCTGATACTACAGCCCGGGGGCGGTGGGCGCAATACCTCTGCACATGAAATCGTGCGGTTTTTGCACGTTTGACGTGACGATGATGCATATGGCCGGCCGTTATGCATCGTAGCGC
>DASSOD010000269.1:0-2648 GCA_035700905.1 Gemmatimonadales bacterium | reverse complement strand
GAGATGGATCTGGGCGATGCGCGCGGGCGACACGTAGGATTCGGCCGAGCGCGCGGTCAGCGCCTCGAGCGCGGCGCGCGCGGCCGCGCGATCTCCCGTCACCGCCTTTCCGTAGGCCAGCCCCGCGACCGACTCGGCGCTGTCGCCGGAGAGCGCCGCGGACCGCGCGAGCGCATCGCAGGCCGACTGGCGTTCGCTCGACCAGAGCCGCGCCTGGCCCAGGAAGTAGTGGGCCGCCGCGAAATCGGGGTCGAGCTCGAGCACGTCATCGAGACGCGCGAGCGCCGCCTCGTAGTCGCGCCGGAAGAACGCGAGCGCGGCCTCGCTGGTGAGGACGGCCGGGGAGAGCGGGTCCAAAGCGCGGGCCCGATCCAGCGCCGCGCCGGCCTCGTCGAATCGCGCGAGCGGCACCAGCAGGTGCATCGCGGACCACTGGTGCGCCGTGGGGTATTCGGGGTTGAGCCCGACGGCCACGCGGAAGTGGTCTCCCGCCGCGGGCCAATCCCACTCGTAGAGGGCGCTCACGCACCCCAGCGCCGTCTGCGCCTCCGCCGACCGCACGTCGAGCGCCAGCGCGCGCTCGGCCGCGAGCTGCGCGCGGGGCATGACCTGCGCCGGCGCGGCGCTCCCGTACACGGCCAGCGTCACCAGCGCGTCGGCCAGCGCGGCGTGACTCGGAGCCTCCTCCGGCGCGAGCGCGATCGCGCGCTCGAAGTGGCCGATCGCGCGGGCGATCGCCTGCGGCGTGCGCTTGGCCCAGTGGTGGCGGCCCTTGAGATAGGCCTCGTACGCGGCGGGGTCGCGGGCCGGCGCCGGGGTCGGGCGCGGCGCCGCGACGCCCGGGATTCGGGCCTGCAGCACGCCGGCGATGGTACGGGCGATCTCGTCCTGCACGGCAAAGGCGTCGCCCACCTCGCGGTCGTAGCGCCCCGACCAGAGCTGGTAGCCGTCCGCCGCATTGACGAGCTGCGCCGTCACCCGGAGCCGCCCGCCCGCGACGCGCACGCTTCCGTCCAGCACGAAGTTCACCCGGAGGCGTTCCGCGATGGCGCGAACGTCCTCGCGCTTGCCCTTGAAGACGAACGCCGAGGTGCGCGCGACGACCTGGAGTCCCTCGATCTGCGACAGGGCCTGAATCAGCTCCTCGCTGATCCCGTCGCTCAGGTACTCGCTCTCGGCGGCGCCGCTCAGGTTGGCGAACGGAAGCACGACGATGGCGGGAGGCGGGCCGGGGGGCGTGCCCGCGGCGCCGTCCGCGCTCCCCGCGCGCGGCCCGAGTGTCGCGCGCTCGAGCACTGCCGCGAACTCGGCCGCCGTGGGAAAGCGGTGCTCCGGCAGCTTCGCCAGCGCGCGCGCGACCGCGTCGGCGAGCGCGGCCGGCACCTCCGTGCGGACGCTCCGGAGCGAGGGAGGCTGCACCGTATTGTGCTGGGCCAGGACCGCCGGCACGGTGGGGCCGCGGAACGGGACATCCCCCGCCAGCATCTCGAACAGCACGCAGCCGAGCGAGTAGATGTCGCTCCGGCCGTCGAGATCGGACACGCCGCAGGCCTGCTCCGGGCTCATGTACGCCGGCGTCCCGATCGCGATGCCGGGATCGGTGGGGGTGTCCCCGGCCGCGAGCGAGATGGCGCGTGCGATCCCGAAATCGCAGATCAGCGCGTGGCCGCTCGAGAGCAGGATGTTCTCGGGCTTGATGTCCCGGTGCACGATGCCCTGCGCGTGGGCGTAGGCAAGGCCGCCCGCGACCTCGCGGGCCAGCCGCAGCGCCTCCGGAATCGAGAAGCGGCCTTCGCGGGAGAGCTGCGCGCGCACCGACTCGCCCGCGACGTACGGCATCACGTGGTACAGCACGCCGCCGGCCTCGCCGGAATCGTAGAGCGGCAGGATGTGCGGGTGCTGCAAGCGGGAGGCGATCTGGATCTCGCGCACGAAGCGCCGCGCGCCCAGCGCGGACGCGAGCCACGGCTTGAGGACCTTGATCGCGACCGGCCGCCCGTGCTTCAAGTCCTCGGCGCGGAACACGATGGACATGCCGCCCGCGCCCACCGTCCCGACCATCCGGTAACGGTCGGCGAGGGCGGCGGCCACTTGCTCGGAGAACTCGGTTGACACGGCCTGGTCCGGGGGAGGGAAGGCGCTTCCTGTGGCGGAAGGTACCGCGTCCTTCGCGGGGGTACCAGAGTGGGCGGACGGGCGGACGGGCGGACAGGCGGACAGCGGACGGGCGGACAGCGGACGGGCGGGTGGGCGGACGGCGGCGTGAGGTGCCGGCGTTCGAATTTCCCGCGCCCCTCCGTGCGGGCTGTTGGTCCTGGGGCTAGCTTAGCTCCTGGCGCAGGGGGATGGATGCAGCGGACGGAGTTGCAGGTGCAGAATGTGAGTGCCGCGCTGGCGGGGCGCTACGCGCTCGGCCGGGAGCTGGGTCGGGGCGGGATGGCGGTGGTTTATCTGGCCGACGACCTCAAGCACGGGCGCCAGGTGGCGCTCAAGGTGCTCCGGCCCGAGCTGAGCCCGCTGCTCGGCGCCGACCGCTTCAGCCGCGAGATCCGGGTGGCCGCCGGGCTCAACCACCCCCACATCCTCCCGCTGCACGACTCGGGCGAGGCGGGGGGGCTGCTCTTCTACGTCATGCCCTACGTGCCGGG
>DASSOD010000268.1:0-11245 GCA_035700905.1 Gemmatimonadales bacterium | reverse complement strand
CGAGCGCGCCGACGGCGAGCAGCGCGACCAGGTAGCGCAAGCGGGGTAGGGGCGACGGAAGCGTGAAGGGCACCGGGTCGCTTCGATCGTGAAGTTGCGCTCTGCACGGCGAGAATCGGGTTCCGCCAGAGTGTGCGGCCGCCTGCAGCGCGTCCTGCCGATGCTTGATTCGGATGCCGTCGGGAGGGGCAAGAACCTCGCCATCTGCGGGTGGCTGAACCGTTCCCAGTTCGCGTCGCGCGAGCGCCGGCGGCACGCGAGGCACGATCGCTCCCGCGCACGGCGCCGCCACTGCTGGAACCTGCGCGCCGGAGGTGACGTTATCGGCTCATCACGCGCAACACGAAAGGCAATCCGGCTCGGGCGGAGGCGCGGATGAGGGTGCTGATGTTCGGGTGGGAGTTTCCGCCGTACCAGGCCGGCGGGCTCGCCACGGCGACGCTGGGGCTGGTGAAGGGACTGCTGCGGCAGGGGCTGGACGTGACCCTGGTCGTGCCGTTTCCCGCTCCGGCCGCCGGGAGCACTCCAATTCCCGAGCTGCGGCTGCTGAGCGCCGCCGACGTTCCCCTTCGTGTCCGCACCCACCGCATCGAGAGCCCGCTCGCGCCCTACGCCACGGCGGAGGACTACGTCCTGCTCGCCGAGCGGGCGGCCCCTGCACCGGGCGCGCACGCCGCGGGGTCGCCCTACGGCCGGAACCTGTTCGAGGAGATCGAGCGCTACGCGGACGCGGCGGCGGAGATCGCCCGGCGGGAGCCGCACGATGTCATCGACACCCACGACTGGATCACCTTCGCGGCCGGCATCCGCGCGCGCGAGGTGTCCGGCAAGCCGCTCGTCGCGCACATCCACGCCACCGAGCTCGATCGAGTGGGCGAGCACGGGAACCCGGAGATCGTCCGGCGGGAGCTCGCCGGCCTGCGCGCCGCCGACCGCGTGATCGCGAACAGCAACACGCTTCGTCACCAAGTGATCGAGCGCTACGGCGTGCCGGCGGACAAGGTGGACGTGGTGCACTGGGGCGTGGATGCATCCGCCGCGCCCGCCGAGGAGCCGCCCGAGCTCCCGCTGTTCGACGGACGGCCCACCGTGCTGTTCCTCGGCCGTGTGACCCGGCAGAAGGGACCGGAGTACTTCGTCGAGATCGCGGCGCGCGTGCGCCGGTTCGTCCCCGGCGTTCGCTTCCTCATGGTCGGCGCCGGCGATCTGCTCCCGCGCTGCATCGAGCGCGCGGTCGAGCTGGGTCTCGCCGACTGCATGCACTTCGCGGGGCCGCTCTCGGGCGCCGAGGTGGATCGCGCCTACCGGGCGGCGGACGTGTGCGTGATGCCGTCGGTGAGCGAGCCGTTCGGGCTGGTCGCGCTCGAGAGCCTGCGGAACGGCACGCCCGTCATCGTGCCCCGCAGCTCCGGCGTGGCGGAAGTGGTCCGCCACGCGTTCAAGGCCGACTTCTGGGACGTGGAGCGGATGGCCGATCAGGTGGTGGCGCTGCTCCGGCACCCGGAGCTCTGGGCGGAGCTGGCCGACGGTGCGCGCGATGAGATCGCCGAGCCGCGCTTCGGCCTCGAGGAGCCGGCGCGCCGCACCGCGCTGAGCTACCGGCGCACGCTGGCGGACGCCACCGCTGTCGCACCCGCTGTGGCACCCGCCGCGCCCGCTGCCGCCCCCGCACCCATCGCTCGCATGGAGACCGCATGAGCCCCGACGTCTGCATCTACTGCCAGGTGCACCAGCCGTATCGGGTGAACCGCTACCGGGTGTTCGACGTCGGCTCGGGGCGGGAGTACTTCGACGAGGCGCGGAACCGCGCGATCCTCCGCCGCGTGGCCGACAAGTGCTATCTCCCCGCCACGCGACTCCTGACCGAAGCGGTGCGCCGCTCGGGCGGGCGATTCAAGCTCGCGCTCAGCCTGAGCGGGACGGTGCTGGAGCAGCTCGCCGCGTGGGCGCCCGACGCGCTGGACGCGTTTCGCGAGCTGGCGGACGCGGGCGCCGAAATCCTGGGCGAGACGTACTACCACAGCTTGGCCGCGCTGACCGATCCCGGGGAGTTCGCGACCCAGGCCGCGCTCCACCGCGACGCGATCGCCAGGATCTTCGGCCGGCGGCCCACCGTCTTCCGCAACACCGAGCTGATCTACGACGATGCGATCGGGCCGATGGTGCGCCGCTTGGGCTACCGGGCGATGCTGGTCGAGGGCGCCGAGCGGGTGCTCGGCTGGCGCTCGCCCAACTACGTGTACGAGGCGGCCTCGGCGCCCGGGCTCTGCCTCCTCCCGCGCAACTACCGGCTGAGCGACGACGTCGGGTTCCGCTTCTCCAATCGCGACTGGGACGGCTGGCCGCTCACGGCCGAGCGGTGGGCGGCGTGGATCGCGGGGAGCGGCGGCCAGAGCGCCCACCTCTTCCTCGATTACGAGACCTTCGGCGAGCACCAGTGGGAGGAGACCGGGATCTTCGAGTTCCTGCGGCACCTCCCGGGAGAGCTCGAGCGCCACGGGCTCCGCTGCGTGACGCCGTCCGAGCTGGCCGAGCGGGCGCCGGTCGGGCGGCTCAGCTTCCCGACGCCGACCTCGTGGGCCGACGTGGAGCGGGACACGAGCGCCTGGCTCGGAAACCGGATGCAGCGCGCGGCGCACGAGCGGCTCTACCGCATCGGCCGCGAGGTGCGCGCCCTGGCCGACGCGGCGCGCCTGGCCGAGTGGCGGCGGCTCACCACCAGCGACCACTGCTACTACATGTGCACCAAATGGTTCGCCGACGGCGACGTGCACAAGTATTTCAACCCCTACGAGTCGCCCTACGACGGGTTCGTGGCGTACATGAACGTGCTGAGCGATCTGGAGGCGGGGCTGCCGGCGGCCGCGCCGTGGGCGGGGGTGGAGATGGCGGTCTCGGCGTAGGCGGAAGGCGGAAGGCGGAAGGCGCAAGGCGCAAGGCGGAAGGCGGAAGGCGCAAGGCGGAAGGCGCAAAGCGGAAGGCGGTGGGAGGCGGATCATTCACGGGGCGCGGTTTCGGAGGTATATAGGGGCATCCCCCTCCACTCGCTCGCGGAGCCGTTCGATGCTCGAGGACTTCAAGGCCTTCATCATGCGCGGGAACGTGCTGGACCTCGCCGTCGGCATCATCATCGGCGCGGCGTTCGGCACCATCGTGAACTCGTTCGTGAACGACGTGCTCATGCCGCCCATCGGGCTCGCGCTGGGCAACGTGGATTTCTCCAACCTCTTCGTCGTGCTCAAGGAGGGGGCGAAGGCGGCGGGACCCTACGCATCGCTCGCCGATGCCAAGGCGGCGGGCGCCGTCACCCTCAACTACGGCGTGTTCATCAACACGATCGTGAGCTTCCTCATCATCGCGTTCGCCGTGTACCTCGTGGTTCGGGCCGCCAACAGGATCCAGGGGCCGAAGCCGGCGGCCAGTCCCACCACGAAGGACTGCCCCTACTGCGCCATGAGCATCCCGGTCTCGGCGCGGCGCTGCCCGCACTGCACGTCGGAGCTGACCAAGGCGGCGTAACGAGGGCGGCTGCAGGGGCGCGGGGGGTTGCGCCCTCGACTTGCGCCTCATACTTTATGATGCAAAGTACTTGCTGAGAGGCGAGCTTCCTTCGTATGATTGCCGCCATGGCTTCGGCGCCCGTTCCCGCCACGCCTGTGCACCCGCCAGGCGGCGAGTCGCCCGCGCTCCACGCGCGGGCGATGGACAATCTCTCCTTCATCCGCCGCACGATGGAGCGCGCCACCCCGTTCACCGCGGTGCCGGGGTGGGGCGGCGTGGCGATGGGATGCATGGCGCTGGTCGCCGCCGCGCTGGCCGAGGGGCACCAGGGCGACGGGCGATGGCTCGCGGTGTGGCTCGGCGCGGGCGGGCTCGGGCTCGTGGTCGGCGGGTACACGATGAACCTGAAAGCGCGGCGGCGCGGCACGTCGGTGTTCTCCTACTCCGGCCGCCGCTTCGTGCTGAGCTACATCCCGCCGCTCCTCGTCGGCGTGCTCCTCACCGTCGCGCTGATGCGCGCCGGTTTCCCGGCGGCGCTCCCCGGCACCTGGCTCCTGCTCTACGGCACCGGCGTGGTCACGGGCGGCGCGTACTCGGTCCGGGTCGTGCCGCTCATGGGGCTCTGCTTCATGGCGATCGGCTCGCTGGCGCTGTTCGCGCCGGCCGCCTGGGGCAACACGCTGATGGCGATCGGGTTCGGCGGGCTGCACGTCGCGTTCGGCCTGGTGATCGCGCGGAGGTACGGTGGCTGAATCGAGCGCCGCGCGGCGGCGGCCGGAGGGACAGCGCCCGCGTCGCGCGGAGCCGTCTGGCGCGCCGGCCGGCGACACCGGGCCGGTGTCTCGGCCGGCAGGTGGGGCCGCGCCGCGCCAACAGGCGCTCGAGCTCGACCGCCTGATCCACGAGCGGATGCGGCTCGCGATCGTGAGCGCCCTCGCGGTGAACGAGTCGCTCACCTTCAACGAGCTCAAGCAGCTGCTGGACACGACCGACGGCAACCTCAGCGTGCACGCGCGCAAGCTGGAGGAGGCCCGGTACATCACTTGCACCAAGACCTTCGAGGGCCGTCTACCGCGCACCGAGTACCGCCTGACCGCCGCAGGACGCGATGCTCTGGAGCGTTATCTCGACCACATGGAAGCGCTGATCCGGACCACCCGCGACCGCGGCGCCGGATCCACGGAGATCACACCCGGATGAAAGCGACCGCGACCGCGACCGCGCACTCGCCCGAGGGACTGCACGTCGGCATCATCATGGACGGCAACGGGCGCTGGGCCACGCGCCAGGGCCGCTCCCGCTCCGCGGGGCACCGGCAGGGCGCCCAGGTGGTGCGCCGCATCGTGGAAGTCGCGCCGGACTACGGCGTGGGCACGCTCACCCTGTACGCGTTCTCGGCGGACAACTGGCGCCGCCCCGAGCGCGAGGTGAGCTGGCTCATGCGCCTCTTTCGGGAGTACCTGCGGATCGAGGCGATGCGCTGCGCGGCGCAGGGGGTCCGCCTCATCATCGTCGGGCGGCGGGACCGGCTGCCGCGCGGGCTGGTCTCCACCATCGAGGACGCCGAGGCGCGCACCGCGCATTGCCACCGGCTTCACCTGCGGATCGCGATAGACTACTCTGCGCGCGACGCGATCCTCCGCGCCGCCCAGTGCGTCGCGGCCGACGACACGGTGCCCTCGCGCGAGTCGTTCGCGCGGCTCCTCTCGATCGTGGACCACGGCGGCCCGTTCGCCGCGCCGGTGGACCTGCTGATCCGCACCGGCGGCGAGCGGCGGCTCAGCGACTTCCTCCTCTGGGAATGCGCCTACGCCGAGCTCTGCTTCATGCCGATCATGTGGCCCGAGTTCGGTCCCCAGCACCTCGAGCAAGCGGTGGCGGATTTCCGCCGCCGCGAGCGCCGCTTCGGCGCCCTCCCCGACGCCGCCGCCGCAAGCTGACTTTCAGGCGGCGGGGTGCGCACCGGCCCGCCGCCGCCTACTGTCCGCCCGCCCCTCGCCCTACTGCCCGTCTACTGTCCGCCCGTCCGCCCGTCCGCCCGTCCGCCTCCGCGATCACCCGCCGCGATACCAGCGATCGCACGCTGTCCGCGAGCAGCGCGCCCAGCACCGCGCGGCCATCCGGGGTGAGGTGGGCGAAGTCGGTGAACCACTCGCGCCGGCCGTTCATGCGGGCGGCCGCGTCCACCACCATCGCGCCGCGGGTCCGCGCGATGTCCGTCAGCACCGCGTTGGCCGCGCGCTCGAACTCGAGCAGCACCCGCCCGGTGGCGCGCGAGTCGCGCTGCCAGCCGAGCAGCACCAGCTCGTCCTCGGGGCCGGGCGGGTCGGAGAAACGGGTGGCGTGGGTCACGAGGACCGGCGCGGCGCCGGTGGCCTGGATGTCAACCACGAGGCTGTCGAGGTGCCGCCGGTAGAGCTCGAGCCGGTTGGCGGGGACGCGTTGGTACTCCCAGCCGGGCTTGTGCTGCGCCACCTTCCGCGCGATGTAGCGGCGGAGCCTCCACTTCGCCATGGCCTCGGGCCAGAATGACTGGTCCTCGACCCGGTCCTTGAGGCGGGGTGTCCACCACGGCGGGTCGGGAAGCTCGCGGAGCGGCTTGGTGGGATACTCGGGCGGGTCGGGCAGGAGGTAGAATGCGGGCGAGGGATAGACCACCACCACCTGCGCGGGCCAGCGGGACGCCCACTCGGTCCAGAGCAGCGTGATCCGGCCGAGGTGCAGGCCGCTCACCGCCGCGTTCTGCACCTCGAAGCATCCGTGCTTCGAGAGCGCTTCCTGCATTCGCGCGGGATACTCGGTGCCCGCCTGCTCGCCGCCCACGATAGACTCGGATGCGCCGAGCACCATGACGCGGACGCAGCCGGCGGGAGGCGCCGCCGAGATCGGCGGGCCGCGGAACCCGGCGGCGTTCAGGCGGATGCCCTTGTAGCGGCCGTAGGGGCGGCCGCGGATGACCGCCGAGTCGCGCACGATGAGGTCGCGGCCCACCTCCGGCGCCGCGAGCAGCGGCACGCCGTAGCGCACCAGGTCGTCGAGCCGCGCGGCGAGCTCGCCGCCGGCCAGGAAGGCCACGACGAGGAGCGGCGCGGAGAGCCAGAGGGGCCAGCGTGCGGGCATGGATCGCCTTGACGGGTCGAGAGCCGGGCCCGTAGTATCCGGGTGGCAACCCCTGGAATATCTCGAGCCGGAACCCCGTCACAAAGCCCGCCGGGAGAGCCCCGCGTTGCTCTTCAACAGCTTCGTGTTTCTCGGGCTCTTCCTCCCGATCACATACGTCGTCTTCTGGCTGTTGCGCACCGCGAAGGCGCGCTACGTCTGGCTCGCGGCCACCGGGTACGTGTTCTACGGCTACTGGGACCCGCGCTTCTGCCTGCTCATGGCCTTCTCCACCATCGTGAGCTTCACGGCGGGGCTCGGCTTCCTCCGCTGGTCGGACCCCCGGCGCCGGAAGCTCTGTCTGGTGCTCCCGGTCGTCGTGGACCTCTCGCTGCTCGGCTTCTTCAAGTACTCGGACTTCCTGATGCAGTCGGTCGCGCGGGTGGCCAACGCGTTCGGCGCGCACCTGGCGCCGCCGCTCCTCAACATCGTGCTGCCGGTGGGCATCTCGTTCTACACCTTCCACACGATCACCTACATCGTGGACAGCTACCGCGGCGTGATCCGGCCCACCCGCAACCTGTTCGAGTTCTCGGCGTACGTGTCGCTCTTCTCGCAGCTCGTGGCGGGGCCGATCGTGCGGTTCCGCCAGATCGAGGAGGATCTCGACGGGCTCGGCCGGGCCGACCGCACCCGCTGGCTCGGCATCGGCATCTCCTTCTTCATCACGGGGCTGGTGGAGAAGGTGCTGGTGGCGGACAGCCTGGCCGCGTTCGTGGACCCCGCGCTCGCGCACTACCAGACGCTCTCGACCGGCGGCGCCTGGCTCGCGATGCTGGGATACACCTTCCAGCTCTACTTCGACTTCGCGGGCTACAGCGACATGGCGATCGGGCTGGGCTACCTCTTCGGCCTGCGCATCCCGATCAACTTCAACTCGCCGTACAAGGCGCTCGATCCCTCGGACTTCTGGCGCCGCTGGCACATCTCGCTCTCGACCTGCCTCAGGGACTACCTCTACATCCCGCTCGGCGGGAACCGGCGCGGCGAGTGGATGACCTACCGCAACCTCATGATCACGATGCTGCTCGGCGGGCTCTGGCACGGCGCGAGCTGGACCTTCGTCGCCTGGGGCGCGTATCACGGCGTGCTCCTCTCCGCGTATCGCCGCTCGGGGCGGGCATGGGACCGGCTGCCGCGGCTCCTGCGGCAGGGCGCGATGTTCGTGGCGGTCGTGGCGGGGTGGACGCTCTTCCGCGCC
Organism: Gemmatimonadales bacterium; assembly: GCA_035700905.1. GTDB lineage: Bacteria > Gemmatimonadota > Gemmatimonadetes > Gemmatimonadales > GWC2-71-9 > DASQPE01. Next base: position 3,384 of record DASSOD010000268.1, on the reverse strand, counting down.
CGCGATTTCCCGATGGCCTGGAGCGTCCTCCGCACCATGTTCACGCCGACCGCGGGCGTCCTCGTCCCCAACCTGCCGGCCGTGGGAGCGCTCCTCCTCCTGGCCGCGTGGTGGGCCATGGCCGGCCCCAACGCGATCGACCTGCACCGCGGCTGGACGCTCCGCCCGCGGCGCGCGCTCGCGCTGAGCGCGGCGTTCGGCGCGTGCATCGCGATCATGCTGGGGAACGGCAGCTCGCCGTTCCTGTACTTCCAGTTTTGAGCGCGCGCGCGGCCGTACTCGCCTGGGTCATGTCGGCCGCCAGCGCGCCGGGGGCACTGCTCGCGCAGGGGCAGGCGGCGGACTGGCGGAGCGAGTGGGCCATGGCCGAGGGGTTCTCGCTCCGGCGTGACGCCACCGGGTTTCGCTTCCCCACCGCGATCGCGTTCGTTCCGCGGCCGGGGAGGGCGCCGGGGGACCCGCTCTACTTCGTGACCGAGCTCCAGGGCACCATTCGCGTCGTCACCAACGACCGCTCCGTGCACCTCTTCGCGACCGTGCCGGGCGGCCCGCCCTCGCGGGACACGCTGCCCGCGCAGGAGGCGGAGGTGGGACTCGCCGGCATCTGCCTCGAGCCGGCCCGCGGGTACGTCTTCGCCACGTACACCCATCGCGACTCGGCGGGCGTGCTCCGGAACGCCGTCGTGCGCTACGAGACGACGCCCGGACGCTTCGGGCTCGCGCCGCGGGCGGAGATGGTGCTGCGGACCCCGCTCATCCGCGACGTGTCCGCCGCCTCGCACCAGATCGGTCCCTGCCAGGCGAGCGGGAACGCGCTGTTCGTGAGCGTGGGCGACGGCGAGCAGCCCGCCAAGACCCGCGAGCTCGGCTCCACGCTCGGCAAGATCCTGCGGATGGGGTTCGACGGGCGGCCGCTCCCGGACAATCCATTCGCCGCGCGCGGGGCGGACGGGCCCGCGGCGTACGTGTGGGCCCGCGGGCTCCGGAACCCGTTCGGGCTCCGGCTCCTGGGCGGCCGCCTGATCGTGGCCGACAACGGCGTCGGCATAGACCGCTTTCTCGAGGTCGAGCGCGGGCGCGACTATCTGTGGGACGGCTCCGACCGAAGCATCGGCGCGGCCGCCGCGCAGGTGATAAGCCCCTCGCCGGGCGTGGTTCAGCTCGACTACTGCACCGCCTCCGGGCTGCCGCCCTCGTGGCGCAACCGCTTCTATCTCGCGCTCTCCGGCCGTCCGGCCGACACCGGCCCCGACCTGCTCCGCGGCGGCAAGGCCGTGATGGTGCTGGACTACTCGCTTCGGGAGCGGCGGATGCGATCGGCGCCGAGCTACCTCGCGCGCTATCGCGGGCAGGCGCACCAGTCGGTGGTGGGTTTGGCCTGCGGGCCGGACGGCGTGTACTTCGTGCCGATCTTTCCCGACGCGGGCGGCGAGAGCGCGGTGCTCGTGGCGCGCTACACGCCGGACGCGGAACACCCGTACTCGCTCTTCACCGAGATGCGCCCGGCGGACTTCATGCACGAGAAGGGCTGCTTCGGCTGTCACGAGCTGGGCGGGAAGGGCGGGGGGATCGGGCCCTCGCTCGACCACGACAGCCTGGTTCCGCGCCTCCGCGCGCGGCTCGCCTCGCCGGAGTACGCCGCGCGGGTGCGGTCGCTGGACTCACTCGACGCGGAGCCGTTCGCGAGCTACCGCGGCGAGCGCGAGCGGGTGCTCGCCGCGACGGGCGACGCGCGGCTGCACGAGTGGATCCGGTACCACATCCGCGAGCCCAAGTTCGACAACCCCAACTCGCAGATGCCGAACCTCGGCGTCGCGGACGGCGAGGCCGTCGCGCTCGCCGAGTTCCTCCTCACCCCGCCGAAGCAGCCGGCCGCAGAGCCGCGACGGATGCGGGCGGAAAAGCCCGCGCCCCGCGGATTCGTGGGCCGCGTGGTCGAGCGGATTCCGTTCCCGCGCTGGCTGCAGCTCGTGGTGGCGTTCGCGGCCGGGATTATCGCCGGGGCGCTGCTCGTGCGGCGCAGGCGCAGCGGGGGCGCGGCTCCGGGGTGACCCGGCACACGACCGAGGGCTTCTCGGACTGCAAGCCGCGCCGTGCTGGCCCGGGTCGAGGCCCATGAGTAAGCTTGAGCGTTCCTTCCCTTAGGGCGCGGCGTGGACCTCCGGGAGCAGTTGCAGGCGGCGCTGGGCGAGGCCTACCGCATCGAGCGGGAGCTCGGCGGGGGCGGGATGAGCCGCGTCTTCGTCGCCGAGGAGACCGCGCTCCGCCGTCGCGTGGTCGTGAAGGTGCTGCCGCCCGAGCTCGCGGCGGACATGAACTCCGACCGGTTCCGGCGCGAGATCCAGCTCGCCGCCTCCCTCCAGCATCCCCACATCGTCCCGCTCTTCGCCTCCGGCTCGGTGGACGGGCTCCTGTACTACACCATGCCCTTCGTGAGGGGCGAGTCGCTCCGCGAGCGGCTGGCCCGCGAGGGCGAGCTGCCGGTCGCCGACGCCATCCGGATATTGCGCGACGTGGTGGACGCGCTGGCGTACGCGCACGCCGAGGGTCTGGTACACCGGGACATCAAGCCGGCGAACATCCTGCTGAGCGGCGGTCACGCGGTGGTCACCGACTTCGGCGTCGCGAAGGCGGTGCGCGAGGCGGCCGAGCGTTCCACGCTCACCTCGGCCGGCGTGGCGCTCGGCACCCCCGTGTACATGGCGCCGGAGCAGGCGGTCGCGGACCCGCACACCGACCACCGTGCCGATATCTACGCGATCGGGATCGTAGCGTACGAGATGCTGAGCGGCGTTCCGCCGTTCTCCGCGGGGTCGCCGCAGCAGGTGCTGGCGGCGCAGGTCACCGAGGCGCCCGAGCCGCTCCTCAAGCGCCGCCCCGCCGTCCCCGCGACGCTCGCGGCGGCGGTGATGCGCTGCCTGGAGAAGCGGCCGGCGGACCGGTGGCAGACCGCCGAGCAGTTGCGGCACCAGATCGAGCCGCTCGCGACACCCGGCGAGGGGACGGCGCCGTACGCCGCCGTCGTCGCGCCGGGAGCGCCGCCCGCGGGCTCATCGAGCGGCGCGGGCGCGCCGACCGGCGTATCCGCGACCGAGTCCCGCCGGCCCGCGCCGGCGGACACGGCGGTGGCGGAAGCTCCGCCCGTCCGGCAGCCCCCGGCGAGCGGCCGCGGGCTCTCGTCGCGCCTGCTCGGCGCGGCGGCCGCCGGGGCGCTCGTGCTGGCCGGCTTGGGGTACGCTGCGGTTCATCGCTTCGGCGCCGCGCCTCCAGCCGCTGCCACCTCTCCCGCCGACGCGCCCAAGTCCGTCGTCGTGCTCCCGTTCGAGAACCTGGGCGCCCCGGCGGACGGGTACTTCGCCGACGGCATGACGGAGGAGATCATCA
>DASSOD010000267.1:0-10018 GCA_035700905.1 Gemmatimonadales bacterium | reverse complement strand
ATCGAACGGCGGCGTCTCGAACACCCCCATGGGCCCGTTCCAGACGACGGTGCCTGCCGGTTCGATCCGCGCGCCGAAGTCGCCCTCGGTGAGCGGATCGATGTCGTACATCGCCCAGCCGGGCGGAATCTCGTTGCGCTTGACCGCACGGGTCTCGACTCCCGGGGCGAGCGTGCGCGCCACGACCGCGCCGCTCGGCAGGACCAGCTTGCGGCCCGCTTTCTCGATGAGGGCGCGAGCCATGTCCAGCCGGTCCACCTCGATCAGGGAGTCGCCCGTCTCGAGCCCCATCGCCCTGAAGAAGGTACAGGCCATCGCCCCACCGATGAGGATCTCGTCCACCTTGGGGAGCAGCGCCTCGATCAGATCGATCTTCCCGCTGATCTTGGCGCCGCCCAGCACCGCGACGAACGGCCGCTTGGGATGGTCGAGCGCCTCACCCAGGTACTTGAGCTCCCGCTCCATGAGGAACCCCGACACGGCCGGCTTGAGCAGATGCGCCACGCCCTCGGTGCTCGCGTGGGCGCGGTGCGCCGAGCCGAATGCGTCGTCCACGTACAGGTCGCCCAGCGCGGCGAACTTGCGCGCGAGGTCGGGATCGTTGGCCTCCTCGCCGGGGTAGAACCGCGTGTTCTCGGCCAACGCCACGCCGCCGCGCGGGAGCCGCCTGGTTTCGGCGACCGCTTCCGCCGAGGCGGGATCGGCCAGGAACACCACGGGCGCGCCGAGGAGCGCCTCCAGCGCGCGGGCCACGGGCCGGAGCGAGTGCGTCGGGTCGGGTCCGCCCTTGGGGCGTCCGAGATGGGAGAGCAGCACCACGCGCGCGCCCTTGGACCGGAGATACGCGATCGTGGGCAGCGAGGCGCGGATCCGCGTGTCGTCGCCCACGGCGCCGTCCTTGAGGGGCACGTTGAAGTCCACGCGCACCAGCGCCCGGCGGCCGTCGAGCGCGGCCGGATCGAGCGAGGCGAGCGTTCGCTTCAACCCTTGCTCCCGACGTAGCGCAGCACGTCCACGCAGCGGGCGGAGTAGCCCATCTCGTTGTCGTACCACGACGCGACGTTCACCAGCGTGCCGTCCACGACGTTGGTGGAGAGCGCGTCCACCGTGCTGGAGCTGAGATTGCCGATATAATCCACCGACACGAGCGGCTCCTCGCTCACGGCGAGCACGCCCTTGAGCGGACCCGCCGCGGCGGCCTTCCGGAAGGCCTGATTCACCGCGTCCGCGGTGGTGGACTGCTCCACCACGCAGCTCAGCGCCACCACCGACACGTCGGGCGTCGGCACCCGCAGCGACACACCGTCAATCTTTCCCTTCACTTCGGGGAGCACGAGGCTCGTGGCCCGCGCGGCGCCGGTCGTGGTCGGGATGATGGACATCGCGGCCGCCCGCGCGCGGCGCAGGTCCTTGTGGGGAAGATCGAGGATCTGCTGGTCGTTGGTGTACGAGTGCACCGTCGTCATGAACCCCTTCACGAACCCGAAGCTGTCGAGAATCACCTTGACGACCGGCACCAGGCAGTTCGTGGTGCAGCTCGCGTTGGAGATCACCTGGTGCCTGGCGGGATCGTACTTCTGGTGGTTCACGCCGTAGCACAGCGTGATGTCCTCCCTCTTGGCCGGCGCGGAGATGACGACGCGCTTGGCCCCGGCCTGCAGGTGCAGCGCGGCCTGGTCCCGGTCGGTGAAGCGGCCGGTGGACTCGAGCACGAGCTCGACGCCGAGCTCCTTCCACGGGAGCTTGGCCGGGTCCCGCTCGGCCAACACCTTGATCGGCTTGCCGTCCAGGTGGATCCCGTCGGGCGCGGCCTCGACGGTGCCGGGATAGCGCCCGTGCACCGAGTCGTACTTCAGCAGGTGCGCGAGCGTCTTCGTGTCGGTGATGTCGTTGACGGCGACGAACTCGAGCTCGGTGACGCCCATGCGCGCGGCCGCGCGCACCACGTTGCGCCCGATGCGGCCGAATCCGTTGATGCCCACGCGAACCGCCATTCCGCTCCTCCCGTGTCGTGTCATCCCGCCGCTCCCGCGAGCGGCACCCCACCCTTCCCGGGCCGCGCCCGGGGGAACCGTATTCTAAAACATCCCCGGGTGAATGGCGCCCCAGCGGGCGCTGCGCTCGAGCACGGCTTCGGACGCGCCCCGCGATCAGTTCGCCGCCCGCGCGAACGTCACCGCCTCCACACTCGCCGCGCCGGCCGCGCTCAGCGCCTCCGCGGCGGCCCCCAGCGTGGCGCCGGTGGTGAAGACGTCGTCCACCAGCACGATGCGGAGCCCGCGGGCGGGCGCTGCTCCGGCGAACGCGCCCGCGACGTTGGCGCGGCGCTCGTCCGGCGTGAGCGCCGTCTGGGTAGGGGTCTCGCGCGCACGCCGAAGCAGCCCCGCGCGCAGCGGGAGCCCGAGCGCCGCACTCAACGCGGAGGCGAGCCGCTCGCTCTGATTGTACCCGCGGCCGCGCTCGCGGCGTCGCGCGAGCGGCACCGGCACGAGGCAGACGCCGGGCAGCAGCGGCTCCAGTCGGGCCATCACCGCGGCCATCGGCTCCGCCAGTCGCCACCAGCCGTCGTACTTGAGGTGGTGGACGGCCGCGCGCGCCCCGCCCTCGAGGCGCACGGCGCTGCGCGCGCGGGCGAGCGCGGCGGGCCACTCAGCGCAGATGCGGCAGGGATCGGGGCCGGCGCGCGGCTCGCCGCAGCGGGCGCACACCGGATCGGGAATGGGCCGCCAGCGGCTCCGGCAGAGGGCGCAGACCAGCGCGTCGCCCTCGCGCTCGGGGACGGGAGCCTTGCAGAGCAGGCACTCGGGCGGCAGCAGCCACCGCTCGAGAGCGTGGAGGGTTGCGGCGAGCTCAGCGAAGCGCGGCATCGACGGCCGCGCCCATGATCTCGCGGGGGGCGCGCACGCCGGGAAACCAGCGCTCGAAGGCCGCCGCGCCCTGCGCCACCAGCACGGCGCGCCCGTCGGCCGCCCGGAGCCCCTGAAACCTGAGCGCCCGGACCCACGCCGTCTCCCCGCGAGCGTACACCAGATCGAGCGCCACCTCCGCGGCCGGCGCCAGGTTGAGGGGAATGGGGAGCGGATCGTCGTGCCGGAGCCCGAGCGGCGTGGCATTGATCAGCACCCCGCACCGCTCCTTCGGCACGAGGCGCACGCCGCGCGACGCCGCCCACCCCTCGAAGCGCTCCCGGCGGCCGCCGTCGCGCGAGAGCACGGCCACCGGGGCGCCGCGCGTGCGCGCGGCGCCTACGACGGCGCGGGCGGACCCGCCAGTGCCGGCGATGAGCCAGCCGGTGTCGGGCGGTTCGAGCGGCGCCAACGCGTCGAGCACGCCGGCCACGTCGGTGAGGTCACCCACCGACGCTTCACCCTCGGCCCAGAACGTGTTGCACGCGGCGAGGGCGGCGGCATCGGGGCAGAGCCGGTCCACCGCGCGCGCGGCTTCCTCCTTGTGCGGGATCGTCACGTTCCCGCCGCCGCCCGCCCGCGCGAGCGCGCGGATCAGCGGCGCCACGTCTTCCGCGCGGCACCGGAGCGGCACGTACGCCGCCGGCAGTCCGAGCGCGTGGAAGGCGGCGTTCTGCATGACCGGGGAGAGCGAGTGGGCGACGGGGTCGCCCAGGAGGGCGAAAACGCGGGTGCTACCGCTGATCACCCGATCGCTCCGCGACCACGCGCGCCGCGACGCTCCCGATCAGCTCCTGCAGCTCTTCGAAGGTCCTGCGATAATCGTGGAGATCCCCGCCGAACGGATCGCTGACCTCGGCCTCGGCGCCGCTCCGCCCCGCGAACTCGCCCAGCAGGTGCACCCGATCCCCGGCGCCGAGCTCGGCCGCGCGGGCCGCATGCGAGCGGGACATGGTGAGAATGAGGTCGGAGCCCGCGACCAGCTCGCGCGTGAGCATGCGCGCCCGGTGCGACGAAAGGTCGAGCCCATGCTCCAGCCCGACCAGGTAGGCGCCCTCCGACGCGGGCGCGCCCTCCCACGCCCCGGTACCCGCCGAGCCCACCGTCACCTGGCCGCCGGCGCCTCTCGCCTCGAGCGCGTGACGCAGCAGCGCCTCCGCCATGGGACTGCGGCAAGTGTTTCCGGTGCAGACGAAGATGACTTGCATGGGCTCCTCGGGCGCAAGGCGGCAGCCGCAAGCCGGATGACGGGAGGCGAACGACCTCGCACGGATCCGTGCGCGCGCGGGCGGCTGCCCGGTGCGGCGGGGGCGCTCACCCGCGAGCCCGTCGCCGGTCCGGTCCAATCTACCACCGGACGCGGCGAGGCCAATGAGCCAATCCCCGCAGCGCGGCCTGGAGTGCCGCAGCGCGCCGGCGTGGCGGGCCCTGCGCTCGAGACCGCCTCAAGGCGCCAAGCGGCCTACGCCGCGCCGCAGCTCGGCACGGGGAATCGCACCCTCGCGGACCAGGCGGAGAGCCGGGGTGGTGCAATCCACCAGGGTCGAGGGCGGCACGTTGCCCAGGACGCCGCCGTCCAGCACGAGCAGCACGCCCCGCTCCACGGCGTCGCGAAAGATGTCCACCAGGCGGGCGACCCCCGGCGCCGGCGGCACGCCGGGCCGGTTGGCCGAGGTCGAGGTGAGCGGCTCGCCCAGCGCGGCCACGAGCCCGGCCATGCCGGCATGGGAGGTATGCCGCACCGCGATGCCACCCTCGGCGCCGCGCAGCGCGTCCGGCAGCCGGCCCTCGCCGCCCGGGAGCACCAGCGTGAGCGGCCCAGGCCAGAAGGCGGCGGAGAGCGCCGCTGCCGCGGCGTTGAAGACGAGCCCCCACGCTTCGGCCATGGCGCGCCCGGACACGAGCAGCAGGAACGGCTTGCGGGGGGGCCGCCCCTTCAGCCGGTTGAGCGCCGCGAGATCGTCGGCGCGCGGCCGGGAGCCCAGCCCGTACACCGTCTCCGTGGGATAGGCGAGCAGCCCGCCGCCGGCGAGGTGCGCGCGCACCCGCTCCGCGGCCGCGACCTGCGCGGCGCCGGTCTCGAACGGGAGGATCATCCCCTCGTGGCCCAGAGCTCGGCCCACTCGAGGTCCTCCGCGGTCGTGATCTTCACGTTCGAGGGCGAGTCGGGCACCAGGCGCACTTCGCCCCCGATCCGCTCGACCAGCGCGGCATCGTCCGTGGCGTGCACCCCGTCGGCGCGGGCGCGCGCGTATGCCCGCTCCAGCAGCTCGCGGGGAAACCCCTGCGGCGTCTGCGCCCGCCAGAGCCGCTCGCGCGGCATGGTGCGGGCGACCCGGTGCGGATCCTCCGCCGCCGCTTCCTTGAGCGTGTCGGTCACCGGGACGGCGGCCACCGCGCCGGCGCCGCCGCGCGCCTCGCGGATCACCGCATCGATTACCGCGCGGCTCACGAACGGCCGCGCCGCATCGTGCACCAGCACGATGCGGCACTGCGGGGCGAGCGCGGCGAGGCCCGCGGCCACCGAATCGCTCCGCTCCGCGCCGCCGGCGGCGAGCGCGAGGCCGGCGCCGACGATGCCGGCGAGAAACTCGGGCGGTGATGCCGCATCCGCGGGGGGGAGCACCAGGACGGCGTGCGCGACGTCGGGGTGGGCGGTGAACGCCCGGAGGGTGCGGAGCGCCATCGGCACGCCGCCGATGCGGCGGTACTGCTTCGGGACGCCGCCGAGCCGGCTGCCCGCGCCGGCGGCGACAATGACCGCGCCTACGTCACGCGGCAAGCGCTCGCACCAGCTCGTCCACGTGGTCCAGCGCGACGAGCGATACGCCGGGCACCTGCAACTGGCTCCGCGCGGAGCCGAACACCCGGCGGAAGCCGAGCCGCGCGGCCTCGGCGACGCGGCGCTCCACCGCGCCGGTGGGGCGGATTTCCCCGCCCAATCCGACCTCCCCCAGGAAGATCACGTCCGCCGGGGCCGGCCGGTTGAACAGGCTCGAGAGGAGCGCCGCGGCCACGGCCAGGTCCGCGCCGGGCTCCGAGAGGCGCACGCCCGCGGTCACCTGCACGAAGACGTCGAGGTCGGCGAAGCTGGTGCTCGCCCGCCGCTCGAGGACCGCGAGCAGCACGGCGAGGCGGCGCGGATCCATCCCGGTGGCCACCCGCTGCGGCGTGCCGTAACCGGACTTGGCGGCGAGCGCCTGCACCTCCACGAGCACCGGACGCGTCCCCTCCATCAGCGCGGTCACCGCGCTCCCGCTCGTGCCGTCGGCCCGCGCGGCGAGGAACACGGCCGACGGGTTCGGCACCGCCACGAGCCCGCGATCGGTCATGGAGAAGACGCCCAGCTCGTCCACCGAGCCGAAGCGGTTCTTGGTGGCGCGGAGCAGCCGGTAGTCGAGTGTGGCCTCGCCCTCGAAGTAGAGCACCGTGTCCACGATGTGCTCGAGCGTCTTCGGCCCGGCGATGCCGCCGCCCTTGGTGACGTGTCCGACCACCAGCACGGCCGTGCCGGTCTCCTTGGCGAAGCGCATCAGCTGCCCGGAGCACTCGCGCACCTGGCCCACGTTGCCGGGCGCGCTCTCCAGCGCCTCGGTGTAGACGGTCTGGATGGAATCGAGCACCACGAGATCGGAGCCGAGCGCGCCGGCCGCGTCCACGATGGCCTCGAGCCGGGTCTCTCCCAGGACGTGGACCGCGCCCGCGTCCTCGTCCAGGCGGTCGGCGCGGAGGCGGAGCTGGTCGGGGCTCTCCTCGCCGCTGGCGTAGAGCACCCGCCGGCCCCCGGCCTCGAGGCGCGCCGCGGCCTGGAGCAGGAGCGTGCTCTTGCCGATGCCCGGCTCGCCGCCGATCAGCGTCATCGAGCCGGGCACGATGCCGCCGCCCAGGACGAAGTCGAACTCCTCGATGCCCGTGCGCCAGCGCTCGAGCGGCTGCGTGGCGAGGTCGCGGAGCCGAGCCGGCGCGACGATCGCGGCGCGCCGGCCGGCGCGGCTCGCGCCAGCCGCCCGGCGTCGCTGCGCCGGCCCCCCGACGATCGCCGGCTCCTCCGAGACCGTGTTCCACTCGCCGCATCCCTCGCAGCGGCCCACCCACTTGGCGTGCTCGTGGCCGCACTCGGTGCAGCGGTACACCGACCGCGCCCGCGCCATGCTACTCCGTCTCCTCCCGGTTGGTGAAATTGTCGAACCGGGTGTACTCGCGATGGAAGAAGAGCTCGATGTCTCCGGTGGGGCCGTTCCGATTCTTGGCCAACATGACCTCGGCCCGACCCCGCTTCGATTCGTCGTCCCGGTCGTAGTACTCGGGGCGGTGGATGAAGATGACCAGATCCGCGTCCTGCTCGATGGCCCCCGAGTCTCTCAGATCCGACAGGATGGGCTTGCGCTCCCCGCCCCGCTGCTCCGACGCGCGGGAGAGCTGCGAGAGCGCGATGAGGGGCACCTGGAGCTCCCGCGACAGCGCCTTGAGCGAGCGGGAGATGTCGGAGATTTCCTGGACCCGGTTCTCCGCGTACTCGGGGCTCCGCATGAGCTGCAGGTAGTCCACCACGATGAGCCCGACGTCGTGCTCCGCCTTGAGCCGCCGCGCCTTGGAGCGCATCTCCAGCAGGGTGATGGCGGGCGTGTCGTCGATCCACACCCGGCAGCCCTGCAGCACGCCGGCGGCGCGCGCCAGCATGGAGAAGTCGGAGTCCCGCAGCATGGCGCGCCGCACCCGCTGGCTGTCCACCCGCGCCTCCGCCGTGAGCATCCGCTGGACCAGCGCCTCCTTCGACATCTCCAGCGAGAACACCGCCACGCCGTGGCCCGCGAGCGCGGCGTTGGTGGCGACGTTGAGGCAGAACGCCGTCTTCCCCATGGACGGCCGCGCCGCCACGATGATGAGCTCCGACGATTGGAACCCGGAGGTCATCTCGTCCAGCTTGTCGAACCCGCTGGCCACCCCGGTAATCGCTTTGCCGCTCCGCTGGAGCGTTTCGATGCGCTCCATCGTGGGCCAGAGCATCTCCTTGATGCGGGTGAAGCCCTGCTCCCGCCGCTGCTGCGAGATCTGGAAGATGCGGGACTCGGCCGTGTCGAGCAGGTCGCCGGCCGGGGTGCGCGCGTCGTACGCTTCGGTGATGATCTGGGTGGAGGTCTCGATCAGCCGCCGGAGAATCGCCTTGTCGCGGAGAATGCCGGCGTGGAACTCGAGGTTCGCCACGGTGGGCGCCGCGTCCACCAGCTCGGCCAGGTACTCCGGCCCGCCGATGGCGGCCAGCTCGCCCCGGCGGTCCAGCTCGTCGTGCAGGGTGACGTGATCGATGTTGACCCGCCGCTCCACCAGGGCGCGCATGGCGCGGAAGAGCCGCCGGTGCTCCTCGCGGTAGAACATCGTGTCGTCCGCCAGCTCGACCGCGCGCAGCGCGGCGTCCTGGTCCAGCAGCATCGCGCCCAGCACGGCCTGCTCGGCCTCGGGGCTCCACGGCGCCGAGCGGCCGACGTAGGGATCAGCCGTCGAGTAGCTGTCGTGCGATACGGATGTCATCCCAGGTGGGCTTCTTCCAATTCGGGTTGCGGAGCAGCGCGGCCGGGTGATACGTCACCACGAGCGGAATGCGGCCGTACCGGTGCACCTTGTTCCGGAGCTCGCCCAGGCTCTTCCGGACGCCGAGCAGCGCCTCGCCCGCGGTGCCGCCCAGCGCGACGATGACCTTGGGCCGAATGAGCGCGAGCTGGCGGTGCAGGTACGGAATGCACGCCTCGATCTCGTCGGGGAGCGGCTTGCGGTTCTGCGGCGGCCGGCACTTGACGATGTTCGTTATGTATACGTCCTCGCGCCGGAGTTCGATAGCCTCGAGGATGCTGTTGAGAAGCTGGCCCGCCGCGCCGACGAACGGCCGGCCCGTGGCGTCCTCGGTGGCGCCCGGCCCTTCGCCCACGAGCACCATGCGCGCGTGCGGGCTTCCCTCGCCGGGCACCGCGTTGGTGCGGCCGGGGCAGAGGTCGCAGCAGTAGGTGGTCCGGATCCGCTCCGCCACCTCCTCCAGCGAGTCCAGGTTGTTCAGATCGTTGCCGAGCAGCATCGGCTCCGGCGGCATCACGGTCGTGCCGGGGCCCGGGATCGGCGGCGCGCCCTTGCGCCACTTCTCCCCGCCTGCGCTCTTGGCCGGTTTGGCTTTCTCCCTGGCACCCTGGCCCCGGCTCGCGCGGGCCGCACTTCGCTTGCGTGCGGGCATCTCTCCATCCTCCATCCCATCCGCTGCTTCGCCTGCCGCCGCGCCGGGCTCGGCCGGCACCACCACCGGCGGCAGGCGGGCCGGCGCATCCAGCGGCGTCGAGAGGATCACCTCCGCGCCCCCGAGCTCGCACTGCTGCTCGAGGTAGCGGCGCCGCTCATCGGCCAAGGCGCGCCTCCACGGCGTCCAGGATCGCCTCGGCCACCTCCCGCTTCGACTGCAGCGGCAGGATGCGCACCCCGCCCTCGCGATCGAGCAGCGCCACGCGGTTGGTGTCGTGCTCGAAGCCCGCGCCGGGCTCGAGGGCGTCGTTCACCACGATGAGGTCGAGCTGCTTGCGCTCGAGCTTGGCCCTTCCCTTCGCGACCGCGTCGCCCGTCTCCAGCGCGAAGCCCACCACCACGCTGCCCGGGCGCCGCCGCGCGGCGGTGGCCGCGAGGATGTCGTCCGTCGGCTCCATCGGGATCGCGAGCGCGCCGCCGTGGCGCGGCTGCTTGTTCGCGCTCGGCGCCGCCGGACGGAAGTCGGCCGGCGCGGCCGCCATCACCAGAACGTCGGCCTCGGGCAGCGCCGACGCCACCGCCGCCTCCAAATCTTTCGTCGTCTCCACCCGCTCGACTGTGACGCCCACCGGGTTCGCGAGGCCGACCGGCCCGGCGATCAGGAGCACCGTGGCCCCCCGTGCCCAGGCGGCTTCGGCGATCTGGTAGCCCATCTTGCCGCTCGAGCGGTTGGTCACCACCCGCACGGGGTCTATGGACTCGCGGGTGGGACCCGCCGTCACCACCACGCGCCGCCCGGCGAGGGGGCCGCCGCCGCGGAGGAGCCGGGCCGCGTGCGCCAGGATCGCCTCCGGCTCGCTCATGCGCCCGGGCCGCTCCGAGGGGCCCTC
>DASSOD010000266.1:0-12403 GCA_035700905.1 Gemmatimonadales bacterium | reverse complement strand
GGCGCTCGGCGGCGGGAACGTCGAGTGGTACGGCACCGACTACAACCGCGCGTCCATCGCGTGGTGTCGCGAGCACCTGCCCGGCATCGCGTTCCGCGAGAATGGGCTGGCGCCGCCGCTCCCGTTCGGGGGCGGGTTCTTCGACGTGCTCTTCTGCCGCTCGGTGTTCACGCATTTGTCCGGGGCGATGCACGCCGCCTGGATCGCCGAGCTGGCGCGAGTGGTACGGGGCGGCGGGGTCGTCATCCTCACGACCCACGGGGACGCGTACCGTGCCCGGCTCACCGAGCAGGAGCGGAAGCGGTACGACGCCGGCGAGCTGGTGATCCGGACGCTCGCGGCGGAGGGACGGAAGCTGTTTGCCGCGTTCCATCCTCCGCGGTTCGTGCGCGAGCGCTTGCTGCGCGGTCTGACGGTGCTGGAGCACGTTCCCGGCGCGGGCACGCAGGACATCTGGGTCACGCGGGTGCCGGCGTGAGGCTCGACGGGTGATGCGGCCCGCCGTCCCCATCCTGATGTATCATCAGGTCACCCCGACGCCGCTGCCCGTCTTTCGCAAGTACACTTTGACGCCGCGCCAGTTCGCCGCGCAGATGCGGTGGCTGGCGGCGCGGGGGTACCGGAGCATCCTCCCCGGCGATCTGCTCGCCGCCCGCGAGGGCCGGACCGCGCTGCCGCGGCGGCCGGTGATGATCACCTTCGACGACGGGTTCCGGGACTCCGCGGTGCACGCGGGGCCGCTGCTGCGCGCCCACGGCCTCACGGCCGTGTTCTACCTCGTCGCCGGGCTGGTCGGCAGCACGAGCGCGTGGCTGCGCGCCGAGCGGGGGGTGGAGTTGCCGCTGTTCGACTGGAATGCGGCGCGGGCGCTGGAGCGGCAGGGCTTCGCCTGCGAGGCGCACAGCCTCACCCACCCCCGGCTCACCGCGCTGGACGAGGACGGGTGCCGTCGCGAGCTCGCGGAGTCGCGGCGCATTCTGGAGCGGGAGCTCGGCCGCGAGGTGCGTCATCTCGCTTATCCCTTCGGTGCCTACGATGAGGGCGTCCGCCGCATCGCGGTGGAGGCCGGCTACCGAACCGCCTGCTCGGTGCGGCCCGGCCTCTCCGGCGCGGCCGACGATCCGCTCGCGCTGCATCGGGTGCCGGTGAGCGGGCACGACTCTCTGGTGGACTTCGTCTGCCGGCTCCGGACCGCGCGGACGCTGGCCGAGAGCCTCGGCCGTGCGGGCGCGCGCCTGCGGCGGCTGGCCGGATTGTCCGCGAGGGAGCACCGGTGAGCCGCGCCAAGGAGCCCGCCCACCCTCCCGGGCTGCGGCGCCTCGTCACGGCGCTGGGTGAGGCGCTCGGGGGCCCCGACGCCGCCTGGCGGCGCCGCCTGCGCCGGCTGCGGCGCCCGGCGCTCCTCGCGCCGTTCCGCACCCGGCCGGCCAGCGACTACTGGGGCATCGATCGCGGCACGCCGGTGGACCGCTACTTCATCGAGCGCTTTCTCGCCGAGCACCGCGCGGACATCCGTGGACGGGTGCTCGAGGTCCAGGACACCCGCTACGCCGCGCGCTTCGGGAGCGGCGTCGACCGGGTGGACGTGCTCGATTTGAACCCGGCCAACCCGCTCGCCACGATCGTGGGCGATCTCACCGTCCCCGGCTCCGTGCCCGCGGACGCGTTCGACTGCTTCGTGCTCACGCAGACGCTGCAGTTCATCTACGACGTGCGGGCGGCGGTCGCGCAGGCGCACCGGCTGCTCAAGCCGGGAGGCGTGCTGCTCGCCACGGTGCCGTCGGTGAGCCGGCTCGCGCCGGTGTACGGGCTCGAGGGCGACTACTGGCGCTTCACGCCGGCCTCGTGCGCGGCGTTGTTCGGTGAGGCGTTCGGGCCGGGCGCGGTGAGCGTGCGCGGCTACGGCAACCCGCGCGCCGCCATCGCGTTCCTGGCCGGGCTCGCGCAGGAGGAGTTGCCCCGCCGCGCGCTCGAGGCGCAGGATGACCATTTCCCGGTGATCGTCGCCGCGCGCGCGGTCAAGCGCGGCGGCGAAGCGCGCGGATGAGCTTGGCGAGCCGCGGATGCCGGGCGAGGCGCAGCTCCCGCGCGACCGTCGCCTCGAGCGCTTCGGCGCGCGCATGTCCCGCCGCGTAGCGCTCCAGCCAGGCCAGAAAGCGCACCCGCTCCGCATCCGCCCGCCCGGTCCGCTTGGCCGTGGAGTAGCAGGAGTCGGCGTGACGGCGATACCGGCTGGTGCAGGCGCTCGAAACGACGCACGGCGTCCGGAGCAGCAGCTTGGCGTACAGCACCTGGTCGTCGTACATGCCCGGAAACTCCGCCTCAAACCCACCGACGGCCTGGACCAGCTCGCGCCGCATCAGCACGCTGCAGGTGCACGGCGAGGGCGCCTCGCGCCGGATGAACTCGGCGAGCGGGCCCGGCGGCGGGAGCAGACGGCCGTGCGGCACGCGGAGCTCGGGCACCCGGTCGCGCGCGAGGTCGGCGGGGTGGCCGGTCCAGCCATGCCAGTCCTCGGTCGGGCCGTAGGCGAATCCGGCATCGGGGAAGCGCTGGAGCAGCGAGATCAGACGGGCCAGGTGGTCGGGCTGCCAGACGTCGTCGGCGTCGAGCAGCGCCACGTATGCGCCGCGCGCGTAAGAGAGGGCCAGATTGCGCGACGCGCTGGAGCCGTGGGTGCCGCCGTCGGTGTGCTGGAGGACGCGGATGCGCGCCGGCTCCGCGCGGGCCCAGCGCTCCGCGATCGCTCGGCTCCCGTCGGCGGAGCCGTCATCCACCACGATCAGCTCCCAGCGCGGATCGCTTTGCGCCACGACGCTCGCGATCGCCTCGTCCACGAACCGGACCGCGTTGAGCATCGGCATGAGGACGGAGATCCGTACCTGCGCTGCCGGCGGCTCGCCCGCCGGCGCCGGCCGCGCTGCCGTATCCTGCTGGTCGAGCATCCGTGCCGCTCCCGGTGCCGCCTAGAAGACCCGCACGCCGCTGCCCGGTCGGCCCGGCGGGCAGGCGTGGCGCACATCGACCGCCGCGAGGCGCGCTCGCGCGTCCACGGCGTCCCTGAGCGGCACGACGCTCCCGCTCCGGGCGTCGAACAGCAGCAGCCGCTCGTACGGGTAGCGCGACTCGCTCCCGTAGACCACCGTGTGGATGCCGTCCGCCTCCGCGGTCGTCTCGGGCGAGACCACGTCCGCCAGGAGCGTCGAATCGCGATACGCCAGCCGGAGCGCGCCCTGCAGGTCCCAGGGCGCCTCGAAGACCGGTGCGGGCCCCTCGAATCGGCAGGAGCCGCCGAGCAGCACCGTGGTGCCCGGCTGCGGGGCGGGGAGGGCCCGGCGAATGGACGCGAGGATCCTGCGCTCCTGCGCGTAGGCCCGCACCCAACCGGCGGCGAGCGCTTGCGTCACGACGAACGCGCCCGTGCACGAGAGCGCCACCAGGCCCGCGATGACGCCCGCGCGGAGGCGCTTCCCCACGAGCTCGCCCAGCCAGATGATCCCGCCGGCGCCCGCGAGCGCCACCCCGATCGCTCCGGGCATGGCGGTGCGGTTGTTGGCGCCGGTCGGCGAGAAGCTCACCTCGGTGGTCGCGAACACGGCGTACGCCAGCAGGGTGACGAGGGCGCCGGCGGCGATCGCGGCGGCGCCGGCGCGCCCGGCGCCGGGGCTCGGCCTGGCCGCCGCGCGCCGCGTCGCGGCGTACGCGATGGCGAGGACCGCCGCCGCACCGGCCGCCACCGCGGGCCATGGCGCCGGAAGGTGGAGCGCACGCCAGAGCGTGCGGGGCGCGGCGGCGCCGTAGGTCCAGAGGTGAATGCGGCCGAGTTGCGTCACCGCGTACGCCACGTAAACCTTGCTCAACCCGTGGCTCAGCCGCGTGGACGTCTGCGCCTTGAAGGCGGCGACGCCGAGCGCGCATGCGGCCGTGGCGGCGGCGAGCGCGAGGCCGGTTCGGCGCGGCTCGCCCCCCGCGGGCGCGAGCGCGCGGCCCCGGACCGCGAACAGCGCCGCGTTGAGGAAGAAGAGCGGGAGCGCCGCCTCGTAGCAGAGCCCGCTCGCGACCGCCGCGGCGAGGCTCAGCGCCACCCAGACGGCGGCGCGCCGGCCGGTGAGCGCGCGGAGCCCGGCCCAGAGACTCAGGACGAAGAGCGTGAGGCTGAGGCTCGCCTGGAAGCTGGCGTACCAGACCCGCGCGGTGGAATAGTGCGGCAGCACGGGGAAGAGCAGCGCGGCTCCGAGCCCGAGCGCCCTCGGCAGACCGAGCTCGCGGAGGGCGAGCAGCAAGAGCGCCGCGCCGGCGACGAGCACGCAGGCATTGGTGAGGTGGTAGCCCAGGGGCGAGAGGCCGAAGAAATGAAAGAGCAGCGCGTCGTACAGCTTCTGGCCCGGGCGCATGGCCATGTGGGGCTCGATGCCCAGCGCGGCGTAGAGCCCGGCCACCGACTGGTCGCCGTTCAGGCCGAAGAGCGCGAGGAAGTCCCAATCATCGCTGTAGAAGCCGAGCCCGGGGAGCGGCAGGGCGATCGTGATCGCCGCGACCGCCGCGACCGCGAGCACGTCCAGCGCGTCCCGCGCCGCGGACCCGCCCGGGCCGGGCTTCACGCGCGCTCCCGTGCCGCCCCGCGGCGAGCGTGATCCCCGTGCCCGAGCTGAGCGTCGTCGTGGCGAGCTACAATCGCGCGGGCCGGCTCCGCGCCTGCCTCGACGCCCTGGGGCGCCAGCACGTCCCGCCGGGGGAGCTCGAGGTGGTGGTCGTGCTCGACGGGTCCACCGACGGCAGTCGCGAGATGCTCGCCGCCTGGGCAGGCTGGTTCCGGCCTCGCGTCGTCTGGCAGGAGAACGCGGGGCAGGCGCGGGCGCTCAACCGCGGGGTGGAGGAAGCGACCGGCCGCTACTGCCTGCTGCTCGACGACGACATCCTCGCCGACCCGGGGCTCGCCGCCGCCCATCTCGCCGCGCAGCGCGAAAGCGGCGGCGTGCTCGCCGCGGGCCGGCTGGAGCTCACGCTCCCCCGGCGTCTCGACTGGTACGCTCGCCAATTCGCGGCCTCGTGGAAGCGGCAGTACGCGCGGCTCGATGCCGCGCCCGATTCGCTCACCTTCGCCGACTGCTACAGCGGCAATCTCTCGTTCCCCCGGGACGCGTTCCTCGCCGTGGGCGGCTTTGCCCCCGACCTGCCGCGCGGCTACGACGTCGAGTTGGCGTACCGCCTCGTTCGGCACGGGCTCGTGCCGCGCTATCTGCCCGGCGCGGCCGCCACGCAGGACGAGCGGAAGCGCTTCGCCCAGCTCGTGCGCGACGACGAGCACGCCGGCGCCGCGAGCTTCGCCATCTACCGCCGGCACCCGGACGCGCTGGCCCACCTCGGGATCGGCGACTTCGAGCGCGCGAGCCTCGCGGCGGTGCTGCTGCGGCGAGCGCTGCTCGCGTGCCGGCTGCCCCCGCGGCTGCTCGGCCTCCCCGGGCCCATTCTCGACCGCTTGGGGCGAGCCGGCCAGTGGGCCCGCTTCGTCCGCACGTACGCCGTCTGGCGCGGCGTGCGGCGGGCCGTGCCGGGCGCGGCCGCCTGGCGAAGCCTCACCGCCGGCGTGCCCATCCTCATGTATCACGCGGTGGCCGGGCCCGGAGAGCCGGCCGGCCGCTACGCCATCCCGGCGCGCCGGCTCGAGCGCCAGCTCCGCTGGCTCGCGCGCCGCGGCTACCGTACGCTCGACTTCGGCGAGTACCTGAAGCTCCGCGCCGAGCACGAGCTGCCGCCCCCTCGGGCGGTACTGGTCACGTTCGACGATGGATACGCCGACAACGGCGCGCTCGCGGGGCCGCTGCTCGCCCGATACGGCCAACGGGCGACCGTCTTTCTCGTGACGCAGGCCGTGGGCGGCCGCAACCGCTGGGACCGGGGCGGAGCCCTGGCCGGCCGCGCGCTGCTCGATTGGAGCGCGGTCTCGGCCCTCCGCGCGCGCGGCTTGCGGTTCGCCGCGCACAGCCGCACGCATCCCGACCTTACCGGGCTCGCGCCCGATGCGGTCGTCGCCGAGGTGGAAGGGTCGCTTCGCGATCTCGCCGGGCGCGGGCTGCTGGACGCGCCGGTGTTCGCCTACCCTTACGGTGCGACCGACGACCGGGTCGCCGCGGCCGTCCTGCGCGCGGGCTACGCCGCCGCGTGCACCACCGACCCCGGCCGGAACGGGCCCGCGGCGCCGCTCGCCGCGCTGCGCCGGATCGAGATCCGCGGCGACCAGCCGTTCTGGCGTTTCCTCCTGGCCCTCCACACCGGCGACACCCGCCTGGTGCTGCGCCGGCGGGCGCGCTAGCCGCTCAGCGCCGGTAGCCAAAGACATGCACCTGGAGATCGAAGCCCGCGGTCGGACGCGGGTCCAGGAACGGCCGCCGCGCCACCTCGCACGGCAGGATCTGCACCCGCATCCCGGCGGACCCGAGGATCTCGAGGACGCAGTGCAGCGTCTGGGGCGCGTCCGCGCTGGAGTGGTACTCCACGTACACCCGCTCGACGTTGGCCAGCCGCTCCCGGCAGCCGCGCAGCACCTCGGTCTCGGCGCCCTCCACGTCCAGCTTCAGCAGGTCCACCCGCCGCTCGAGGTACGGCGCGAGCGCGGCGGCGGGCACCACCCGGCCCGTATCGGGGCCGGGTACGCCGACCCGGCCCCCGTCCGCCCCGTCCGGCGCGAACGCGAGCAACGTGTCGGACGACCACACCGCCCTCTGAATGAGCGTGACGCCGCGAAGCTCGTGCGCGCGGACGTTCGCCTCCAGCACGGCGAAGATGTCGGGATCGGGCTCGAAGGCCACCACCTCGCTCTCGGGGTAGAGGCGCTTGAAGTAGAGGACGCTGAGACCGATGTTGGCGCCCGCATCGACGATGTACGGACGCTCCGTGGCCGCGCGGAACGCGTACAGCTCGCGCTCGAAGAGGTCGCGGTAGGTCCACACGAACGACGCGCCGTCCACCAGCCCGAACGGGGGGCCGAGGAGCGGCGTGACCGCCGCCGCACGGCGCGGGAGCGCGGCCAGGCGCGCCAGCTCTCGCCGCGCCGCGCGCCGGGCCCGCCAACCCCGCCATCCGCCGCGCCCGGCCACGGCGCCGTCAGCGGGGCGCCGGCGCGGCGCCGGCGCGTTGGATCAACTCCGTGCGCCACTCCAGCAGCGGCCGCACCGCCCCCACCCACTTGCCGAACCAGCTCCCGCGGCGCTCGGGCGAGTCGAGGACGTCGAAGGTGAGCAGGTCCTCGAGCCGGAACACGACCTCCTCGCCGGCGAAGACGTTCACCTCGATCCGGTGAATGCCGTCGTTGAGGAGGTCTCCCGGGACGCGGCAGCTGTCCCGATAGAGCCCGCGGACGCCGCGCTCGCCGCCGCCGCCGGCCGCCGAGCCGGCGTGGAAGATCAGCGTCCCCTCCTGATTGAAGAGATGCAGCGCGACGGCGAGCGGCTCGCCGCCCCGCAGGTCCCAGTACTCGAGTTCGACGGTGAACGGCGTGCGCGTGGTGATGACGGGCGAGCCGGCGTCTTCCGCCGGCGCGACCCGCGCCCGGTGAAAGCGGATGCGCTCGTTGCCCGGTGCGCCGGCGGGGTCGCTCCAGCAGCGGTCGGCCACGCCGACCGCGGAGCTCTGGAGGTAGGTGGACACGACCTGCCCCGGGCCACCCGCCGCCACGATGCGGCCTTCCCGGAGCCACACCGCGGAATCGCAGAGCGCCTGCACCGCCGCCATGTTGTGGCTCACGAAGAGCACCGTCCGCCCCTCGCCGGCCACGTGGCTCATCTTCCCCAGGCACTTCCGCTGGAACGCCGCGTCACCCACGGCGAGGACCTCGTCCACCAGGAGGATCTCGGGCTCGAGGTGCGCGGCGACGGCGAACGCGAGCCGCATCTGCATGCCGCTGGAGTAGTGCTTGATCGGCGTGTCGAGGAATCGCCCCACCTCGGCGAACTCGACGATCTCGTCGAACCGGCGCACGATCTCCGCGCGCCGCATCCCCAGGATGGCCCCGCTCAGGAAGACGTTCTCGCGTCCGGTGAGCTCCGAGTGGAACCCGGTCCCCACCTCGAGCAGCGAGCCGACCCGTCCGCGCACCTCCGCGCGGCCTTCGGTCGGTTCCGTGATGCGCGACAGGATCTTGAGCAGCGTGCTCTTGCCCGCGCCGTTGCCGCCGACGATCCCGAGCACGCGCCCGGGCGCGAGCTCGAACGAGATCTCCCGGAGCGCCCAGTGCCATTCCGCGCCCGACGCCGCGGCCAGCGTGCGGCGGCGAAGCGGGGCCCGGACCGCGTCGGCCACGACGTCGCGCAGCGTGCCGGGCCGGCGGCGCGCGCCCACGCGGTACCGCTTGCCCAGTCCCTCGACGCGGATCGCGGCGGATTTCATCGGGTCAGACCACGTCCGCGAAGGTCCGCTCCATCCGGCGGAAATAGTACAGGCCGCTCACCAGGATGACCGCGACCATCGCGCCGCTCACGCCGAGCAGCGCCGGCGAGGTGCTGCCGCTCCCGAGCAGCGCCCACCGGAACCCCTCGACCACGCCGGCCATCGGATTCACCCCGTAGAGCCCGCGCCAGCGCTCGGGGACGAGGCTGCTCGGATACGCCACCGGCGTGACGAAGAGCCACACCTGGATGAGAAACGGCGTCACGTGCCGCACGTCGCGGTACTGCACGTTCACCGCCGCGAGCCAGAGCCCCACCCCGAGCGCGACCAGAACCACGAACGCGACGAGCAGCGGCACCACGGCCACCCGCCAGCTCGGCGCGATCCCGTAGAGCGGCAGCAGTGCGAGGAGCACCAGGAAGGAGATGGCGAGGTCGAGGAGGCCCGCGACCACCGACGCGGTCGGCAGCAGCAGGCGGGGAAAGTACACCTTGGTGAGGAGCCGCTCGTTGTCCACCAGGCTGTTGCTCGCCTGCGTGAGCGCGTTCGCGAAGAAGGTCCACGGGACGAGCGCCGCCAGCGAGAAGATGGCGTAGGGATACCCGTCCGACGGAACCTTCGCCAGCCGGCCGAAGAACACGGTGAAGACGAGCATCGTGAGGAGCGGCTGCGCCACGGCCCACCCCGCGCCCAGCACGGTCTGCTTGTAGCGCACCTTGATGATGCGCCAGGTGAAGAAGTAGAGGAGCTCGCGGTAGGCCCACAGCTCCTCCAGCCGGAGCGGCACCCACCCCCGCGACGGCTGGATGACGAGCACCGGCGCCTCGGCGTGGAGCGCGGGGTGGGGCGCGCTCACTGCCATCGCGGGTGATACGCGGCGGCCGCGCCCCTGCGGCGAAGCCAGCGCGCCCCGCCCACCGCCATGCCGAACGCGTACGCGAAGCGCGAGACCAGCAGGGCGGGAAACATCAGGAGCGGCTCGAGCACGCCCGCGCGGAGCCAGCATCCGAGGATGTACCCGGTGTGGGCGAACGCGAGCGGAACGCTGCCGGCGATCATGAGCCACGCGTGCCGGTAGAGGAAGGGATAGCGCGCTGCGCCCGAGGCCGACTTGCTCTCGAGCGCCGTGTACGCCCACCGGTAGTTCCGCCTCAACAGCTGCACGAAGCCCGGCCGATTGTAGTGGTAGGCCACCGCGCGCGGCTCGAACCAGATCCGATGCCCCGCCCGCTGCAGCTCGCCCTGCCAGCGCCGCTCCTCGTTGGTGTAGCTGAGCGGCGGCTGCTCGCTGAAGCGCGACGATTGCAGGAACGCGGCGCGTCGCACGCTCACGTTGGGCGGCGGATGGTGGGGGACGAAGCCCGCCGGCCGGCGCGAGTGCACCAGGTACCAGCCGCAGTAGTAGTCGCAGCGCGCGGTCGGCGGCAGCCCGGACGGCAGGTCGAGCGCGCCGCCGACCACGGCGGCCCCGCGCGCGTGCGCCGCCAGCAGCGCGGCGAGCCAGCCCTCCCCGGGCACGCAGTCCGCGTCGAGGAAGACGATCGGATCGCCGGACGACGCGTCGGCGCCTCGGTTCCGGGCCGCGGCGGGATTCCCGCCGCCGCCCTGGAGCTCGAGCACGCGCGCCCCGGCCGCCGCGGCCAGCGCGGGCGTGCCGTCGGTCGAGCCGTCGTCCACCACGATGACCTCGAGCTCGGCGCCGGCCGGCCGTTGCGCGAGCACCGCCCGCACCACCCGCTCGATCAACGCCGCCTCGTTCCGGGCGGGAATCACCACCGAGACGCGATGAAACCGAAGCGGGTCAGACGCTGGCGCGGACGTCGGCACGCGTGGCGGCCCCGTCGTAGATCGAGCTCACCGCCTGCACGAACCGCTGCCAGCCGAAGTGGCGCGCGGCGTAGGCGCGGCCGCTCTCCGCGATCGCGGCGGCGCGGGAGGGATGCTGCAGCAGCTCGACGATCGCCTCCGCCAGCGCGTCCGCCGAGGGGGCGGTGAGCCGCGCCAGCGACTCGTCGAGCACCGCGCGATGCGCGGGAACGTCGGTCGCGACGATCGGGCGGCCGGCGGCTAGGTAGTCGAACACCTTGAGCGGGAGGTTCGCGCCGTAGCGGCGCGGCGAGACCAGGACGTCGGCCATCGCGAGATACCCGGGGATCTCCTCGCGCGGCTTCCGGCCGACCAGCCGCACGGCGCCCGTGAGTCCGCGCTCGGCCACGTCGCGCTCGATCGCCGCCGCCGCCTCTCCCTCGCCGCCGACCAGCACCATCACGGCGCCCGGCACGGCGGACCGGACCCGCGGAAACGCATCGAGCAGCGTGGGGAGCCCCTGGTACGGCTCGAAGGTGCCCGCGTAGAGCACCACGGGCGTGTCGTCCGCGAGCGCGAGCTCGCGCCGGAGCGCGTGCACCCGCTCCGGCGACGGCGCGGCGGGAATGATCGGGAACCGCCACTCGTGCGCCACGGTGTCGGGCGCCTCGGCGTTCACGCGCTTGAGCAACCCGGCGCTGCTCACCACCACGTCCACCCGGCGGAGCAGCCACCGCTCGCACGCGCGGAGCGTTCGCTGGACCGGCCCGAGGCGAAGCAGCCGGCGGGTCACCATCTGCTCCGGCAGGCTCGACTGCATGTCGTAGATGACGGGGACGTCGCGCCGGCGGCCCAGGACCGCCGCCGGAAACGCCGCCTCCTCGACGGCGTGCACGAAGGCGTAGCGCTCGCCACGGAGCCGCCGCCACATCGTGATCACCAGCGTCGCGTCGAGCAGCACCTTGCGGAACGAGAATCCGATCGGAACCCGGTGGATGCGGAACGGGTTGGCCGCGCGAAAGACGCGAACGCCGGTCAGCTCGATCCGCCGGCCGATGGGGTAGGTGACGAGATCAACCGGATGTCCCAGCTCGCTCAGCGCCTTGAGCACGTTGTAGACGGCGATCGGCGTGCCGCGGTCCTCGTAAAACGGCTGCGGGGCAACCACGAGCACGCGCCGCGGCGTACGCTGCGCCCGGGCGGCTCCCGCGTTGGTCGGGCCCGACAGCCGGACCTTCGCGGCCCTCGGCCCCGAACGACGCTCCGGAACCCGCTCGCCCGTCGGGGCGATCGGCTCGGGGGACCGGCCAGCCGCATCGGTCATCAGGTCTCACCTTCCGGGACCGGCGCCGCCCCTGCCGGGCTCGCCACCCGGAGGACGCCGCTCGTGCAATCGCAACCAACGCCCAATCGCGGTAAGCTGGGCTAACTGTGAAGGAAAACGGTGGCTGCGCGGGGGGCAAGTTCCATGCCTGCAGGGACCTGCATTTCCAGCGTCATTCCGCCCGGAGCCGCTGCCGCGGCCCCGCCACAGAACCGGAGGTCCCCCGCACGAGAGCCGCGCCGGGGGCCGCCGGTAACCTGCGGCCTTCTCCCCGCTTACTTGAGCAGCAGCTTGGCGATGGTCTGCAACTGCATGTTGCTCGTACCCTCGTAGATCGTCCCGATCTTCGCGTCGCGGTAAAACTTCTCGGCGGGGTATTCCTTGGAGTAGCCGTAGCCGCCGAAGAGCTCGAGGCAGCGGCTCGTGGTCCGGTCGGCCACCTGCGAGCTGAACAGCTTCGCCATGGCCGCCTCGCGCACGAAGGGCTTGCCCGCGTCCTTCAGCCGGGCCGCGTTGTAGACCATGAGCCGGGCGGCCTCGAGATCGGTGGCGAGCTGCGCCAACTGGAACTGGATCGCCTGGAATTCGGCGATGGTCCTGCCGAATTGCCTCCGTTCCTTGACGTACGCCGTGGCGGCGTCGAACGCGCCCGTGCCCACCCCGATCATCTGCGCGCCGATGCCGATCCGCCCCTCGTTCAGCGTCTCGATCGCGATCTTGTAGCCCTGGCCGACAGGGCCCAGCACGTTCCCGTCCGGCACCGGGCAATTCTCCAGGATCAGCTCCACGGTGCTCGAGGCGCGGATGCCCAGCTTGTTCTCCTTCTTGCCGATGCCGAACCCCGGGAAGCCGCGCTCCACCAGGAACGCGGTGATGCCCTTGTAGCCC
>DASSOD010000265.1:0-2303 GCA_035700905.1 Gemmatimonadales bacterium | reverse complement strand
CTGGAGCATGCCACGCGGGTAATCGATCTGGCGAACGAGCTCGAGCGGCGACTCGACACCGGCGTCGGCAGGCAGGGAAGTCCGGTTCGCCAGACGCGGCTCAACTGGCTGATGCGGGGGCAGCTCTACGCGGCGGTTGGGGGGCAGGCGGCGGCGCTGCGGCGCATCTGGGATGGCGCGAGGGACGCCGGTCGCGCCGCGGCAACGCCCGAGGACGGGGTCGCGCTTTGGACCAGCGGCGGTGCCGCGGCGCTCGGGTTGCTCACGCTGCCGGAGCCCGACACGGCGGCATACGCGGAATACCGGCGGCTCACGGGGCGGCCCGCGCAGCGCGAGGTTCAGGCTCTGCTCGCGCTGGCGCGGGGGGATTCGGGTGCGGCGCGGCGGGCGCTCGCCGCACCGGAGCCGCCGTGGCGGGGGAGCGAGGAGCCGTTCCCCGTCTGGGTGCGGCCCCTCGCGGCGCTGGCGCACTTCCGTATCGGCGAGTACGAGGCCGCCTTGCGGGCGGTCGACGAGTTCGATCCGTTCGCGTTCTCCACGAGCGATTTCGACATGCGCTGGGGCCTGCTCCCGAGAGTGCGGCTCCTCAGGGCCGCCGCATACGAGCGGCTGAGCAGGCCCGATGAGGCGCGCCGCGAGTATCGGCTGGTGCTGGAGCAGTGGCGCGCTGCCGATCCGTCGCTCCGGCCGTACCTCAACGAGGCGGGCCGCGAGCTCGCGCGGCTGGGTGAGCCGGCCGAGCGGCTGTCGGCGCTGGGGTACCAGCTCTCGGCCACGCCGGGCGTGCGCGGCGGGCGCTGCGAGCCGCCCCCGCCCGTCGGCGGACGGCAGCAACCCTGACCCGGGGCGGCATGGGAGTCGGCTCCTGCGGGCCGGTCCCTCGCGGCAACGCAGCGTGCAGCCGTACGGCCGGCTATATTTCGGCGCGGGCCGGGCGCGATGGTCGCGGGTGCCTCCGGGCATTCGAGGAAAGTCCGAGCTCCATCGGGTAGACTGCCAGGTAACGCCTGGGCGCCGAAAGGCGACGGACAGGGCCACAGAAAACAGACCGCCCCAAGGGTCGCGAGACCGGCGGGGTAAGGGTGAAACGGTGGGGTAAGAGCCCACCGCACCGCCGGCAACGGTCGGTGGCACGGCAACCCCCAGTCGGAGCAAGGCCAAATAGGCGGCGAGGTGTGACCCACACCGCCCACACCGGGGTTCCGCGAGGTTCGCCGGTGAGCCGCGGGTAGGCCGCTGGAGGCGGTCGGCGACGACCGTCGTAGATAGATGACCATCCCCCTCGCGAGAGGGTGAACAGAACTCGGCTTACGGCCCGACCCGCCTCGCTGCCCTCCGGGCCGATCCCGGAGGGCGGCGCGCTTTTGGGGGTGCGCTTTCCCGCTCCATCTCACGGGCGTATGCTTCGCCCACGCTCCACCTCGAGGAACCGCATGTCGTACCGGGCAATCTTGATGAGCGCGCTCGGCGCGGGTGCGGGCGCAGGGGCGCTCGCCCCCACCGCCGCTCCCACCACGTCGCGCTACCGCGTCGATCAGACCGTCGAGCAGGTAGTGGACGCCTCGGCGATGGGCGGCGGGGAGCAGCGCCAGCGCTTCACGGTGTCCACCTTTCTCACGCTCACGCTCGCGGACACGGCCGGCGGAAAGACGGTGCACGCCGTGGTGGACTCGATGCGGGGTGACAGCACGACCCCCGTGCCGCCCGCGGTGCTCGACAGCGCGCGCGGCGTGGCGCTGCACGGCTTTGTGATGTCGGGCGGACGCCTGGCCGATGTGAAGCCGCTCACCCCGACCGCGCTCGAGCCGCAGCTCACCGGGGTGGTGCGCCAGCTCTTCCCGCCGGTACGCCCCGGCGCCAAGGTGGGCGATGGCTGGGCGGACACCACCGAGAGCTCGAGCCCGGGCGGCGGCGGGACGATGTCGGTGCGGCGGGTGACGACGTACAAGGCGACCGGCAGCGAGACGCGCGCGGGGGTGAAGGCCCTCCGGATCGAGACGGAGTTCACCGCGTCGGTGAACGGCACGCAGGAGACCCCCAGCGGCACGGCGACGGTGCAGGGGACCGGCACCGGCAAGGAGTCCTTCTATCTCGGGCCGGACGGGCGCTATCTCGGCGGGACTTCCAGCCAGACCTCGAAGCTCACGATCAGCGGCGCCTTTGCGCCGAAGCCGCTTCCCGTGAGCCTGACCGAGGTCTTCACCGTGAGCGCGCTCAGGTGAGCGCGGCACGCGCGGCGCTCCGGCTCTCTCTGGCCGCGGCGGCCGCCGGGTGCAGCGCCGGCACCAGCGCGGCGCCGCCGG
>DASSOD010000264.1:0-5153 GCA_035700905.1 Gemmatimonadales bacterium | reverse complement strand
GTCACGATGAACGTGAGCGCCTGGTCGTGGAACGGATTGTTCCGCCCGATCGCGATGTCGGTCGCCCAACCTGGGACCACCTGCCGGCCGGCCCCCTCCCGCACCTCCTGGTCGGGCCCCTTGGTGAACACCGGCGGATCGTTCACGGCCGTGATCGTAATCGAGACCGTCGCCGGCGCGGACGCCGAGGCGGCCTTCGCGCGGTAGCTGAACGAGTCGGTGCCCTGGAAGTCCTGCTCCGAGCTGTAGCGGAATGACCCGTCCAGCGCGAGGCTGACGAACCCGTGCGCCGGACCGCGCTCCAGCACGGCCGTGAGGGTGCCGCCGCCCGGGTTGAGGTCGTTGGCGAGCACGCCGGGCGCGGACACCACGAGTGGATGATCTTCCAGGGTCGTGTACGAGTCGGCCTTGGCGGTGGGCGGCGAGGGGGTGCCGCCGCCGCCCCCGCCGCCGCCGCCGCCACCGCCGCCACCGGAAGCCGCCGAGACCAAGACCGGGCCGGAGATCACGCTGCTCAGACCCTCGGCCGCGAAAATGAGGGTGCGGGAACCGGGGTCGCCTACGATGGCGAGATCGGTGAAGGCCGCAATCCCCTCGGCGTCGCTCGCACGGGCCGTCGTGCCCTGCAGCGTACCGCCTCCCGAGGCGAGAGCCGCGACGACACGCACCCCCGCTTGGCGGAGCGGGTGACCCGCCAGATCCTCCACCTGAACCTTGGGCTGGCGGGCGAGCGCGGCGCCGCTCTGCGCCGAGGATGAGGGCTGGGTCGCGAGCGCGAGGCGGCCGGCCGCGCCGATCACCGTCGCGGTGAACGTCGCCGTCGAGCCGCTTGCCGCCGGGGTGCCGGCCACGCGGGCGACGACCTGCTGGGTTCCGGGACTCGGACCAAGGACCCACTGCGCCGCCGCCCGGCCGCTCGAATCCGTCGAGGCGGTATCGGGAAGGACGACGGAGCCGGTCGCGTTGGCGCCCGGCTCGAACACCACCGCCTGCCGCTCCACCGGCCGCCCCGCGCCGTCGGTGACCCGGACCACGAGCGAGTCCTCGAGCGCCACGCCTGCCGTGCCGGTCTGGCGGTCGCCGGAGACGACGGAGATGCCCGCCGGGGCGCTCTCCGAGGGCAGAATCAGGTCTTCGCCGCCGCAGCCGGCGCCCGAGGCAACCAGGGCGATGGCGGCGATGGAGGATGCACGCATTCGAGGCTCCTGCCAATCAAGCAACCCCGCCCAACAACCCGTGCCGCGACGCGGTTCCCGGCTACGGCGATCGGCCCCGGGCGGGGGTAAATTCCCGCGATGATCCCGCCTGCAGATCGAATCGCGCCCCGGGCCAGGGAGTACCTGGCGGGCGAGATCGCCGCCGCGAACGGCCGGGAGGTCTCGTTCGTGGCGGATCTCGATCCATGCGGGGCGGTGGTCTCGGCGCGCGCCGTCGCGCGCGGGACGGTGAACCTGGTGCTCGCGCTCCCGGGCGTGGCGCGGCGGGGCCAGATGATGCTCCACAACCACCCGAGCGGCCGGCTGGAGCCGTCCCCCGCGGACCTCGACGTGGCCGCTCGGCTCCACGATGGAGGGGTCGGCTTCGGGATCCTGAACAACGACGCATCGGAGCTGTACGTAGTGGTCGAGGTCCCGCGCGAGCGGGAGCTGGTGCGGCTGGACCCGTTTGCGATCGTGGACGCGCTCGGCGCTCGAGGGCCGGTCGCCCGCGCGCTCGGGGTTTACGAGGACCGGCAATGCCAGCGCGACATGGCGGCGCACATCGCGGATGCGTACAACGACGGCGGGGTGGTGTTGCTGGAGGCGGGCACGGGGGTGGGGAAGTCGTTCGCGTATCTGCTGCCTGCGCTCGCCTGGGCCCGGGCCAACGGCGAGCGCACGGTCGTCAGCACCAACACCCTCAACCTGCAGGAGCAGCTGGTGGGCAAGGACCTGCCGCTCCTCCGGAACGCGCTCGCCGAGGACGGATACACGCCGACATTCGCGCTGCTCAAGGGTTGGCGGAACTATCTCTGCCTCGCCCGGCTCCGCGGCGCGGTGACCGGGCAGCGCACCCTGCTCGAGCCCGAGAAGCACGACGAGCTCGTGGGGATCGCGGCATGGGCCGGCCGCACCGGCGACGGAACGCTGAGCGACCTCCCCCTTGCGCCGAGCGCGGAGGTGTGGGACGAGGTGAGCGCGGAGCCCGACCTCTGCACCCGGCTCAAGTGCGAGCACTTCGACAGGTGCTTTCTCTTCCGCGCCCGGCGCCGCGCGGCGGAGGCCGACGTCGTGGTGGTGAATCATCACCTGCTCGCCGCCGACCTCTCGGTGCGGCAGGCGCAGGACAACTGGGAGGAGGCCGCGGTGCTGCCGCCCTACCGCCGCCTGGTGCTGGACGAGGCCCACCACCTCGAGGACGTAGCGGCGCAGCACCTCGGGGTGCAGGTGTCGAGCCGCGGAGTGCGGCGGCTCCTGGCCCGGCTGGAGCGCAACGGGCGGGGCCTCGTTCCGACCCTCGCGCACGAGCTGATGGCGCGGAGCGACCTCCTGAGCCGCGCGAGCCTCGACCTGCTGCAGCAGCGCCTCGTGCCCGCGCTCCTGCAGGCGCGCCAGGCGAGCGACGCGCTCTTTCTCCGGCTCCACGCCCGGCTGGACGACGTCCCCTCGGCGCAGCTCCGGCTGGACGATGCGTTTGCCGCCGACCCGATCTGGGGCGAGGGACTCCTGCCCGAGCTCGACGGGCTGCTCGACGCGTTCCGCTCGCTGGCCGACCACCTCGAGACCATCGCAGACCGCCTCCAGCTCGGCGACGACACCGAGCGCTCGCGCCAGTTGCTGCAGGAGATGCGCGGCGTCATGCGGCGGCTCGCCGCCGTGTCGGACGGCCTCAACCGCACGCTCCGGCCGGTGGCGGGCGGCCCGCCCACCGTGCGCTGGCTGGAGCGCGGCGGACAGCGGCAGCAGAACGTGTCGCTCTGCGCCGTGCCGCTCGATCTCGCCCCCGTGCTGCGCGAGCTGCTGTTCGACCGGCTCGACACGGTCGTGCTCACCAGCGCGACGCTCGCCGCCGGCGGGGATTTCGAGTTCCTCCAGTCGCGTCTGGGCCTGAGCGGCGAGGAGAGCCCGGTCACCGTGCGCGAGATCTTCCCTTCGCCGTTCGACTTTCCGGCGCAGTGCCTGTTCGGGGTTCCCACCGATCTTCCCGAGCCGCGGGACGACGAGCCGGGGCACGGCGCGGCGCTGGCCCGCGTGGTGACCGATCTCGCCTACGCCGCCGACGGGGGCATGTTCGTGCTGTTCACCAGCCATGCGGCGCTTCGCCGCGCGGCCTCCGCGCTGCGGGAGACCCTGGGCGCGCGCTGGCCGATGCTGGTGCAGGGCGAGGCGTCGCGGGACCAATTGCTCCGCCGGTTCCGCGAGGCCGGGAACGCGATCCTGCTCGGCACCGACTCGTTCTGGGAGGGCGTGGACGTACCGGGACGCGCGCTCCGCGCCCTGGTGCTGAACAAGCTACCTTTCAAGGTCCCGACGGAGCCGATCACCGCCGCGCGGCTCGAGCGCCTGGCGGAGCAGGGGGAGGATGGGTTCATGGGGTACTTGCTGCCGCATGCGGCGCTCAAGCTGAAGCAGGGCTTCGGCCGCCTCATTCGGAGCCGGCAGGACATGGGGGTGGTGCTGCTCCTCGATCCGCGCGTGGTGACCAAGCGGTACGGGCCGCTCGTCCTCGGCGGGCTTCCCCGCGCCGAGCGGGTGGTGGGGAGCTGGGCGCAGGTGCGCACCCAGGTGGAGGATTTCTTCGCGCGCTACGGCATCGGAGCCGGCGCGTGATCCCGCTGCGCCCGGGGAAGATCATCGGCGTCGGGCGCAACTACGCGGCGCACGCGCGGGAGTTGGGGAACGAGGCGCCGGAGGAGCCGATCCTCTTCCTCAAGCCGCCCAGCGCGCTGCTCGAGCCCGGTGGAACGATCCGGCTGCCGGGCGTCTCCCGACAGGTGGAGCACGAGGCGGAGATCGGGGTGGTCGTGGGGCGCCGGCTCCGCAGCGCGAGCGTGGACGAGGCGGAGCGGGCCGTCGGCGGCATCACCTGCGTCAACGACGTCACCTGCCGCGACCTGCAGCGGAGCGACGTGCAGTGGACCCGCGCCAAGGGGTTCGACACCTTCTGTCCGGTGGGGCCGCGGGTCGCGACCGACGTGGACTGGCGTGCGCTCGAGGTGCGCTGCCGGGTCAACGGCCAGGAGCGGCAGCTCGGCCGCGCGGCCGACATGCAGTTCTCGATCCCGTTCCTCTTGTCCTACATCAGCGGGATCATGACCTTGGAGCCGGGCGACCTGATCGCGACCGGCACGCCGGCCGGCGTCGGTCCCCTGCGCGACGGCGACGTGGTCGAGGTCGAGATCCCCGGCGTCGGCATTCTGTCCAACCCGGTACGGAACGCGTGACGGCATGATCAGCTTCAGCAATCGTCTCGAGGCCCTCCCCGGCTACCCGCTCGCGGAAATCCCGGCGATCAAGCGCCGCCTCCTCGCGGCCGGCGTGGACGTGATCGATCTCGGCGCCGGCGACACCGACCTGCCGCCGCCGGCCCCGGTGCTCGACGTGATGGGCGCCGCCGTCCGCACCACGGCGCTCAGCAAGTACGGTTTCCAGCACGGGCTGCCGGAGTTCCGGCAGGCGGCGGCGCGGTGGGTGGAGCGGAGGTTCGGCATCGCGTTCGACCCGGCCGCCGAGACGCTGCCGCTCATCGGATCCAAGGAAGGGCTCTCGCACCTTCCGTTCGCGGTGATCAATCCGGGCGACGTGGCGATCGTACCGGAGCCCGGCTACCCCGCGTACATCGGCGGCGCGCTCCTCTCGGGCGCGACGCCGCACGTCGTGCCGCTCACGCAGGAGCGGGGCTTCCTGCTCGAGCTGGACCGTCTCCCCGAGGAAGTCCTGCGGCGGGCCAAGATCGCGTTCGTCAACTACCCCAACAACCCGACCGCCGCGATCGCGCCGCCGGAGTACCTGGCGCGCACGGTGGCGACGTGCCGCCGGCACGGCATCCTGCTGGCGTACGACAACGCCTACTGCGACATCACCTACGACGGCTATCGCGCGCCGAGCATCTTCCAGACGCCCGGTGCGCGCGAGATCG
Source organism: Gemmatimonadales bacterium (assembly GCA_035700905.1). Lineage (GTDB taxonomy): Bacteria > Gemmatimonadota > Gemmatimonadetes > Gemmatimonadales > GWC2-71-9 > DASQPE01. Next base: position 35 of record DASSOD010000264.1, on the reverse strand, counting down.
CGGTCGAGTTCTTCTCGCTCTCCAAGAGCTTCTCG
>DASSOD010000263.1:0-12783 GCA_035700905.1 Gemmatimonadales bacterium | reverse complement strand
GCTGTGGGAGAGCGGCCTGCGGCACGTGGTGGACGGCGATACCACGGTGGACGAGCTGCTCAGGGTGACCGACGTTCCGTCGGGGGAGGACGGGGAGTCCGCCTCCGGCGGGCGCCGCCGTCCGGGCGCGGCGGCGGGCCGGCCGGCGCCCGCGGCGACTCCGGCGGTCGTGGCCACGCCCGGCGCCGCGCCGGCCTCGTCGCTCGACTTCACCATGGACATGGAGCTCCTCGATGAGATCGCCCCGCCGGCCGAGACGGCGGGGGACCGGCGCCGTGGATTCAAGGTGCTCCTGGTGGACGACGAGGACCAGCTCCGGAAGGTGATGCGGGACCTGCTCGAGCGCGAGGGCTACACGGTGCACGAGGCGGGCGACGGCGTGCAGGCGCTCGATCAGGTGGACCGCCACGCGCCCGACATCGTGGTGCTGGACCTCAATCTCCCCGGCCTCGACGGGTACGAGGTGCTGTCGCGGCTCCGCTCCCGACCGGCCACGCGCCAGATCCCCGTCGTGGTGCTCACCGCCAAGGGCGACGAGGACAACGAGGTGCGCGTCTTCGAGCTCGGGGCCGACGATTTCCTGAGCAAGCCGTTCCGCGCGCGCGCGCTCGCCGCCCGGCTCGAGGCCGTGCTGGGCCGGCGCGCCTCGTGACGACCGTGCGCCTGCCGGAGGGCGGCCCGGGGCTCGCGCAGATCAAGACGGCGGTGCGGGACCAGCCGGCGTACTCGCTCGCGCCCCTCACCGCCAGGCGCAAGCTCAACCAGAACGAGAACCCGTACGACGTGCCGCCGGACCTCAAGCGCCTCGTGCTCGAGCGCGTGGCGGCCCTGCCGTGGAACCGCTACCCCGAGTTCGTCCCCGCCGCGCTGCTCGAGCTCCTCTCCCAGCGCTACGACTGGCCTGCCGAGGGAATCCTGGTGGGGAACGGCTCCAACGAGCTGATCCAGGCGACGCTTCACACCGCGCTCGACGCGGGCGACCGCGTGGTGGCGCCGACGCCGACCTTCTCGCTCTACCGGCTCATCACCGGCGTGGCGGGGGGCCGGTACGTGCCGGTGGCGTTCGGGCCGGACTTCCACTACGCGGTGGACGCGCTCGTCGAGGTGGCCGCGCGGGAGCAGGCGCGGGTGATCGTGCTCAACTCCCCCAACAATCCGACCGGCTCCGCGCTCCCCGAGGGCGCGGTGGAGCGGATCCTCGATGCCACCGACGCGCTCGTGGTCTGCGACGAGGCGTACCAGGACTTCGGCGGCCCGACGGCGCGCGAGGCGCTGGCCGCCTCCTCGCGGGTGGTCATCCTCCGGACCTTCTCGAAGGCGCTCGGCATGGCGGGGCTCCGGTTCGGCGTGGCCCTCGCACATCCCAGCGTGGCGCGGGAGATCGCCAAGGCCAAGCTTCCCTACAACGTGAACCTCGGGACCCTCGCCGCCGCCGCGGTGCTCCTCGAGCACGACGGGTTCCGCCGCGACCAGATCAGGGAGATCGTGGCGAGCCGCGACCGCGCCGTCGCGCGCCTGCGCGAGCTGCGGGGTCTCACGGTGTATCCCTCCGCGGCCAACTTCTTCCTGATCCGTTGCGTCGCGGTGCCCGCCAAGGAAACCTTCCGCCGGCTCCTGGAGGAGCACGGCATCCTGGTGCGAGACGTGTCCGCCACGGCGGAGCTGGCGGAGTGCCTCCGCGTCTCCGTGGGCACGCCCGAGGACATGGAGGCCGTCGTCGTCGCGCTCGGCGCCATCTTCGGCGGCCGCTGAGCCGGCGGGAGCGAGGGATGTCCCGCGTCGGCGAGATCCACCGCCAGACCAAGGAAACCGATCTCCGGGTGCGGGTGGACCTGGACGGCCGCGGCCATGCCGAGGTGCGCACCGGCATCGGGTTCTTCGACCACATGCTCGAGGCGCTGGCTCGCCACGCGCTGCTCGATCTGACGGTCCAGGCCTCGGGCGACCTGCACGTGGACGGCCATCACACCGTGGAGGACACCGGCATCGCGCTGGGTCAGGCGATCGCGCAGGCGCTGGGCGACCGTGCGGGGATCCGGCGGTACGCCGACGTCGTCGTGCCCCTCGACGAGGCGCTGGTCCGTGCCGTCGTGGACGTGTCGGGCCGGCCCTATCTGGCCTATCACGTGGACATCCCGAAGTGGCAGATGCTGGGCGACTACGACGTCTTCCTCACGCCGGAGTTCTTCCGCGCGCTGGTGCTGAACGCGGGTCTCACCTGCCACCTCGACCTGGTGCGGGGGGACAACCCGCATCACATCGTCGAGGCCGCCTTCAAGGCGTTCGCCCGCGCGCTGGACCAGGCCACCGCCGTGGACCCGCGCCTCGAGGGCGCCGTTCCTTCCACCAAGGGCGTGCTGTGATCGTCGTGGTGGACTACGGCGTGAACAACCTGCGGAGCGTCGTGCGGGCGCTCGCGGCCGCCGGCCACGCGGCCGAGCTCACCGCCGTTCCGGAGCGGGTCCGCGTGGCGGACCGGGTGGTGATGCCCGGCGTCGGCCACTTCGGGCAGGCGGCGCAGAATCTCGTCCGGACCGGGCTGGGCGAGGCGGTGGTCGAATCGGCGCGCGCCGGTCGGCCGGTGATGGGCATCTGCCTGGGCATGCAGCTCTTCTTCGCCCGGAGCGAGGAAGCGCCCGACGCGCGCGGCCTCGGCATCCTTCCGGGCGAGGTCCGGCGCTTCGCGGTGGACCTGCCGGTGCCGCACGTGGGCTGGGCGAGGGTCGAGGCCACGGCTTCCGGCCGGCGCCACGGGCTGGTCGGCGCGGTGCTGCGCGAGCCGGAGTTCTACTACCACGTGCACAGCTACCATCCCGCGGGGCTGCCCAACGGCGGGGCGCTCGCCACCGGCGAGTACGGGTACCCCTTTCCGGCGATCGTCGGCCACGGCAACGTCGTGGGCGCGCAGTTCCATCCGGAGAAGTCGCAGCGCGCCGGGCTCGCGCTTCTCGCCGCCTTCGCGTCGTGGAGCCCGTGACCACGATCAGCGTTTCCCTGGTGGACGTGTATCCGATACGACGAACCGCCGCCGGCCTCGAGTTCCTCGCGCTGCGGCGCGGGCGCGCCGGCCGGTGCCCGGGATCCTGGGAGGCGGTGCATGGGCACATCGAGCCCGGCGAGTCGCCCGTGGACGCGGCCCGGCGGGAGCTGCAGGAGGAGACCGGGCTCCCGGCGGCGCGGCTCTACAACCTGAGCCGGGTGGAGTCGTTCTATCAGCACGGACCGGACGAGCTCGCGCTGGTACCCGTCTTCGCGGCGTTCGTTGCGCCCGAGGCGGGCGTGCGCACGGGCCCGGAGCACGATCTCTGCGAATGGCTGCCCCCCGCCGCGGCGCGCTCCCGGTTCACCTGGCCGCGCGAGCGCCGCGCGGTGGACGACATCACGATTCTACTGGGCGGCGGCGACGCCGGGCCGGTGGAGGACGTGCTCCGGGTATGCTAGCCCGCCGCATCATTCCCTGCCTGGATGTGGCGGGCGGGCGCGTGGTGAAAGGCGTGCACTTCGAGTCGCTCAGGGACGCAGGCGATCCGGTGGAGCAGGCGGCGCGCTACGACGCGGAGGGCGCGGACGAGCTGGTCTTCCTGGACATCTCCGCGACGCATGAGGACCGCCGGACCACGCTGGAAATGGTGAGCCGCGTGGCCGACACGGTGTTCATCCCGTTCACCGTTGGCGGTGGCATCCGGTCGGTGGGGGATGCGGGCGCGGCGCTCCGCGCGGGCGCGGACAAGATCGCGGTGAACACCGCGGCCGTGCGCGATCCCTCCCTGGTGGAGCGGCTCGCCGGGAGCTTCGGCTCGCAGTGCGTGGTCGGCGCGGTGGACGTGAAGCGGGTGAACGGACGCTACACCGTCGTGGTCACGGGGGGCCGCGAGCCGACGGACCTCGAGGCGATCGACTGGATCCGGCGGCTCGAGGCGCTCGGGGCGGGGGAAATCCTGCTCACCTCGATGGACCGCGACGGCACCCGCCTCGGCTACGACCTGGCGCTCCTGCGCGAGGCCGCGGCCGCGGTGCGCCTTCCCGTGATCGCGTCGGGAGGCGCGGGCGCGCTCGCGGACCTCGCGGACGCGCTCCAAGCCGGCGCACACGGGGTGCTCGCGGCCTCGATCTTCCACTTCCAGGGCTCCACCATTCCCGAGGCGCGCGCCTACCTGCGCGAGCACGGCTTCGTGGTGCGCGCCTAGGGTCGCGGCGCCCGCGCTACTGCGTCTTGGGTTCGCCCGCGACGGTCAGGATGTGCGGGTGCTGCAGGCGGGCCGCCAGCTTGATCTCGCGCTGGAACCGCTCGGGGCCGAGCGAGGCCGCGAGACCGGGAAGGAGCACCTTGAGCGCAACCGGCCGCTCGTGCTTCAGGTCGTGCGCCAGATACACCGTGGCCATGCCGCCGCGTCCAAGCTCACGCTCGAGCGTGTAGCGGTCGTGGAGCGCGGAAGCCAGCGTGGACGGCGGCTCGGCCAAGGGCGATGAGGTAGAGACAATCCCAATCTGAGAGGAGCGGGGCGGCTCCGCCAGGTTGGAACCCGCCCGGCGGCGGGCAGCGCCGCCGCTTGGCGCCGCAGGCTCAGCGCACCTCCAGCCGATAGGTCTCGTGGCAGGAGACGCAGTTCCCCGCCACCCGCGCGAGCCGCGCCGTGACGCTGTCGCGCGGCGCTCCCGCCCCGATCGCGGCGGCGAGGGCGTCGAACTGGCGGTGGGTGTCCATGCCCAGCCGCAGGAAGCCTTCGGGCAGCAGCTTCTCGAGGGCGGGATCGGCAGCCATCGCCAGCCCCGACCGGGCCGCCGCTTGCCGCATGGCCGCCGTATCGCCGGCCACGCTCGCCTTCAGCACGCCCTGCAGCGACGCGAGCATGGTGCGCATTTCAGCGCGAACCGCCTCCGACGCCGCGAGGGGTACGGGGATCGCCTGGCGCCGATCCGTGCTGCCGCGAGGCGGTGACGAAGGCCGTTTGCCGCATGCGGCCACGAGCGCGACAAGCAGAGCAAGCACGCCCGCCAGCCGCTGAACTCGATTCATCGGAGCTCTCATCCCCTTTCCCGACGCCGCCGTGGTCCGGGGCCGTCGCCAACCGAGCAGGCTCCCCGCGAGCGGGCGGCGTCGCGATCTACGCCGCCAGAATCCGCCCCGCGAGCGCGCGGAGATCGCGCAGGTTGAACGGCTTGGTGACGTGGTGCGCCGCGAGCGGAAGCCGCGGACTCGAGGAGCGCGCCGTGCTGGTCACGATGAGCCGCTCGCGCGCCTCGGGGTGCTCCTCGAGCAGCGCCAGCGCGAACGGGCGGCCCCCGTCGAGCGCCATCTGTCCGTCGGCGATGACGAGGTCGTACCGCCGCCGGCGCGCCATGCGCATGCCCTGCTCGCCGCTCCGGGCCGCCTCCACGGCGAATCCGTCGGGGGCGAAGAGCGCGCTCAGCACCCGGGGCACCGCCGGGTCCTCGTCCACCACCAGGACCCGCTTCGCCCGCTCGCGCGGCGACGCCTCGGCCGCGGCGGCCCGGAGCGGCTCCACCGGCTCGGCCGCATGGACCGGCAGGGTCACCACGAATTCGGCGCCGCCGTCCGCCCCCGGCCGGTACGCCAGCCGCCCCCCGTGCGACTCCACCAGCCCGTAGCTCAGCGAGAGGCCGAGCCCCGTCCCGTGGCCGGCGCCCTTGGTGGTGAAGAACGGGGTGAAGAGGTGCGGCACGAGCGCGGGCGGCACGCCCGAGCCGGTGTCGGTCACCCTGAGCTCGGCGCCGGCCTCGAGCCGCGCGGTCGAGAGCACGATGCGGCGCGGCCGCCCCGGTTCCAGCTCGGTGACCGCGTGCACGGCGTTGGTCACCAGGTTGAGCAGCACTTGCTGCAGCTCGTAGCGGTCGGCGAACACCAGCACCGGACCGTCCGCGACGCGGCAGTCCAGCTCGATGCTCCGGAGCTTCATCTCGTACGAGATGAGGAGGGCGGTGCGGGCGACCACGTCGTTCAGGTCCACCATTTCCTTCTCGGGCGTCCCCTTCCGCGCGAAGGTGAGCAGGTTCCGCACGATGCGGCTCGCCCGCTCGGCCTGATCGTGGATTACCCGGAGGTGGTCGCGCACCGGCGTCGGGACGCGGTTGGGCTCGAGCAGCAGCTCGGCGAGCCCCGCGATCGAGGTGAGCGGGTTGTTGAGCTCGTGCGCCACGCCCGAGACGAGCTGGCCGATGGAGGCCATCTTCTCGTTCTGGATGAGCTGCGCCTCCATGGTGCGCTGCTCGGTCACGTCCTCGACCAGGATCACCGCCGCGCCGCGCGCGGTGGGGCCGGTGAGCGGGGCCGCGGTGAGGCGGAGCACGCGCCGGTCGCTGTCGCGCCGCACCTCCACGGGCAGGGGACGCGCGCCGGGAGGGGGCGAGTGGGCGAACAGGTCGCGCGCGAGCGCGGCGCCGCCGGCCACGGCATCCGCGAAATCGCGGCCCAGGAGCTCCGGCTCCGGGAGCCCCGCCAGCGCGGCGAGCGCGCGGTTGGCGCGAACGACCTTGCCGTCCGCCGCGACCACCGCGATCCCCTCGGCGAGCGCGTCGAACGCGGTCTCCCACTCCTCGGTGCTGCGGCGGACCATCTCGTAGAGCCGGCTGTTGGCCACCACGACCGACGCCTGCGTGGCGACGGTCGAGAGCAGCCACAGGTCCTCGGTGGTGAACTGCCCGTCGTGCCGGTCCGCCACGGCGAGCGCGCCCAGCATCTCTCCCTGCGCCCGGAGCGGCGCCACGGCGGCGGAGCGCACGCTGATGCCGCCGAGGAGGTGCACCGTGGGCGTCGCGACGCCCTGGGCCACCTCGATGCGCTCGCGCACGATGGCGAGCTGCGCCAGCGCGCCGTCGTGGGGCTCGCACAGCCGGCCCTGGAACCGGGCGAGCGCGCCCGTGGCCGCCACGATGCGGAGCCGGCCGCCCTCGCCCCGTTCGGTCATCGCGATCAGGGCGCCATCGGCCTGGAGGAACCGCGCCGCATAGCGCGCCACCTGCTCGACGATGCGCTCGAGCTGGATGGACTCGGAGAGGATGTAGCTCAGCTCCTGGAGCGAGAAGAGCTCGGCGATGCGGCGGTCCAGCTGCTTGGCGGCGGCCTCGTTCCGCCGCTCGAGCGCCCGCGCGCGGCGGTGCTCCCGCCAGGCCACGGCGGCGGCCCCGGGCGCGAGCGCCGCGAGCGCGGCCGCCGCCGCTCCGGCGGCCGACGCGCCGAACGCGGCGCCGCCCAGAGCCGCCGCGCCGCCGATGACGGCGACGGCGAGCACGAGCGCCACCGCGGGGCGGGCGTCGGCGAGTTGCGGTGCGGCCGGGAGTCGCACGGGCGCGATTCCGAGTGAGACCAGGGAAATGTCGGCGGGAGGCGAGCGGGGGGGCAAGGCGACGGGAGAGGGACCGGTCCTCAGTCCCGCGGCGGCGCCGCGAGCCGCAGGATCGCCTCGCCCAGCTCCTCCATCCCCTCGCCCAGGCGGCTGCTGGTCGGGTGCACCTGATCCTCGGGCAGGCCCAGGTCCGCCGCGAGCTCGCGCGCCCGGGCGGCCCGGGCGCCGCGTCCCAGCTTGTCGGCCTTGGTGAGCACCGCGAGCACCGGGCGGCCGCTCTCGATCAGGAGCTCCTGGAAGTCCCGGTCGTCCGCCGACGGGGGGTGCCGGATGTCGAGCAGCCAGACCACGCCGCGGAGCGTCGGCCGCTCCCGGAGGTAGCGGGTGATCAGCCGCCGGTAGCCGGCCCGCGCCGCCTTCCCGGCGCGGGCAAACCCGTAGCCCGGCAGGTCCACCAGGTAGAGCTGCGGCAGGCGAAAGGCGTTGAGCAGGGTGGTCTTGCCGGGGGTGCCGCTCACCCGCGCGAGCCCGGGGCGCCCGGTGAGCGCGTTGAGCAGGCTGGACTTGCCGACGTTGGAGCGGCCGACGAAGGCGACCTCGGGCAGCGGGGGCTCGAGCCGGACGAGCGGATCGGGGAAGGAGCCGACGAACCGGACGGGCAGCGCGGCCAGCGGGCCCGGCCGTGCGGCCACTACGCTTCTTTCTTGGCCCGCGCCCGCTCGGTGACGACCATCGGCGCGCCCCCGTCGGTGATGGCGTCCTTGGTGATGATGACCTCCCGCACGTCGTCGCGGGTCGGCAGGTCGAACATGATGTCCGTCATCATCGTCTCGAGGATGGAGCGGAGCCCGCGGGCGCCGGTGCCGCGCTTGAGCGCCTTCTGGGCCACCGCGCGGAGCGCCTCGTTGTCGAAGGTGAGGCCCACGTTCTCCAGCTCGAACAGCTTCTTGTACTGCTTGGTGAGCGCGTTCTTGGGCTCGACCAGGATCCGCATCAGCGCGTCCTCGTCCAGCGCCTCGAGCGCCACCACGACGGGCAGGCGGCCCACCAGCTCGGGAATCAACCCGAATCGGAGCAGGTCGTCCGGCTCGACCTCGTGGTAGGGGTTCTTCTTGTCCCCGGCGCCCCCGCCGCGCACGCCGCCCTCGCTGGAGAACCCGATCTGCTGCCGGCCGGTGCGCGCCTGGATGATCTTCTCCAGCCCGTCGAACGCGCCGCCGCAGATGAAGAGGATGTCCTTGGTGTTGATCTGGATGTATTCCTGCTGCGGGTGCTTCCGCCCGCCTTGCGGCGGCACCGACGCCACCGTGCCCTCGAGGATCTTGAGCAGCGCCTGCTGCACCCCCTCGCCCGAGACGTCGCGGGTGATGCTGGGGTTCTCGCTCTTCCGGGCGATCTTGTCGATCTCGTCGATGTAGACGATGCCCCGCTCGCACTCGGCGACGTTGAAGTCCCCGGCCTGGAGCAGCCGGACCAGGATGTTCTCCACGTCCTCGCCCACGTAGCCGGCCTCGGTGAGGGTGGTGGCGTCGGCGATGGTGAAGGGGACGTCGAGGATGCGGGCGAGGGTCTGGGCGAGGAGCGTCTTGCCGACGCCGGTGGGGCCGAGGAGGAGGATGTTGGACTTGTCCAGCTCGACCTCGCCCTCGCGCCCGCCGGAGGCGTTGATCCGCTTGTAGTGATTGTAGACCGCCACCGCCAGCGTCCGCTTGGCCCGCTCCTGCCCGATCACGTATTGGTCCAGCACGTCCTTGATCTCGGTGGGCGTGGGGACCTGGGTGATGTTGTCGGCGACCTCCCGCTCCTCGTCCTCCGCCAGGATCTCATTGCAGAGCGTGATGCACTCGTTGCAAATGTAGACCGAGGGCCCGGAGATGAACTTCCGGACCGAGTCCTTCGACTTGCCGCAGAAGGAACAGCGGAGGTGCTTGTCGTTCGACATGACGCCGGGTCTTGCTGAGGGTGGAGGTCGGGTCCGGAAAAGGTTGTCCCCGGACCGGGGCGCGTCAAGTCTGGTGGCCGTTGCCGCTCACGGGGACCAGGTTCTTCCGCGGCGTGAACACGGTGTCGATCAGGCCGTACGCCTTGGCCTCCTCGGCGCTCATGAACCGGTCGCGGTCCATGTCGCGCTCGATGGTCTCCACCGATTGCCCGGTGTGCTCCGCGTACAGCTTGTTCAGCTTGGAGCGCAGGTACAGGATCTCGCGCGCCTGGATCTCGATGTCCGCCGCCGTGCCCTGGGCCCCGCCCGACGGCTGGTGGATCATGATCCGCGAGTGGGGGAGCGCGCTCCGCTTTCCCTTGGCGCCCGCGGCCAGGAGGAACGAGCCCATGGACGCCGCCATTCCCATGCAGATCGTGTTCACCGGGGCCCGGAGGTGCTGCATCGTGTCGTAGATCGCCATGCCCGAGGAGACCACGCCGCCCGGCGAGTTGATGTACAGGTAGATGTCCTTCTCGGGGTTGTCGGCCTCGAGAAAGAGGAGCTGGGCGATGATGATGTTCGAGACGTCGTCGTTGATGGGCGCGCCGAGGAAGACGATGCGGTCCATCAGGAGCCGGGAGAAGATGTCGTAGGTCCGCTCCCCGCGGCTCGAGCGCTCGATGATGTACGGCGGATAGATAGTGGCCATCGTCAGCTGCGTGCCTCGTCGACTGTGGACTGCTTGAGGAGGAAGTCGAACACCTTCTCCTCGGTGATCGAACGCTCCAGCTCGGGAAGCCGGTTGGCCTTCTGCAAGGTGCCGTAGAGCTCCCCCGGCGCCACCTGGCGGGCCGCCGCTATCTCCGCGATCCGCTGGTCCAGCTCCGCCTCGCTCGCCTTGAGGCCCTGCTGCTCCACCAGCGCGTCGAGCACGAGATCGCGCTGCACCTGGGCCGCCGCCACGGGGCGGAACTGCTGCTCGAAGGTGGCAAGCTGGTCCTCGGGCACCTTATACGCGTCGGCGTAGGCGTGGAGCAGCCGGTGCACCAGCGAGTCCGGGGCGGGCACGTTGTTGGCCTGCACCAATTGCTGGACGAGCTGCTGCCGGACGCCCGCGTCCGCCTCCCGGGCCGCCTCGCGCTCCAGGTCCTCCCGGACCGCCGTCCGGAGCGCGTCCATGCTGTCGAACTCGCCGACCTCGCGGGCGAAGGCGTCGTCCAGCGGCGGGAGCTCCTGGCGCTTCACGTCGTGGAGGGTGACGCGCACCCGGCGGGTCTGCCCACGCCGGCTCGGGTCGGGGTGATCGTCGGGAAACCGGACCTCGGCGTCCACGCTCTCGCCGGGGAGGAGCGACATGATCCGCTCCTCCAGATCGGGGATCGCCTGGCCCTGCCCCAGCACCACGGAGTAGGGCTGCGACGGCGCGGCGGCGCCGTTCTCGATCGGCGCGACGTCCACCCGCACCAGGTTGCCGGGCGAGGGCCTCGCGCCCTCGACCGGGAGCCAGGCGGCCCGTTGCTCGCGGAGATGCTGGACCTGCTCCTCCACGGCCTCGTCGGTGACGGGCGCGACGGTGCGGGTGAGCTTGAACCCCCCGGTCCGCTCCAGCTTCACGTCCGGGCGCACCTGGACGAGGAGCTCGAACTCGATCGGGCTCCCGTCCTCGAACTTGAGGTTGCGGATCGAGGGGTCCGCGATGGGCTTGAGCGCCTCGGCGCTGCGGGCGGTCTCCCATCCCTCGCGGATGAGCTCCTCCAGCACCGACTGGCGAATGGCGTCGCCGTAGCGCTTCCGGACGACCGTCGCCGGGGCCTTGCCCGGGCGGAAGCCGGGCAGACGGGCGCGCCGGGTGAAGTACTGCACGGCGCGGTCCTCCGCCTGGCGCACGCGGTCCACCGGCACGGTCACGTGCAGCGACTTGGACGCGGCGTCTTCCGCGGTTTTTTCGACGACGATCTCTGCCATGGGCGGGAATCTAGCCGCGCGCCGTCCGCAGGGTCAATTTTGCGAATCGTGGCCCGCGTCGCTGGGCGAGATCCCGCGCTCGATCCGCGCCGCGGGCCGCCGCTCGCGCCAGGCCGCTCTCTCGTCCCCCGCTGTCACGACGCCGGGAGGCCGGGCTCCTGGCGCGCGCCTCGGAGTGGCTCGGCTCAGTGCCGTTCGTGCATGGCGGCCTCGCGCTCTTCGGCCTCGGCGAGCCGGCGGCGGTAGCGCTCGAGCGAAGCGGCAGCCGCCGCCGGCTGCGTTGAGGGGCTCGCGGCCGGGGCCGCGGGCTGTCGGCTCCGCGCGAGCGCCCGAGCGGCGCGCTCCTGCACCCGCTCCATCACGTCGTACACCGCGCGCGCGCCGTAGAGCAGTCCGAGCCGAACCGGCCCCCAGCCCAGGCCCGGCGAGAACTGCATGGTGCAGCCTCGATTGGTGAAGCGCCCCTCACGAATCGCGGAGAGCGGGTTCCGCTCGCCCGGATCCACCACGACCCGGGCGCGGCGGTCGTTGCGGGCGTCGTGCTGGTCTAGGCCCGCGAAACCGACCACGTGCGGGTTCGTCCGGCGGACGTGTCGTAGCAGGGTCACCGCGCGGGGATCCGGCAGGTAGCGGGTATCGTGGGCGGCGTTCCACACCTCGATCGCGTGGACGCGGGCCGCTACCGCCGGCGGCAGCTCGTAATCGAAGAGTCTCGGGTGCGCCACGGCGACGAGCTCGGCGTGCTCGGCGGCCGCCGCGGCGAGCTCTGCGGGGCTCGCGGCCTCGATCCAACGGTGCAGCCCGATCGCGAGGAGGTGCAGGCCCGGATAGCCCGGGAAGCGGAACTCGGCGCCCGGAATGAGCCGCACCGAGGCGTCCGAGTGGTCGTCGCATTCCCGCCGCAGGCGGTCGAAGCGCTCGGAACCCAGGTCCTCGGCGTGGTCGGTGAGGCCCACGAAGGCGATGCCGCGTGCAAGCGAGGCGGCGCGCAGGTCGGCGATGCGGTCGCGGCCGTCGTGGGAAAAGTTGCTGTGGACGTGCAGGATGCCGATCAGGGGCGGGGTCGCGCCGAGCTGGCCGGCGGGGCGGGGTTCGTTGTGCATACGGCGTCGTTTCAACTCCCGGGCGCCGCTCCGGCGATGGGCCGGGGCGGGGCGCCCCCCATAGGATGCGCCGGCGTCGGCGCGGTCGCACTCGCTTCAGGAACTGTGGGAGGCCGGGAGGGTCACGGATCGGTGCGGCGTTCGCGGAGCGGCGCTGCGGCTCCGCCGCGGCCTCGGACGCGCCCGGCATGGGCTCACGCTAGGCCGGGACTGTGACAGTTCCCGGGGTCCCCACGTACCGGAACGGTCACCGAGGCGGTGGCGGGGAGGCGGGCGCCGGGCGTGCTGAGGAAGGTGGGCTTGGTGATGAGCAGCGGGCTATGGAAGGATGCGAACGCCGGGAGTCGAACCCGGACCCCTTGCGGGACAGGATCCTAAGTCCTGCGCGTCTGCCAGTTCCGCCACGCTCGCATAATGAGTTAGCCGCGCGCGCACCGCTCGTTGTTCTTCGCCGTTGTTCTTCGGCGGCAATGGGCGCGCTTTGTAA
>DASSOD010000262.1:0-18791 GCA_035700905.1 Gemmatimonadales bacterium | reverse complement strand
CGCCGGGCTTGGAGAGGTCGAGCGCGTAGACGATGTTGGGGAAGCTCGTGTGGACGTACATCACGTTCCCCACCACCAGCGGGTTGCCCTCGTGGCCCCGCAGGGTGCCGGTCGAGAAGCTCCACGCCGCCTTCAGGTTCTGCACGTTCGAGGTCGTGATCTGCTTGAGCGGACTGAACCGCTGCAAGCTGTAGTCACGACCGGTGATGTACCACTCGCCCTCGGGCGCGTTCAGGGTCCAGGCCCCCGAGCGTGCCTGCTGGGCGTTGGCGACGGCCGCGAGCGTGAGGCTCGCCGCGACGCCGGACAACACCTGCCGGGTAATACGGTTCATAACTGACCTCAGGATGAAGGGTGATTCGACTGCGGTACTGCCCTACGTGGTGTTGCCTTCACTGCTCCGCCGGGGCGGCGCGGCGTGCGGCCGCGTGCCGATCCGACGGGTGATCGGCACTCAGGATCGGGCGGCCGGAGGACCGCGCTCGATCCGCGGCGCCACCCGGAGCCCCCCGGCATAGGGACTCCGAATCGGGATACGCGGGAACGAGTCTCGTTGGACGTTGGACTGCCGGCGCCGGAGCGCCGGGGCAGCGGGTCGAATCGTGGGCGAGCTGTTGGAACCGATGGAGGCGACGGGAGCGGACGGGGCGATCGCCGTGCGCCACCCTTGGCCGAAGGGAACCGGCCGGGAGCGGCGGGGGGCAGCGAACGGAAAACTCCCCATTACGTACCTCGGTCGAGCTACCGGGCCCACGATTGTCATCGAGGAAACGCCGACTCCGGCAGCGCGAGGCTGTCGGATGCGGCCGGGTATTCCCAGGGATGCGGCTTGGCTTCGGGGCGGCAAGGTACCGCGCTCCGGGCGACGCTCGCGCTGTCCGCTTGTGTCGGCGCCCCATGAGATCGTCGGGGGACGAGCTCCCATGCAGGGCACCGAATGATCTGTCAACTGGACGTGGCGCGAAACTATACCGCTCGCGCGCAAGGCTGTCAATCAGTCAGGTCGAGAGCCCCAGATGGGGGCCTCGGCCGCCACGGCCAAGGTACGAGCCTGCGTGTGGCTGTGGGCGGCCGTAGGGCCGCGGTCTCGGGGATCGCTAACGACTCGGGTGCGATGTGCGCCACCTCGCCCAGGCGGACGTGGCTCGCCTTCCTCGGCGGCTCCTGGTCTGCCTCGGCGGCACATTGGCTTGACCCCGCGGGGCCAATCCTCTACCGTTCTCGCCAAAGATCGGCGATGGAGTTCGCCCGGAACCGCCGTCGTTGACGGCTGATGACTCCTGCACGGCCAGCCCGGCCGGCAGGAGCTTTTCTATGCCCCTCGGCCGACCTCTGGCCTCCCGACGGAGGCAATCGTCATGGAATCGAACGTTTGGCTCATCGCGAGCGCCTGGATGGCCCTGGCGCTCATCGCCAGCATCGTCTCCATCCGGGTCGGCGTATCGGTCGCACTGATCGAGATCCTCGTCGGCGTGATCGGGGGCAACTTCCTCGGACTGCACACCACTCCGTGGATCGACTTTCTGGCCACCTTCGGGTCGGGGCTCCTGACGTTCCTCGCCGGCGCGGAGATCGACCCCGATTCCCTGCGGCGCCACCTCAAGCCGGCGCTGGTGATCGGCGCGGTCGGCTTCGTGGCACCCTTCGTCGCCGCCACGGCCTTCGCGCTGTGGGTGGGGCAATGGGAGCGGCATGCCGCCTACATCGCCGGAATCGCGCTGTCGACGACGTCGGTCGCGGTGGTCTACGCCGTGATGATCGAAACGGGGCTCAACCGGACCGAGATCGGGAAGCTCATCCTCGCGGCCTGCTTCGTGAACGACTTCGGGACCGTCCTCGCGTTGGGCGTCATCTTCGCCAACTTCAACGGGTGGCTCGCGCTGTTCGTCGCGGTGACGGCCGTGGTGCTCTGGTATCTGCCGCGGCTCACCCGCTTCGTCATCCGAAGCGTTGGCCATCGCGTGAGCGAGCCCGAGGTGAAGTTCGTGTTCCTCGTGCTGTTCGCGCTCGGCGGTTTGGCCAAGGTGGCGCAGAGCGAGGCGGTGCTGCCCGCCTACCTCGTCGGGCTGGTCATCGCGGGGGTGTTCGTCCGCGATCGCATCCTCATGGATCGGATGCGGGCGATCGCATTCACCATGCTGACCCCGTTCTACTTCCTGAAAGCCGGGCTGTACGTGTCGCTGCCGGCGGTGGTCTCCGGCGCGCTGATCATCGTGTCGCTGCTCGCGGTGAAGATGGGCTCGAAGGCGGTGGGCATCTGGCCGCTCACGCGGGTGTTCCGGTTCGAGCGCCCGGAGGGCATCTACACGACCCTGCTGATGTCCACCGGGCTCACCTTCGGGACGATCTCCGCGCTGTTCGGGCTTACCAACCACATCATCACGCAGGCCCAGTACACCGTGCTCGTCACGGTGGTGATCGGAAGCGCGATCGTGCCGACGCTCATCGCGCAGCGGTGGTTCAGCCCGAGGTCGGCGGAGCCGGCACGCGCGGACTCGCCCGCCACGCCCGCCGCCGTCCCGGAGCCGGCCGGCACCTGAGCGAGTCGCCGCGAGAGGAGGGACCATGTTCCGGAGAATCTTGGTGGGAGTCGACGGATCGGCTGCGGCGCGACACGGCGAGGCGCGCCGCATGGCCGGCGAGCGGGGGGTGCGGATCACCACCGAGGTGGCGCCCGGACACGCAGCCCAGGTCCTGGCGCGCCGCGCATCCGAGGCCGACTGCGACCTTGTGGTGGTGGGTCACACCGGTCACTCCCGCCTGCACAACCTCTTTCTCGGCTCCACGGCCGACCGGATCGTGGAGCGGGCTCACTGCCCGGTCCTGGTCGTGCGGTGACGGACTCGGCGGTGATCCAGCGGCTCGCGGAGCTCGCCGACGATGCGGAGGCGATGCCGGTCGCCGCCGAGGCGCGCGAGCTGGCGGAGCGCCTCGCCGCGGGACGGTTCTACGTCGCGTGCATCGGCCAGTTCAAGCGCGGCAAGTCAACCCTGCTGAACGCGCTGATAGGCACCCCGGTGCTGCCGACCGGCGTCGTCCCCGTGACCGCGGTGCCCACGGTGCTGAGGTACGGCGACTTCGGCGCGCAGGTGCGGCTGGCGGAGGGGTGGCGCGCGGTGGATCCGGGCGCGCTGGCCGAGTACGTCGCAGAGAGCGGGAACCCCAGCAACCGGCTCGGCGTGCGCGGTGTCGAAGTGTTCGTGCCGAGCCCGCTGCTCGCCGGCGGGCTCTGCCTGGTGGACACGCCGGGCCTGGGTTCCGCGATCGAGGCGAACACCGAAGCCACCCGCGAATTTCTCCCCCACATTGACGCGGTGCTGGCCGTCCTCGGTGCGGACCCGCCGATCTCGCGGGAAGAGCTCGATTTCCTGGCGGAGGCCGTGGCGGGGGTGGCCACGCTCATGGTCGTGCTCAACAAGGCCGATCGAATCCGACCCGCCGAGCGGGCGGAAGCGGCCGCGTTTTCGGCCCGAATGCTGGAGCAGCGATTGGGGCGGCCACCCGGCCCGATTCTGGAGGTCAGTGCGCTCGCTGGTCGGAGAGACGAGTCCACCCGGCGCGGGTGGCGGGACCTGGTATCGACCCTGGAGGGCCTGCCCGAGCGGGCCGGTCGCTCGATACTCGAGGCCGCGGCGCGTCGGGGGCTGGATCGGCTCGCGGCGCAGCTCGCCTGGGCGCTCGAGGAACGGCGCCGCGCGTTGACCGAACCGATGGAAGCATCGGCCGCGCGCGCCCGGGCGCTGGGGGCGCTCCAAGGGGCGGCGGATCGGGCGCTCGCCGACGCGGCGCCGCTGCTCACGGCGGAGCAGCAGCGCCTGAGCGCATGGCTTGCACGCGAGCGGGAAGCCTTCCTCCGGGATGCGACACCCAAGGTCGCCGAGCGGCTCCGGGCCGACCTCGAAAGCGCCGCGCAAGTCACTCGCGACAGCGCCTTGGGGGCCGCGCGGGACCTCGCGGAAGCCAACCTGCAGGACTGGCTGGCGCAGTTGGAGCAGCGGGTGCAGGTCGAGTATACGGCCGCGATGCGGCGATACCGGGAATTGGGCGCCGATCTGGTCGGGCGACTGCTCGCCGCGGTGCCTGGCGGCACGACCCCTGGGCTCGACGTGGACGAGACTGATGGTCCGCTGGCGGCGCCTCGCAGGTTCTTCTTCGCCGAGCTGCTGCACTATCACTACCCAGCCACGCCGTGGTGGCACGCCGCGCAGTGGCTTCTCCCAGCGTCAATCCGCCGCCGTCGGGCCCACGACGCTGCCGAGGCATACCTGAGGCACCTGCTCGAGGTGAATTCTTCGCGCGTGCAGGGCGACCTGGAGGATCGCCTCCGGCTGGCCCGCGGACGGTTGGAATCGGCCGTGCGGGAGCTGCTGGAGCGCGTGGCGCGAGGCGCGGAGGATGCGCTCGCCCGAGCCAGAGCGGCGCAGCAGGCGGGCGAGTGGAGGATCTCGCAGGAGGTCGAGCGGATCGGCGAGCTGCTGAGCCGCCTCCGCGCGCTGGCGCCCAGCCCCGGAAAGGCCGCCTAGCTCCGCGGTGGGGTCCCTTCCGGCGGCTCGTCCGATTGCCACCGCCCGATCCGGTCGATCTCCCAGCTGCTGGTCCGTTCGTCCGCGGGCAAATCGGGGCGATACATGATGACGCGTGCCCTCTCCAGCGTGATCAACCCTCCGCCGATCATCTCGTCCAATTCGGGTAGAATCGCCGCGATTCGCTCCTCGGTGTCGACGCACTCGATGACCATGGGGAGGTCGAGCGAGAGGATCTCGATCCGGTCGGTATGCAGCTTCGAGCTGGCACCGAATCCCATCACCGCCCGGAATACCGTCGCCCCGGCGTAGTGCCGCTCCCGGAGCAGCTCCACGATGGCCTGATAGAGGGGGCGGTGATGCCACTTGTCCCGCTCCCCGATGTGGATGCGCATCAAGGTGCGCTCGCCCTTGAATCCATGCATGTCTTTGACTCCGCGCCGCGCTCGTCGGGTGCGGCTTCCCAGCGCGCAGCCTAGGCGCCGCGCCGCAGGTCGAGCAGCTCCCGCGCCAATCCGAACCCCATGAAGGTGGCGATGAGGGACACCCCCACACTCAGGCCGATGTAGATGGCCGCCCGGCCCAGCTCCCCATCCTCCAGCAGCGCCACGGTTTCGTAGCTGAAGGTCGAGAACGTCGTGTACCCCCCACAGAACCCGGTCGTGAGAAGCGCACGCACCTCGGGCGAGATCGCGGGCGTGGCGAGGCTGTATCGGAGGATGAATCCGAGCAGGAACGACCCGCTGATATTGATCAGCAGCGTACCGAGTGGGAACGTAACCCCTGCGCCGCGCTGCACCAGCTGACCCAGCATGAAGCGGGCAACACTCCCCACGGCCCCGCCCAGGGCGATGTACCACACGGTCATCGCGGCTCCGCCCGTGCAAGGCCCGGATCGGCGTCGGATTCGATGGCGACGGCGACAGCGACGAGCGCGTGCACGATCTCCTCCACGAGTGGGTCAAGCGCCTGGACCAGCGCGGGCCCGACCGGCCCGTAGCCGTGAAGTGCCCGGGATCTGGCGTCCTCCGCCTGCACGATCGCGGTGCCGACGAGGGCTTGGCTCCGCCGCCGGCGCGATTGTGCCTGCCGCTCCAGATGAAAGCGCTCCGCGATGTCTCGAATGGCCCGGCGCACCCGCTCGGCCTCGGGGCTCACCAGGGCCGGCAGGTCCGGAGGGAGGTCCGCCAGGTCGGCCATCAACACCCGATCTCGCGGCGGCGCGACGGCGAGCCGCGTCACCTCGCTCAGCGCAGCCTCGATGCGATCCAGGAGCACCGCCAGATGCCGCCGCTGCGGCTCGGTGAGCGCGATTGGACGCGGGTGCGGCCCACTCTCCCGCATCAAGACCGTCTACTTGCGCTGCGGGATGCTGCCGAGCGTGCGGTCATGCGGGCTGCAGTCGCACGTCCGCTCCGGTGTTCTGGAACGATCCATGGAACACGCGCCCCCGCCCCCCGATCCACTGCTCCGCGCGCGCGGCCAGCGCCCGCGCCGCTTGAGCCCCCTCCAATACCGCGTACGCCGTCGGGCCCCAGGAGCTCTGCCCGACGCCGGGCGCTCCCGCGGCCGCCAGCAGGGGGATGAGCTCCCGCGTAGGCCCGGGCGCGAATACTCCGCCTTGCGCCGGCGCAAACCAGCCGCCGGTGATCCGCTGGATCTCCGAGAGGGCCGCGCCGAACGCCGCCAGCTCTTCCTCCACCAGCGCCGGGAGGAGCTGCATCAGCACCAGGTGGGACACCGTCTCGACCTCCGCCGCGGGCGGCGGGGGAAGGCGGCGGAAGGCGTCCGCCTCCGCCTCGCCGCTCAAGCCGGGCGCGGCATTCGGCACCACCGCCACGTAGCACCACGACGCGGGCACCGGATACCTGGCGAGCAGCGGCGCGACCTCGTCCGCCCCCTCGCGGCGGCCGCCCTCGAGGATGAATCCGCCCAGCTCGAACGCCCACGTGCCGATGGCCGAGCGCCGCCCGCGCTGGACGATCCGGGCCAGGTCCGCCGCGGCCCGCGGGCCGCCGTAGAGCTCCGCGAGCCCCCGCGCGACCGCGAGCGCGAGCTGGGTCCCCGAGCCGAGCCCCGCGTGCGCCGGCATCGCGCGGCGCACCCGGATCCGCGCGCCGCCCGCGATGCCCGCGCGATCCAGAAACCGGCGCGCGAATGCCACCGCTCGTTCGGCGTCGGGCCCCTCGGCGGTGACCAGCGGAGGCTCCGCGAGCGCCACGTCGAGGAGCAGCGAGGGACTCGGAATGGCCGCCCCGATCCCGCCGAACCGCCGGCCGAGGTCGCCCCGCAGGTCGAGAACGCCGAAGTGCAGCCGCCCGGGCGCCTCGATGACGACGGGGCCGCCCCCGGACGGGCTCACCCGGAGGCCCCGGCGAGGCGATCCTCCACGTAATCCTTTAGCAGGCGCCAGGCTTCCTCCTCCCGCGGACCGGCGGTCTTTTGCACCAGCACGCCCAGCCGCGCGAACTCGTCCCGAATCTGCTGGGCGGGGAGGAGGTGGGTGCGGGTCGCCAGGATGGCCCCCTCCAGCACCGCGTGGCGCGCGCGATTGAATCCGATGAAGTCGCGCCGCGTGCCCCGGTGCACCACGCGGGTGACGATCCGGGAGCGGGGCGGCGTGTCGTCGAGCGACTCCACCTCCACCTCGCGCCAGGAGCATGCGGCCTCGAGCACGACGCCGCGCACCACCGCCGCGGGCACCGCGGGGAACTGCGGGCTCGCGATGGCGCTCCGGGCGATGAGCCCGACGTCGTCGGTGACATTGACGACGGCCGCGCCGCCGGCCCTGAGATTGGCGAACGTGGTGGTCTCGAGGAACGGCTTCAGTACGATCGCGTCGTCGCCCCACTCGACCCCCATCGGCGCGAAGTTGACCGCGCCTTGGGGGTCCACGGTGGTGACGATGCACTCGATGATGAGGGTCATCCCGGCCGGCGCCTCAGCCGGCATCCTCCGGCGCCGCCACCGCCGTGTACCAGGGCGCCTCGTGGGCGCGGGAGGCGCGGCGGCGGTCGAGCCCCTCGCGGGAGGGGCGAAAGCCCAGCGCGGCGAAGCCCAACCCGCCGTCGGCGGCTGCGGGCACGACCGACTCCCCGGCCTCGGCGCCGCGCAGGAACCGATCGAGCATTCGATATCCATGCTCGGTCAGCACCGACTCGGGATGGAACTGCACGCCGGTCACGGGATGCTCGGCGTGCTGCACGGCCATGATCTCCCCGTCGTCCGACCGCGCGGTGACGCGGAGCTCGGGCGGCAGCGAGGCCGGCGCGATGACCAGCGAGTGGTAGCGTGTCGCGGTGAGCGGCGTCGGCAGCCCGGCGAAGATGCCGCGGCCGTCGTGATGGATGCGCGAGGTCTTGCCGTGCATCGGCTTGCGGGCCCGAACGATCTGGCCGCCGTAAGCGGCGCCGATGCACTGGTGGCCGAGGCACACGCCCAGGATCGGCGTGGCGGCGCCGAACCGGCGCACCACGTCGGTGGAGACGCCCGCCTCGGCGGGCGAGCAGGGACCGGGGGACAGAATGATATGGCTGGGCGCGAGGCGCGCGATGTCGTCCGGCGTGAGCGCGTCGTTCCGGCGCACCAGCGGCTCGCCGCCCAGCTCGCGCACGTAGCGCGCGAGGTTGAACACGAACGAGTCGTAATTGTCGATCAGGAGGATCATCGCTCCGCCAGCGTCCGGATGATGCCGCGCGCCTTGTCCAGCGTCTCCACGTACTCCGACTCGGGGTCCGAGTCCGCCACGATGCCGCCTCCGGCCTGAAAATACACCTGGTCCCGATGGGCCACAGCCGTCCGGATGGCGATGCTCGTGTCCATCGCGCCGCTCACGCTCACGTAGCCGATGGCGCCGCAGTACACCTTGCGCCGGGTGGGCTCGAGCTCCGCGATGATCTCCATCGCCCGCACCTTCGGCGCGCCGGTGATCGAGCCGCCGGGGAAGGTGGCGCGCACCAGATCCACCGCGTCGGCCCAGGGCTCGAGCTCGCCCACGACGGTGGAGACGAGGTGGTGGACGGTCGGGTGCTGCTCCAGCGCGAACAGCTCGGGCACCCGCACCGTTCCCGGCCGGCAGACCCGCGAGAGGTCGTTCCGCAGCAGGTCGACGATCATGACGTTTTCCGCCCGATCCTTGTCGCTCTCGGCCAGCACCCGGCCCAGCAGCGCGTCGTGCATGGGGGCATACCCGCGGGGGCGAGTGCCCTTGATGGGGCGGGTCTCCACCGCGCGCCCGTCCAGCGACAGGAATCGTTCGGGCGACACGCTGAGCGCCTGGGCCTGGCCGAAGTCGAAGTAGGCGCCGAACGCCGCCGGGTTCATCCGCCGGAGCCGCCGGTAGAGCGAGAACGGGGGCTCGGCGAGCGGCGCCTGAAAGCGCTGCGAGAGATTGGCCTGAAAGATGTCGCCCGCCAGGATGTACTCGCGCACCCGGGCCACGGCCGAGAGGTACCCGGGGTGGGTGAAGGTGGAGCGGAGCCCGATTCGCTCGGCGTCGTCCGGGCCGCGCACCGGGTAGGACGGCGCCGGCGCACCCGCCGCGCGCGGGGCCGAGCGAAAGGCTTCCACCGCGGCAGCGTCGGGCGCGGGCGCCGCACCGCCGGCGAGCCGCTCCCGCACCGCGGCGAGGCGCTCCTCCGCCCGCCGCGCCCGCTCCTCGCCATGGCACGGCATCCCGGTCGAGATGATCCAGGCCGCGCCCTGGCGGTGGTCCCACGCGATCGCCCAGTCGTAGAGGCCGAGCACCACGTCGGGGATCGGCAGGTCGTCGTAGCGCGGCGACGGCAGGCGCTCGAGCACGGCGCCGTAGTCGTAGCCGATGTAGCCGGCCGCGCCGCCCTGGAACGGCGGGAGTCCCCGCAGCGGCTCGGTGGCGAACGGCGCCAGCGCGGCCCGCACCGCGGCCAAGGGCTCCTCCGCCACCTCGGTCCACGCGCCGGTCGCCGCATCGTACCGCTCGCTGGCCGCACCGTAGGCGCGGATCACCGCATGGGGATCGGCGGCGAGGAACGAGTGGCGCCCG
This sequence comes from Gemmatimonadales bacterium, assembly GCA_035700905.1. Lineage (GTDB taxonomy): Bacteria > Gemmatimonadota > Gemmatimonadetes > Gemmatimonadales > GWC2-71-9 > DASQPE01. The sequence continues at coordinate 9,245 of DASSOD010000262.1, read as the reverse complement.
GTTCGCTCGCGGTCGGCGGTGCTGTCGAGCAGGATCGGCCAGGGGAGATCGCGGAACCGGTCGGCCGCCGCGGCGGGATCGGGGCAGGGCTCGAGCCGCGCCACCACCGGTGCAGCGCGCTCGCTCACTCGGATCCCGCCGACGAGGCGCGTCGGCGCTTCGAGCGCTGCGTCAGCTTGACGTGCTCCGAGCGGCGATCGTCCGGCGGCGTGAGGTAGCCCCAGGAGAGCGCACCCTCCTGGCGGTAGGTCTTGCCCAGCGTGAGCGCCAGGCGCGCCTTCATCAGCTCGCGGCCGAGATAGAACGCGTGGGTGGCCTCGTCCACGCCGAGCTGCGCGAAGATCTCCTGGATGTCGGTGCCCCGGACGAAGATCTCGCTGTTGAACACCGTGATCGCCTGGCGGTCGGCGAAGATGCGGAAGTTGGGATCGGAGATCGCGGCCTGCAGCTCGCGGAGCTCCGCCTCGGTGTAGGCGAGCACCGCCGGGTCCTTCACGGTGACGAGGCGGTCGTCCACGCCCTTGGGAAGCCGCTGGCCGGCCACCGCGTAATGCATCAGCCGGCGCGCCACGTCGATCTCGCGCACGGCGCCCCGGGCCCAGGGAATCACCTCCGTGGTGAGGACCGCCTCGACGCCCACCTCTTCGGCGATGGCCATCAGGACCGCGTTCACGCCCGTCGTATCGGCCGCCGTGAGCTCGGTGAGGTTGCCGATCCCCATGAGCTGCCCGCGCCCGGGGTAGCGCCGGTGCACTTCCGCGTAGCGCTCGAGCGAGGCCATGAACCCGTATCCGATCGGCTCGATCACCGGATCGATCAGGTACGGCACGCCCCACGATTCCAGCCGGCCGATGCTCCGGTCGAGCGTGTCGAGCCCGGCGCCGAAATCCGGAATCACCACGACGCGCGCGCCGCGCGCGCCCACTTCGCGCGCCACCTCGAGATTGCTGCCGTTGACGCTCAGCACGAGCTCCGCGCCGCCGTCCACCGCGGCCAGGATCTCGTCGGGCTCGAACGAGTCGACGCTCACCCGCATCTCCGCGGCGCGGAGCTCGCGCACCACGTCGCCCAGCGCCGGGAAGGCGACGCCGGGCGTGCAGCCGATGTCCACCACGTCCGCACCCTCGCTCCGGAAGGCGTCCGCCGCGCGCCGGATCTCCTCCTGCGAGAGTTTGGGCGCATTGTTGATCTCGGCGAGGATCTCGATGGTGTAGGCGCCGTATTCCGCGGCCTCGGCGGCCCGACCGAAGTACTGCGGCAGCTCCCGGAGATCCTTCGGCCCCTTCTCCGCGCGGACCCGAAAGCGCTCCTCCAGGAGCGCGGTGTCTCCCTCAACCAGCCCGGGCAGCAGAATGAGGTCGGTGCCGGGCGGCACCTCGAGAAAGCGCGCGATCCACGGCGTGGTCATGAGCGCCGCCACGGTGATCTTCATGACGGCGATGTCCGCGGCAAACGGCAGGTCCAGCCCCCCCAGCGTTCGTCGGAGCGCCGGTTCGGCCAGCCTGCCGGTGACGAAGAGGACGCGCTGCGGTGGGGCTGCTACCGTGGCTCCCCCGGGCGGACCCACTTGTTGGGCGTACCCTCCAGCGCGCCGCCGCTCGGCCGCCAGAGCACCTCGTCCTCGATCCTGCGCGCGAGCTCGAAGTCCTTGTCGGTGATTCCGCCGGCCGCGTGGTTCTGGAGCTTCACGATCACCCGGCCCCACGTCACGCTCAGGTCCGGATGGTGGTACGCCGCCTCGGCGAAGAAGCCGATCGCGTTCACCAGCATGAGCGTGGTGGGCCAGCCGTCGGTCTTGTAGACCCGGCGGATCCACCCGTCCTCGTAGTACCAGCCCGGCAGCGCCTTCAGGCGCTCGGCGATCTCCGCGTCGTTGTACGTGCGCTCTTTCGTTGCAGGCATCCGAATCCTCCGTTCACATCACCACGCCGCCGTTGATCATGATAGTCTGGCCGGTAAGAAACGCGGCCTCGTCGGACGCGAGATACACGGCCGCCGCCGCCACGTCCTCGGGCGTCCCCCAGCGGCGCAATGGGGTCGTCTCGATGACGTGGCGCCGCCAGGCGCTGCCGGCCGTCTCGCCGAAGGCGGTCTCGATGAACCCCGGGGCGAGCACGTTGACCCGAATCGCGGGCGCCACGTCTCGCGCCAGCGACTTACTGAAGCTCTCGACGCCTCCCTTCGCGGCGGCGTAGATCACCGGGTTCTCCCCGCCCATGCCCAGGTGCACGTGGTCCCAGGACGTATTGATGATGCATCCGCCGGATTGCTGGGCGCGCATCAGCTCGACGGCCGCCCAGGATGCGAGCACCGTCCCGCGAAGATCCACGTCGAGTACCAGCTCGAGCTTGCCTTCCCGTGAAAGATCGCCGAACTCGGAGGTGAGGATGTCGGCGCCGGCGTTGTTGATCCAGACGTCAACCCGCCCGAACGCCGTCCGCATCGAATCCACCAGCCGCACGATGTCCTCCCGCTGGGGGAGCTCGAGCTTGAGCACCTCCGCTCGACCGCCCGCCTGGCGCAACTCGGCCGCGGTCTCGTCCGCGCCGGCGCGGTTCCGGCGATAGGTGATCGCCACGTCGGCGCCCGCCCGCCCGGCGGCGAGCGCGATGCCGCGTCCGATGCCGCTCGACCCGCCGGTCACGAGCACGACCTTGCCCTCGAGCCTACCGCCGCGTTCGCCACGTCCTTCCCCTCGAACCACCGCGCCTCCCCGCATCCCGTCCGGGTCTTACCTTCTAAGCGGCAACATATCATGCTGTTAGCATCTCACAAGAGAGGAGGCCTGGTGCAGCTGCTCGTGAGCGTGGCACGTGCCGCGGAGGTTGAGGCCGCGGTGGAGGGCGGAGCGGACGTGATCGACGCCAAGGATCCGAGCCGCGGCGCGCTGGGCCCGGTGGCTCGTAGAGCGCTGGCGGAAATCGCGGCGCGCGTGCCGGCCCGGATGCCGTTCAGTGTGGCGCTGGGCGAGGTCGCGTCGCCAGCGGAGGCGGCGCGCACGATCGGCAAGTGCCCCGTCGCAGTGCGCCCCGCAGAGACCTACGTCAAGCTCGCGAGTCCAGATCCGGCCCGGGGGGCGGACGTGCGAGCGCGTTTCGCCGCGGCGGCGCGGGCGGCGCGGGCCCACCCCGCGCGGCCCCTGGTCGTCGCCGTGATTTACGTCGATGCCGCCGCACCGGCCGACTCCCCCGGCTCCCTTACCGAGGCGATCGCGGCGGCGGGGGCGAGCGGTCTCCTGCTCGATACGATGAAGAAGGACGGCCGGAGCTTGCTGGACTGGGCGGCACCCGCGCGCCTCCGCGAGTGGCGGGATCACGCCCGCGCGGCTGGGCTCGTGTTCGCCGTGGCCGGAAGTCTCCGGCTGGAGCACTTGCCCGAGATTGCCGCGCTCGGCCCCGACCTGGTGGGCGTGCGCGGCGCCGCCTGCGAGGGCGGTCGGGGCGGAACGGTCTCGGCCCGCCGGGTGCGCGAGCTGCGCGCGGCCGTCCCGCCGGGATGGTTCGCAAACGTCCAGAGCCAGCCCGTCGCCTCGCTCCCTTCGCGCGCCGTAAGCGACAAGCCCGTAGGCGCTTAGCGAGGCGCCGCCGGGGGGCATGGCCCTTGCCCCCCATCGGGCCCGACCTCCCGGGCATTCGCCGGTGCAGCGCGGACCCTCTCGCCAGGGCGACCAGCAGCGTGCCGCTTCCGACCAGTCTCCTTCGCAGCGTGATCGGGCGGCGCCTGCTGGCGCTGTTCGTGGGATGTTCCCTCGCGCCCATCGCCCTGCTGGCGGCCCTCTCGGTGCGGCACATGACCGCGGAGCTCGAGCTGCAAAGCCGCCGCCGCCTGGAGCAGGAAAACCAGGCGCTCGCACGCGCGGTCACCGACCGTCTTCAACTGCTCGAGGCCACCCTCAAGGGCATTCCGCCCCGAGCGGTGTCGGAGCTGGCGGGCGGCACGCCCCGGCGGCCGATTCGCTCTCGACCGGACTCCCCCCCGCCCGCCGGCAACCGACCCCCCGGCGCCCGCGGCGACGGACGCATTGCCGTGGGGGGCATCGAGCTGGAGCGGAAACGGCGCCCGCCGCCGCCGGCCCCGCGGAAGGTGGATCCGGAGGTGCGGGGTACCATTCGCGCGGGATTCGACCTGCTGGCCGCCTCGCGGTTCGCGTCGCTCCAGTGGGTCGATGCGCGCGGCGGCAAGACGCAGCTGGTGGGCCGTGGCTCGGCGCTGCCGTCCCTCGACGACGCCGACAGCGCATACGTGCTCGGCGGCGGCACGCTGGTCCGCGTCCGGCGCGACTCCGCCGGGAGCCAGGTGTTCATGGTCGGCCGCCCGGAACGAGCGGGGCACGCACCCGGGTTCTTCGTCGGCGAGATCAGCCCCGAGTTCCTCTGGGGCGCGGAAGGGCAGAGCCTCGGCACGCCCACGACCCGGATGGCGGTGCTCGACGCCGTGGGCGAGCCGCTCACCGGCGAGAATCCCGAGGTGGTGCCCGGGACGTTGCGCGACCCCGCGCTCCGCGGGTCGGGCGCGTTCGAGTCGCGCCTCGGCGGCGCGGGGTACGTCTCGGTCTATCGCCCCATCGTGCTCGAGGAGCCGTTCGCCGCGTCCAACTGGACCCTGGTGCTGAGCGAGCCGAAGCAGGTCGTGCTCGCGCCCGTGACCGAGTTCCGGTCAACGTTCTTCGTCATCGTGGCGGGCTGCACGCTGTTCGTCTTCCTGCTCAGCGTGAGCCAGATCCGCCGGAGCCTGGCTCCGCTCGCACTCCTGCAGGAGGGCACCCGCCGCATCGCGCTCCGCGACTTCCACACCCGGGTCACCCTGCCGAGCGGCGACGAGTTCGCGGAGCTGGCCGACTCGTTCAACGCCATGGCCACCCGCCTCGGCAAGCAGTTCAAGGCGCTCGCCACCGCGGCCGAGATCGACCGGGCGGTGCTCTCGGCGACGGACGCTGACAGCATCGTGGACGCGGTGCTCGCGCGCATCGGCGACGTTTACCCCTGCCGTGCGGCGAGCGTCACGCTGGTTTCGTCCGAGCGATCCGCCGCGGGCCGGACCTGGGTTCAGGCGTACACCAACGGGCGCCGCCGCCTGAGCGCCACGGTCGAGCTCGACGCGATCCAGCTTCGCCTGCTCGCCACTGGGCCCGAGGTGGTGGAGCTCGAGGCCGGGGACGTCCTCCCGCCCTACCTCCGGCCGCTCGCAGCCTTCGGGGCGGGCTCGTTCGTGGTGCTGCCGCTTTCGTATCACCAGCAGCTCTGCGGCGTCCTCGCCCTCGGCGCCGCCCCCGACGCGGGCCGCGCGCCTGAGGACCTGGTCCAGGCGCGCCGGCTCGCCGACCAGATCGCCGTCGCGCTCTCCAACGCGCGCATGATCGAGCAGGTGCGGCTGCTCGCGTACGCCGACAGCCTCACGGGGCTGTTGAACCGCGCATCGTACAAGCAGCACCTCGCGGCGACGATCGCCACCGCCCGGCCGCAGAACCGGAGCGTGGGCGTTTTCTTCATCGACCTCGACAACTTCGGGCGGATCAACGACACGCTGGGCCACGAGCTGGGCGACGAGCTCCTGCGCCAGGTCGCGGTGCGGATCCGCGGCTGCCGGAGCGACGACGACCCCGGCGCCGAGGCCGCCGCGCCGCCCGAGGTCGCGCGGCTGGGCGGCGACGAGTTCACCGTGCTCCTGCCGGGGCCGACCGATGCAGCGAAGGCGGTCGCGCTCGCCCGGCGCGTGCTCGCCGCGCTCGCGCCTCCCTGCCAGCTCGGGACCCACGAGGTATTCGTGTCGGCGAGCATCGGGATCGCGCTCTTCCCCGATGACGGCGAGGACGTGGAGACCCTGCTCGCCCACGCCGACACCGCCATGTACGAGGCCAAGCGCCAGGGCGGGAACGGGTACCAGCTCTTCGCCCGCTCGATGAACGCGACGGCGTTGCAGCGGCTCACCCTCGAGGGCGACCTCCGCCGCGCGCTGGAGCGGGACGAGCTGGTGCTGCAATATCAGCCGATCGTGGACGCGACCAGCATGCGGATCGCGGGCGCGGAAGCGCTGGTGCGGTGGAAGCATCCGGTGCTGGGGCTCCTCCTTCCGTCCGAGTTCGTGCCGATCGCGGAGGAGAACGGGCTCATCGTACCGCTGGGCGAATGGGTGCTGCGCGCCGCCTGCCGCCAGAACCGTGCGTGGCAGGACGCGGGATTGCCGCCGATCCGGGTGACCGTCAATGTGTCGAGCCGGCAGCTCCGCCAGGGCGGCCTGGTGGACGCCGTCGGCGCGGCGCTCGCCGACGCCGGGCTCGCCGCCCGCTGGCTCGGCCTCGAGCTCACCGAGAGCGTCCTCATGGACCGCCGCCACGAGGCGGTCGGGGCGCTGAACCAGCTCCGCGCGCTCGGCGTGCAGCTCTCCATCGACGACTTCGGCACCGGCTACTCGTCGCTGGCCTATCTGAAGCATTTCCCGGTGGACGCGCTCAAGATCGACCGCTCCTTCGTGCGCGACCTGGTGACCGTGTCCGACGATGCGGCGATCACGGCGGCGATCATCGCCATGGCGCGCGCTCTCGGCCTCAAGGTCGTGGCCGAGGGCGTCGAGAGCGAGGCTCATCTCGCGTTCCTCAGGAGCCAGGGGTGCGACGAGGCGCAGGGGCACCTGATTGGCCGGCCGATGGCGCCGGAGCTCCTGGCCGAGCGCCTCGCGCGGAGTCTCACCGGGGCCAAGGCGACCCGGCGGGAGCGGCGCTCCAGCACCCTGGCGAGCTAGCCCAACTGCTTCACACTCCAGCATTTAGAGTGGCTGGTCCGACTGGCGCGGCGGCCGCGATTCGGCTAATTTTCGGGCTCGAAGGACGTTCGAATCGGAGCACGAAATGACCAGATCGGGAATCAACCTGGCCGCGGCGGGCGGGGTGGATCTGAAGCGGCTGGAGCGCGGGCTCGCGCTCCGGCTCGAGCGCGTGGGCTCGGGGCAGTATCACGTGAGCGGGGGATCGCAGGCGCACTGGGTGGACCTCTACCATGCCGCGCACCCACGGTGCGACTGCGGGGACCATCTCTGGCGGGATCGCGTCTGCAAGCACATCCTCGCCGCCATGCTGCGCGAGGGAGACGAGCGGGTGCTCCACGCAGTCGCCGAGCTGGTGAGCCAGCTCCGCTCGGGCGCGAGCCCGCGCCGCGCCGCCTAGTTCGCCACCACCTCCACCAAGCGATCGAGCTCGGCAGGCCCCAGCACCAGGGTGCGAAGGCCGGCGGGGAGCACCGCCCGGAATCCCGGGTCGGCCAGCGCATCCGGCGTCCCCGGCACCGGCTTGAGCAGGACGAGGCAGCCGGCGTCGAGGGCGCCGGCCACGAAGGCGGCTACGCTGTCGCTGGTGGCGTCCCAGGAGTGGGGGAGCACGTCCACCGCCTGCATCCAGCGCGACGGCGCGAGCACGGGAATGCGCCCCGCCTCGATCGTGGCCGAGACCTCGGCGGGGTCGCAGACGACGGCACCGCCCTCGAGCCGGTCGGCGATCGCCATGGCGTATTGATCCATGCCCGCGATGGCCATCCAGTGCGCCGCGGTGCGGGAGAGTGGGTGGCCCTGCTGGTACGAGCGGACGGCATCCGCAAAGGGCCCGCCGCCGGGGACCACCACGAGCGGCCGCACCCGCGCCGCGCGGGCGATCGAGGCGATAGCCGCGTCGAATGCGCCGGGGACCTCAAGCAACCCGCCGCCGAGCTTCACGACGGCCGCTTGCGGCGGCGTCGCGGTCACCTCGCCCGCCCGAGCTCGCGGGCGAGCAGCAGCCCCACCGCGGCCGCGGGCGCGGTGCGCGCCGCCTCGCCGATCCGCGCGGCGAGCGGTATCGCGCGCAGCCCGCTCAGCGCGGCCGCCTCGCCCGCCAGGAAGGCTCCGACGCCTGCCGTCACGGCGACGGCCGTGCACGGGTGCCGGGCGCGAACCGCCTCGATGCCGGCCTTCACGGCTCCGCGCTGCGCCTCGAACGCCGCCCGAGCGATCGCGTCGATGTCGGGGCCGTCCAGCATCTCGCCATCGGCGCAGATCACCCGCGCCAGCCGCTCGCGCGCGAACTCGCGGGAGGCTGGCCGGCCGTCCGGGGTCGGGGCGGAGTAGTCGGCCGCGGCGAGGCGGCCGAGCCAGAGATGGACGTCGCCCATGAGCGCGAAGCGCTCGGCGGCGACTCCCACCGTGGCGCCGCGGAACGGAACCGCGGGCAGCACCGCCTCGACCGGCGTCCTCACGACTCCCGTGTAGACCAGCTCGCGCGTCGCGAGTCGCTCCGGATCGGTGCGCCCGACGGCCCGGACCTTCCCCCGGGCGATGGGGATCACATCCGTCGTGGTGGTCCCGATGTCGATCATGAGGCAGTCCGGAACCAGCTCGGCCACGAGCTCGGCGGTCGCCCGCCAGTTGGATGCGGCCGCGAGCAGCGGCGCGGAGCGGGCCGCTGCGGGCGAATGAAACCGGCCGTCGGTGCCGTACACGTGCACCCGCCCCGGCTCGGCGAGCGCCGCGAACGCGTCGAGCACGAAGCCGACGCCCTCGCGCTTGGTGCGGAAGAATTGCGAGAGCTCGGCCGTCATCGTCACCGCGTGCTCGGCATCGCGCCCGGTGCCGAACCGGGCGATGCACCCGGCCAGGACTTCGCGGAGCCGCGGCGCCTCCCGCTCGAACTCGAACGGCACCGACGCCGGCTGGAGGCCGTCCTCGTCGAGCGCGACCGCCTTGGTGTTGACCCCGCCGACGTCCCAGCCGATGATGAGCGGCATGGAGATCATCCCCGTTCTCGACGTCGCGCGCGGCGTGGCGCTGCACGCGCGCGGCGGCGACCGCGCGGCGTACGGGCCGGTGCGCTCGGTGCTGGTGCCCGAGGGTAACGCCGCGGATCCTCGCACCCTGGCGCGCGCCTATCGCTACTCGCTCGGCGTCCACGCGTGCTACCTCGCCGATCTGCAGGCGATCGGCGGCGGCCCGGTGCAGCGCGGGCTCATACGCGAGCTCGCGGCCTTTCAGACCGGATTCGCCGGCCGCCTGCTCGTGGACGCGGGCACCTCCACTCCGCAGGGCGCACGCGAGGTCCTCTCCTGCGGCGCCTCCGACGTGGTGGTCGGGCTCGAGACGCTGCGCTCGTTCGCCGATCTCCGTGCCATCGTGGCGGAGGTGGGTCCGGGCCGCATCGCCTTCGGCTTGGACCTCCGCCACGGCCGCCCCGTGCCGCACCCGGCGCTCCCGCCCGGCTGGCCCACGGACGACGCGCTCGCACTGGC
>DASSOD010000261.1:0-10424 GCA_035700905.1 Gemmatimonadales bacterium | reverse complement strand
AGGTCCACCACGTGCAGCCAGCCCGCGCCCGCGTCGGCGAACCGCAGCGCGGCGGCGGCGGGGTCACGATCGTACACGGTCTCGCGGGTGGCCTCGCCCTGACTCAGGCGGACGACGGAGCCGCGTCGGAGGTCGATGGCGGGAAAGAGATCCACGTGATGCGCGGGCGCGCCCGGCGCGCCGCGACCTGCGTCAGTCGCGCGCGCCGCGCGCGGCTCGGTCGGCCGCGACTCCGGCGATGGCCGGTGGCGGGACGGGGCTGGGGTGGAGCAGCGCCAGCAGCCGGTCGCGCTGGGCCTCGAAGGCCGCGCGCTCCGCGCCCGGGATCGGATCGCCGTCGCCTAGGTTCACCCGGCGCGAGTCGCGGGGGGCGCCGTTCACCCGGAACTCGTAGTGGAGGTGCGGGCCGGTGGCGAGCCCGGTGGACCCCACGAACCCGATCACCTGGCCCTGCGCCACCCGGGCGCCCGGCCGCACCCCGCGGGCGAAGCGGCGCAGATGGCCGTAGCGGGTGGTGATGCCGCTTCGGTGTCGGAGCTCGATGAGGTTCCCGTAGCCGCCGGCCACGCCCGCCCGCAGCACGACCCCGTCGCCGGCCGCCATCACCGGGGTGCCGGGGGCCGCGGCGTAGTCGGTGCCCTCGTGCCGGCGGAACCGGCCGAGGATGGGGTGATAACGCGCGCTCGAGAAGCCGGACGAAATGCGGCGGAACTCCAGTGGGGCGCGGAGGAACGCCCGCCGGAGCGAGCGGCCGTCGGCGGCGTAGAAGCGGGGCCCGCCCTTCCGATCCGGCGCCTCGAAGCGGAACGCCGTGAGACCGCGTCCGCCGACGGAGAGCTCGCTCGCCAGGATGCGCCCGAAGCGCACTTCGCCCTCGGGTGAGCGGAGCCGCTCGAACACCACCGTGAAGTGGTCGCCCGGCTGGATGTCACGGGTGAAGTCCACCTCCCAGGCGAACACGTCGGCCAGGTCCCACGCAAGCCGCACCCGCTCGGGGCCGGCCAGCTCCGAGTCGCTCACCTCCCGGTCGAGCGCCTCGTAGAGCGAGTTGTCGATCCCGCCCTCGACCCGCAGCACCTCCGTCTGCCACGCGACCGGGACGGATCGCACGGTCCACCCGTCGCCGCCGCGCTGCAGCGTGACCCAGCGCTCGGGGCTGCTCCGGACCCGGATTCGCGCCGGGGCCGAGTCGGGCGCGACGCCGTGAAAGCTGAAGACGAGACCGGCCCGGAGCCGCCGCGGCTCGAGATCGGGGCCGAGGGCTCCGGGGTCGAGGTCGGTGACCCCGTGCCGCGCCAGGAGGTGGCTCAAGGTCTCGCCGCGGTGGAGCGTGTCCCGGGTGACGAAGGGGAAGCGGACCGGCTTGGCGGCGGCCGCGGGGATGGCGCTGAATCGGGCCGGCGGGCGCTCCTCGACCCGGCGCCACGGCCAGCGGCCGCTGAGCGCGGCGGCGGCGGCGGCGCCGAACAGGGCGGCGGCGATCCCGACCCGGAGCCCCCGCATCAGTCCATCTGTCGCCGGATGAAGGTGGGGATCTCCATCTCGGGCACGTCGGCGGCGGGGGCGACGTGCGGCCCCTTGGGCTGGGCGCGCTGCGCCGGCGGCGCGGCGGCGCGCTTGGCGGGGAACGGCAGCACGCTCGAGGCGCCGGACGGCCGGGTCGGCGCGGCGGCCAGGTGCTCGCCCGTCGCGCCCGTCACCGCGCGGTCGAAACCGGTGGCGATCACGGTGACCCGCACCTCGCCCTGCATGGCCGCATCGGTGCCGGCGCCGAAGATGATCTCGGCGTCGTCGCCGACGGCGTCGTGGATGATGTCGTTGATCTGGGTGGTCTCGCCCAGGGTGAGGTCGTCGCCGCCGATGATGTTGATGAGGACGCCCGTGGCGCCCGCGATCGAGACGTTGTCGAGCAGCGGGCTCGAGATGGCCTGCTGCGCAGCCTCCAGCGCGCGGTTGTCGCCCCGGCCGATGCCGGTGCCCATCAACGCCGCGCCGCCGTTCTGCATGATGGTGCGGACGTCGGCGAAGTCCACGTTGATGATGCCGGTGCTGGTAATGAGACTGGAGATGCCCTGGGTGGCGTGGAGCAGGACTTCGTCGGCCTTCTTGAGGGCGTCCTGGAAGGGAATCCCCTTCCCGACCACCGCGAGGAGCCGCTCGTTGGGCACGACGATCATCGTGTCCACGTTCTTTCGCATCTCGGTGATGCCGTTCTCCGCCTGCCGCATCCGGCGCCGGCCCTCGAACAGGAACGGCTTGGTGACGATGCCGACAGTCAGCGCGCCGGAGTCGCGCGCGAGCTGGGCCACGATGGGCGCGGCGCCCGTGCCGGTGCCGCCCCCCATGCCGCAGGTCACGAAGACCATGTCGGCGCCCTGCACCGCGGCGGCCACCTCGTCCTTGTTTTCCTCGATCGCCTGGCGGCCGATCTCGGGGCGGGCCCCGGCGCCGAGCCCGCGGGTGAGCTTGCGGCCGATCTGGATCTTCACGTCGGACTTGGAGATCCGGAGCGCCTGGGCGTCGGTGTTGACCGAGATGAACTCCACCCCGCCCAGGTGCTCGTCGATCATCCGGTTGACGGCGTTGCCCCCGCCGCCGCCCACGCCCACGACCTTCATCTTGGCGTTCTGGGCGAGGCCGCTCTCTTCCAGCTCAAAGATCATGGCGCGTTCCCTCGGTCCGACTCAGAAGAAGTCCTGGAGCCACCGTTTCACCGGACCAAACACCTTCTCGACCGCGGGCGACTTTCGCCCGCCCGATCCGAAGCCGCTGCCCAGCGCCACCTGCCGCGCACCGTACAGCGCCAGCCCCGCGGCCACCGCCATGCGGGGGGACTCCACGCTGTCGGCCAATCCCCGAAGCCGCTGCCCCGGCACCCCGCACCGCGCCGGCATCGCGAACACGTCGCGCGCCAGCTCGACGATCCCGGGGGTCAGCGCTCCGCCACCGGTCAAGATAACGCCTGCGGGAAGACGCTGGTGATACCCCGCGCGCGTGATCTCGTCCAGGGCGTACTCCAGGATTTCCTGATACCGCATATGCATGATGTGCGCGAGCACGCGGCGCTGCGCCGTCCTGGCGCCCTGGGCCGGGGTGCTCGGCAGCTCGAGCACGTCGCTCTCCGGCACCAGCGGCTCGTACGCCGCGCCGTGCCGCTCCCGCAGCCGCTCGGCGTCCTGCTGGGTCACCTGGAGCCCGTGCACGACGTCGCCGGTGACGTGGCCGCCGGCGCAGAGGAGCGAGCCGGTGTGCCGGATCTTCCCGTTCTGGAAGATGGAGACGTTGGTCGAGCCGCCGCCCAGCTCCACGATGGCGCAGCCCAGCTCCACCTCGTCCGGCGTGAGCACGGCGAGGGAGGCGGCGAGCGGCTCCAGCACGAACTCGCCGACGTGATACCCCGCCCGCTCCACGCACTTGCGCAGGTTCTGCAGCACGCTCGACAGCACCGTCACCAGGTACACCTCGGCCTCGAGCCGGGAGCCGGTCATGCCGATGGGCTCGTCGATCCCGCCCTGCTGGTCGATCAGGTATTCCTGGGGGATGGCGTGGAGCAGCTCGTGGTCGCGGCCGAAGGAGATGTTGCTGGCCATGTCGTTCACCCGGGCGACGTCGCTGGTGCGGATCTCGTCGCCCGTGACCGACACCATCCCGTGGGAGCTCCGGCCCGCGACGTGCTCTCCCGCGATGCCGCAGTAGATGGTGCCCACCTCCACGCCCGCCATCCGCTGCGCGTCGCGCAGCGCCTTGTCGATGGCCCGCGTGGCCTCTTCGATGTCCCGCACCACGCCGCGGCGCACGCCGGTGGTGCGCTCCATGCCGAGGCCCAGAATCTTGGCGCCCGCGTCCCGTCCGGCGCCGGTGACCTCCGCGATGATTCCCACCACCTTGGTGGACCCGATGTCGAGTCCGGCGACGAGGCGCTGCGGCTGAGCGCTCACGCGCCCATGCCTCGCACGATCACCTGACCGGCGAAGCGGCCGTCGAGCTCCTGAAAGCCGCGGTTCCGCCGATTGAGATCCTGCGCGACCGCCGTCACCGCTCGTATGTCCTCCGCCGTCGCGTTGCCGGTAAGCCAGAGCCGCCGCCCCTCGACCTCGAGCACCACGTCGTCGCGCACCCGCCACGCGCTGGAGAGTCGGGCGAAGAGCGCCGGATCCGAATCTCGCACCGTTCCGAGCGTCCGCGCGAGCACCGAATCGGCACTGGCGGCGATCGGCAGGTCGGGCGCGGCGCGCGCCGGGTCGAACGGCAGCACCCGGCCGCGCGGATCCACCAGCGCGAGCAGCCCGCCGTTACCGCGTGGGACCAGCGCCACGGGCTCGGCCTCCTCCACCCGCACCGTGAGCGTGCCCGGCAGCCGCCGGCCGACCTCGGCCTCCTGCACGCCCGGGAGCGCGTGAACCCGGCGCTGCAGGGCACGCAGGTCGTCGAAGACGCTCGCCCCGCGCCGCAGGCCGAGCGCGCGCGTGACCGCATGCGGATCGCCGTAGCGCAGCCCGGCCACTTCGATGCGCCGCACCCGGAAGAACTCGATCCGGCGCAAGACCGCCGGCGCGGCGAGCCACAGGGCGACTCCGGCCGCCGCGCCGGCGGGAAGGATCCAGCGGACCCTCACGCCGCCTGCAACCACCGGACCAGCTCCGGCCCGACGCGGGTGATGTCGCCCGCCCCCAGCGTGAGCACGACGTCGCCGGGCCGGATGAGCTCCAGCACGCGCCGACCCACGGCCGGGCGATCCGCCTCGAATCGTGCATCCGCCCCTGCGCGCAGCGCCGCATCCACCACCTGGCGCCCGCTCACCCCCTCGATCGGCGCCTCCCGCGCCCCGTAGATCTCGGTCACGATGACGAGATCCGCGCGCGCGAGCGCCTCGCCCATCGCGCGGCCGTGCTGCTGCGTGCGCGAGAAGAGATGGGGCTGAAACACCGCCACCAGGCGGCGGCCCGGAAACGCCTGGCGCGCGGCCGCCAGCGTGGCCGCCAGCTCCGACGGATGGTGCGCGTAATCGTCCACGATGGCGATCCCGGCGAACTCGCCCAGCCGCTCGAATCGCCGGCCGACGCCGCCGAATGCGCGGAGCGCCTCCAGCGCTGGCGCCGGGTCCGCGGGCGCGAAGTGGAGTGCGGCCGCCAGCGCGCCGACCGCGTTCCGCAGGTTGTGCACGCCGGGGACCTGGAGTCGCAGCGTGACCGGCCCCGTGCCCGGAAAGGTCACCCGTGCCGCGGTCTCGCCGGCGGACTGGCGCACGTCGCGGATGCGAATGTCGGCGCCGTCGCCGAACCCGAACGCGATCGCCCGATCCCCCAAGGCCGCGCGAACCCGCTGCGCGCCCGGATCGTCCGCCCCGATGAACGCCACCTCCGCGCGCGCCGCGAACTCGACGAACGCCGCCTCAAGCGCGGCGACGTTGCCGTAACACTCGAGGTGATCGGGCTCGACGTTGTTCACGATCGCGACCGTCGGCTGCATCGCGAGGAACGCGCGGTCGTACTCGTCGGCCTCGACCACGAAGAGGCCGTCTCCGGCGATGCGCGCGTTGCCGCCCCATGCCGCCACGCGTCCGCCCGCCAGGCCGGTGGGCTCCGCGCCGAGCGCGGCGAGCGCTTCGGTGGCCATGACCGTGGTCGTCGTCTTCCCGTGCGTGCCGCTCACGCCGAGCGTGCGCCGGCCGGCCAGCAGCTCCGCCAGGGCGAGCTTTCGCGCCACCGCCGGCACGCCGACGGCGCGCGCGCGGACCAGCTCCGGATGCTCGCGCGACACGGCGGCGGTGAACACCACCGCGCGCGCGCCGTCCACGTGGGCCGGGTCGTGGCCCGCGAAGACGGGTACGCCCAGCGCGGCGAGATCGGCCGCGCCGCCCGGCTCCGCATCACACCCGGTGACCATGACTCCGCGACGGCAGGCGATCAGCGCCAGGGCGCTCATCCCCGCGCCGCCGATGCCGACGAAGTGGACCGGCCGGCGATCCGCGGAATCGAACAGTGCCATGAGGGATGAGCCAATGTAAAACCCCGCCAAGCTTTGTAAAAGCCCGGCGCTAACGGGTGAGCGTCAAGAGTTTGGACGCGATCTCCCGCGCCGCGTCGGGCCGCCCCCGCGCGCGCGCCGCCTGCGCCATCGCGCGGCGCCGCTCCACGCCGGCGAGGAGCCCCAGCACCTCTCGGGCGAGCCGCTCGGGCGTGAGCTCGGCTTGCGGCAGCATCAGCGCCGCGCCGGCTTCGGCCAGGACGCGCGCATTGTGGGTTTGATGGTCCGCGGCGGCGGTCGGCAGCGGAATCAGGATGCTCGGCAGCCCCCAGGCGCAGAGCTCCGCCACGGTGAGCATGCCGGCGCGCGAGACCACGAGGTCGGCGACCGCGTAGCCGTCCGCCATCGGATCCAGGAAATCGATCACCTGCACGTCCGGGGGCCGGTGATAGCGGGCGAACTGCTCGTACGTGCCCCGCCCCGTCACCCAGATGAGCGTCGCCTCGCGGCCCGCGCCGGCATCGAGCCAGCCGGCCACGGCGCGGTTGACGGCGAGCGCGCCCTGGCTCCCCCCGGTCACGAGGACGACCGGCGTCGCGCCCGCCGTCAATCCGAAGCGGGCCAGCGCGGCGGCCCGCCGCTCCGGCGTGGGGGGCGAGATCGGATTGCCGGTGTCGAACGCCTCCGCGCCGCCCCCCAACTGCAGTCGTCCTCGAGCCTCCGGCAGGCCGAGGTAGAGGTGGCGCACCGAGCGGCTGAGCCAGCGGGTGGCGAGCCCCGGATAGGCATTCTGCTCCTGCACCGCGGTGGGAATGCCGTGGCGCGCCGCCCACCAGACCACGGGGCCGCTCGCGTAGCCGCCCGTTCCGAGCACCGCCGCCGGGCGCTCCTGCGCGAAGAGGCGGCGCATTCGCGCGAGCAGCCGTACTCCCACCACCGGCCAGCGGACGTTCTTCCACCAGGTTCGGCGGTAGATCGGCTCCGACGGGAGCAGGTGGTACCGGAACGGACGGGTGCGGAGGATTCGCGCCTCCACCCCGCGCTCCGCGCCGACCAGCACGGGCTCAACGGACGGGTCCTGGTCCCGCAGCGCGGCGGCGATCGCGAGCGCGGGCATGAGGTGCCCGCCCGTGCCGCCGCCGGCGATAAGGATCCGCTTGCCGCGGGCGGGCGCCGCCAGGTGCCCGAGCGTCATGCCCCGCGGCGCTCGGCCCGCGCCGCCTTCCGGGCCGTGGGATTGGCCCGGAGCCGCCCGATGTTGATCAGGATGCCGGTGCCGGCGAGCGAGATGATCTGACTCGAGCGCCCATACGACATGAAAGGCAGCGTGAGGCCGGTGGTCGGCATCATCCCGAGCGACACCGCCATGTGCATGAACGCGGTGAGGCCGATGAAGCAGGTGAGGCCGACGGCGAGGTACTGCCCGAACGGATCCGCGGACGTCCTCGCGATGCGGAACCCGAGCCAGACGAACAGCGCGAAGAGCGCGACCACGAACGCCACGCCCACGAAGCCCCACTCCTCTCCGATGGTGCTGAAGAGGAAGTCCGAGTACGCGTAGGGCAGGTAGCCGAGCTTCTGCTGCCCTTCCCCGAACCCGAGCCCGAAGAGCCGCCCCGAGCCGATCCCGACGAGCGACTGGTGGATCTGGAACCCGCCCTCGAGCGTCCCCTCGCCGGGATTGAGGAACGTGAGGAGCCGTGCCAGCCGGTACTGCGCGTCCTTGATCTGATGGAACACGGCGAGCATCCCGAGCGCCGCGAGGATCAGGAAGTGCCCGATCCTGGCGCCCGCCGTGAACAGCACCACCCCGCCGAGCAGGGCCACGAGCGTCGCCATCGAGAGGTTGGGCTCCAGCATGATGAGCACGGCGACCCCGCCGAGCACCACGATGAACGGCACGACGCCCTTCCTGAAGTCCCGTACCTGCTCGCCCTTCTTCGACGCCAGCATGGCGCACCAGATCACCACGGCGAGGCGCGCCAGCTCGGAGGGCTGGAAGTTCAACGGGCCGAGGTCCACCCAGCGGCGGGCGCCGTTGACCGACGGCGCGATCGCGCGGGTGAAGGGGAGGAGCGGGATCACCAGGAAGCCGAGCGTGACGAGCAGGAGCGGCCACGCCCAATCGCGCCAGCGCCAGTAGTCGGTACGGGAGAGGGCGAGGAGCAGCACCCCGCCGATCAGCGCGCCCGAGAGCTGGCGGAGGGCGAACCGCGCGCCCACGGCCTCGCCCTTCACGGTGAGCAGGCTCGACGCGCCGTAGGTCGCCGCGATGCCGAACACCAGGAGCACGAGCGTGACGACGGCGAGAAGGCGGGTCTCCCAGCGGAGCTCGCCCGGATGGCGCACCGGCCGGCTCACGCGAAAGCCTCCACGGCGGCGCGGAATCGCTCGCCCCGCTGCTCGTAGTTGTCGAACATGTCGTAGCTGGAGCAGGCCGGGGAGAGCAGCACCGCGTCGCCCGGGCGGGCGAGCCTGCGTGCCGCCGCGAGCACGTCGTCGAAGCCGTCGGCGGGCACCACCCGAAGTGACCCGCCGAGGTCCCGCTCGATGAGCGGCCGCGCCTCGCCGTAGGCCACGACGGCGCGGCAGCGCGGGGCGAGCAGCGGCACGAGCCGGGTATACGGCTCCCCCTTGTGGCGGCCGCCCAGGAGCAGCACGAATGGCCGGTCCAGCGCGGCCACCGCCACCTCGGTGGAGGTCACGTTGGTGGACTTCGAGTCGTTGATCCAGAGCACGCCGCCTACCTCGCGGACCGGCTCGACCCGGTGGGGGATCGCCCGGAAGGTGCGGAGCCCGGCGGCGATGCCCTCGAGCGGGGCGCCCGCCCTGTCCGCCGCGAGCGCCGCGGCGAGCGCGTTGGCCACGTTGTGGTCGCCGAGGAGCGGAAGCGCGCTCCGCACGAGGAGCCGCGCGCCGCCCAGCATGAGCTCCGCCCGCTCGCGGTCGTACCAGGCGTCGGACCGCTCGCGAATAGAAAACCGCAAGTGAGTTCCGGGCACCCGGGCGGTCATCTCGCGCACGGCCGCATCGTCGGCGTTGCTCACCCAGGCGGAGCCGGCGCCCGCGTTGGCGAAGAGCAGCGCCTTGTCGCCGTAGTACTCCTCGAGGCTGTGATAGCGGTCCAGATGGTTGGGGGCGAGGTTGGTGAGCACGCCCACCGCCGGCCTGAGATGCGGCGCATCGTGGAGCTGGAAGGAGGAGAGCTCGAGCGCGAGCCAGTCCGGGGCCTCCCCCAGCCGCACCAGCTCGCAGAGCGGCCGCCCGATGTTCCCGGCGGCGCCGGCCGCGATCCCGCACGCCGCGAGCAGGTGCGCGACCAGCGAGGTCGTCGTGGTCTTCCCGTTGGTGCCGGTGATCGCGATGCAGCGCGTGCCGCGGAGCTCGGCGAAGCCGAGATCCACTTCGGCGACGACCTCGATGCCGGCGCGCCGGGCCGCCTCGAGCGGCGCCGCGTCGGGCGGTACCCCGGGCGAGATCACCACCGCGCCCGCGTCCGCGATGGTCACGAGGTTGTGGTGACCCAAGTCCACCGTAGCCCCCGCCGCGCGAAGCTCGGCCGCCTGCGCCTCCAGCCGCGGGTTGCTGGCCGCGTCCGAGGCGTAGACCGGGATCCCGCGCGATCGAAGCAGCAGCGTCGCCGCCACCCCGCTCCGCCCGAGGCCCACGACCGCCACCGCGCGGCCGCTCGCCCGCCAGCGCTCGATCAGCATCAGCGCACCTTGAGCGTGCTCAGCGCGAGCAGCGCGAACAGGAGGCCGAGGATGTAAAACCGGATCACCACGGTGGTCTCCGCCCAGCCGAGCTTCTCGAAGTGGTGGTGGAGGGGTGCCATGCGGAACACTCGCCGGGCGTCCGCGTACTCCTTCCCCCGGGTCCGCTTGAACCACTTGTAGGTGGTCGTCTGGATCAGCACCGAGCCGGCCTCGGCCACGAACACGCCGCCGATCAGGAGCAGGAGGAACTCGGACTTGAGCAGGATCGCCACCGTGCCGATCGCGCCGCCGATCGCCAGGCTCCCGGTGTCGCCCATGAACACCTGCGCCGGATGGGCGTTGAACCAGAGAAACCCGATCGTCGCGCCCGTGAGCGCCGCGCAGAAGACGGTGAGCTCGCCCGCGCCGGGAAGGTAGAACAGGTTGAGGTAGGTGGTTACGTCCACGCGGCCGTAGAGGTACGCGAAAACGGCAAAGGCGAAGGCGGCGATACCGGCGAGCCCCGTCGCGAGGCCGTCGAGACCGTCGGTGAGGTTCACGGCGTTGCTGGTCCCGGTGATGACCAGGGTGACGAAGACGACGAACAGCCAGGGCGCGAAGTTGACGACGAGGTACTTGAAGAACGGGAGGGTGGTGGCGGTGGCGGGGATGGTCTCGACCGGCACCACCGGCCTGTAATAAAGGAATAGGCCCAGCAGGATCCCGAAGGTGCACTGCCCCACCAGCTTGTACTTCGCCACC
>DASSOD010000260.1:0-11034 GCA_035700905.1 Gemmatimonadales bacterium | reverse complement strand
ATCGCACCCTCCGCAAGTACGACGGCTTCATGAAGACCGGGCGGGTGAAGTTCCGGGGGCGGCAGCAGAGGTACATGTAAGGCGGAAGGCGGAAGGCGGAAGGCGGAAGGCGCGAGGCGGACGGCGCAAGGTGGACGGGCGGACAGGCCGGCGGATCGCGCCGGCTGAGGCGGCGAGGGCTATCGCACCAGCGCCTTCCGCCTTCCGCCTTGCGCCTTCCGCCTCGTCGTCCGCCCGCCCCCCTCTCACTCTAACGAAACGATCTCGATGCACATCCTCCTGATGGGGCCGCCGGGGGCGGGGAAGGGGACGCAGGGCGCGCTCCTCGCCGAGGCGCTCGGGCTGCCGAAGCTCGCCACGGGGGACTTGCTGCGCGATGCCGTGAAGCGGGGGACGCCGCTCGGGCTCGAGGCCAAGGCCGCGATGGAGGCCGGCCACCTGGTGAGCGATGAGCTGATCCTCGGCATCGTTCGGGAAGAGCTGGCCAAGCCTTCCGCCGCGCGCGGCGCCATCCTCGACGGCGTGGTCCGCACCGTCGCCCAGGCCGAGGCCATCGAGCGCCTCCTGGCCGAAACAGGGAAGCGCCTCGATGCCGTGCTCTACTTCGACGTGACCGACGCCGAGATTCTCGCGCGCCTCGCCAAGCGGCGCGGCATCGAGGGCCGCGTGGACGACGATCCCGCGGCGGTCGCGACCCGGCTCAAGGCCTTCCGCGAGCAGACGGCGCCGGTGCTCGCGTGGTACGAGGCCAAGGACCTGCTCCGCCGGGTGCCCGGGGTGGGAGGGGTGGACGAGATCGCGGGCCGCGTGCGGCAGGCGCTGGAGGCCGCGTGATCACGCTCAAGTCGCCGCGGGAGGTGGACGTCATGGCGGCGGCGGGGCGGATCGTCGCGGGCGTGCTCGCGCTGATGCGCGACCTGGTGCGCCCGGGCGTCACCACCGAAGCGCTGGACCGGGCGGCGGAAGAGTTCATCCGCAGCCACCCCGGCGCGACGCCGTCCTTCAAGGGGCTCTACGGCTTCCCCAAGACGCTCTGCACCTCCATCGACGCGGAGATCGTGCACGGCATTCCCTCCGCCCGCCGCACGCTCGCCGAGGGGAGCATCGTGAGCGTGGACGTCGGCGTCCAGCTCGAGGGCCTGCACGCCGACTCGGCGGCGACCTTCCCGGTCGGCGAGGTCTCGGCCGACGTGCACCGGCTGCTGGACGTGACGCAGCAATGTCTGGCCGCGGGGATCGCGCAGGCGCGGCTCGGCAATCACGTGGGCGACATCGGCCACGCGGTGCAGGAGGTGGCCGAGGCGGCGGGGTACGGCGTGGTGCGGGAGCTGGTGGGACACGGGATCGGCACCCGGTTCCACGAGGAGCCGCAGGTGCCGAACTACGGCGCGCCCCGGCGCGGCGCGCGCCTGCTCGAGGGGATGACCATCGCGATCGAGCCGATGGTCACGATGGGCGGACCGACCACCAGGACGCTGCCCGACAAGTGGACCGTCGTCACGGCGGACGGCAGCCTCTCGGCGCACTTCGAGCACACCGTGGCGGTCACCCGGAACGGCCCCCGGATACTGACCGCGGCCTGAGCGCCCGCCGCGCCGCATGCGCGCCGCCTCCGCCGCGTGGCCGGGGCGTCACACCTGCTCCGTCAGCCGCCGCAACACCCGCGCTTCCGTCGCCTCGACCAGTTCCAGCCGCTCCAGCGCCTGCTCGATGAGCCGCTCGGCCTCGGGATCGTCGTACATCCGGCGGAGGTTGCTGCGAATCGCCCAGTAGGCGCTGCGGCAGGATGCGGCCGCGAGGAACGCGGCCGAGGCGGCGTCCCCCATCGCGCTCCGGAGGCCGCGCTGGGTCAGGGCCTCGGCCAGGTCGGCCACCTCGCCCGCCATCAGGAGAAGCTCGTACTGCACCCCGGCCGCGTCCTTGAGCGCGCCGGCCCGGGCCGCGTTGCGGCGCGCGATCTCGGCCTCGCTCCCCCGCGGCAGCGCGAGCGCGTCCATCACCTCGCCGAAAGCCTCGACGTCCTCCGCCGCCAGCTCGAGCAGCCGGCGGCGCAGCGGCTCGGCGCGCGCGGCGGCCGCGGCGGCTTCCCCCTGCACTTCGGCGTAGCTCTCCCGCCCCGCCGTGAGCGAGCCCACCATGGCTACGAGCGACGCGGCGAGCCCCGCGGCGATGGCGGCCGCCGACCCGCCCGCCGGCGTCGCCGTGGGGGCGGCGAGCGCGTCGGCCCAGGCCGCGATCGGATCGTTGGCGCCGATCATCTGGCTTCCTCCCTCAATCGCCGTTCAGGACCCGCAGCAGCCACGCGTGCACCTCGGGATTCCCCGCGACCACGGGCCCATGCTCGATCCCGAGATCGCGCCCGCGGTAGTCGGTGATCCGTCCCCCCGCCTCGCGCACCAGCAGCGTGCCGGCGGCGATGTCCCACGCGGAAAGCCGCTGTTCCCAGAAGCCCTCGAACCGTCCCGCCGCCACGTCGGCGAGGTCGAGCGCGGCGGAGCCGGCCCGCCGAATTCCGGTGGTGTGGCCCGCAACGCTCGCGAACTGCTTCTGGTATTCCGCGAGCTGCGCCAGGTCCTTGAACGGGAAGCCGGTGCCGATGAGCGCATACTCGTGGCTCCGGATGGGCGACACCCGGAGCGCCCGGTCCCCGCACCAGGCCCCGCCGCCGCGCGTGGCCCAGTACACCGCGCCGGCGGGAATGTGGTGCACGACGCCGGCCTGGAGCACCCCGTCCACCGCCGCCGCGATCGAAACCGCGTACGCTGGATAATCATGCAGGAAATTCGTGGTGCCGTCGAGCGGGTCCACGATCCAGACCAGCCCATCGGTCACGATCTGGGGCGTGAATTCCTCCCCGACGATGCTCGCCTTGGGGTCGCCGGCGAGCAGCACCTCGGTGATCATCCGCTCCGCCGTGCGGTCCACCTCGGTCACGAAATCGCGGGTGCCCTTGGAGCCCCAGCCGGCCGGGTCGGTGGGCCGCTCGACCGCTCCGATGAAGCCGGCCGCGCGCTCGGCGGCGGCTCGGGCCAGATCCAGTAAGTCCAATGGTGACAGCATCTTGCGCCGTTGGCACCTGGTGGGTAGCTTGGGTGATGCCTCGCATCTTCTCCGGGATCCAACCGTCAGGCGAGCTTCACATCGGGAATTACTTGGGCGCCGTCCAGAACTGGGTCCGCCTGCAGGACTCGTACGAGTGCCTCTACTGCATCGTGGACCTGCACGCGATCACCAAGCCCTACGATGCCTCGGCGCTGGCGCGGCGGACCCGCGAGATGGCGGTCGGGCTCCTGGCTGCCGGCATCGATCCCGAGCGCGCCACCCTGTTCGTCCAGTCGCACGTGCCCGAGCACGTGCAGCTCATGTGGCTGCTCAACGCGGTCGCGCCGCTGGGCGAGCTCGAGCGAATGACGCAGTTCAAAGATAAGTCGCGCGGGATGGAGAGCGTTCCCGCCGGCCTGCTCAACTACCCGGTGCTGCAGGCGGCGGACATCCTGGTCTACCGCGCGGAGCTCGTCCCGGTGGGCGAGGATCAGGTGCAGCACCTGGAGCTCGCGCGCGAGATCGCCCGGCGGTGGAACGCCGGGTTCGGCGGGGGCGAGGACTACCTGCCGGAGCCGAAGCCGATCCTGAGCGAGGCCAAGCGCATCATGGGGCTCGACGGGCAGGCCAAGATGTCGAAGAGCCTGGGCAACACCATCGGCATCCTGGAGAGCCCCGAGGAGATCTGGCAGAAGCTGCGGCCGGCGATGACCGATCCCGCCCGCGTGACGCGCAAGGACCCCGGCACGCCGGAGATCTGCAACATCTACCATCTCCACCGGTACTTCTCCGCGCCGGAGACGGTCGCCGAGGTGGCCGACAAGTGCCGCAACGCGAAGTGGGGCTGCCTCGACTGCAAGCGGGTGCTGGCCGACAACATGGCCGCGCACTTCGCGCCCATCCGGGAGCGCGCGGGGGAGCTCGAGGCGCACCCGGGGCGGGTGGAGGAGATTCTGGCGGCCGGCGCGGAGCGCGCGCGCGGGCTGGCGCGCGAGACCATGAGCGTGGTGCGGGCGCGCATGGGCTTCTTTCCGCCCTGCGGGGTCCGCGACTGACGGCCCGGAACGAGAGCGCGGGGCAGCGGGACCACCAACCCGACCGAGCGAGCGGCTATGGAGAAGATCATCAAGGCTGCGGTGGAGCGCGGCGCCTCGGACCTGCACATGAAGGCCGGGGACGTCTTCCGCGCCCGGATCAACGGCAAGCTCGTGCCGCTCACCAAGCAGCGCCTCACGCCGGAGCAGACCAAGGCGATCGCGCTCAAGCTCATGAGCAGCGACGCCGATCGCGCCCGGATCGACCGGATGCGCGACTTCGACTGCTCCTGGGGGATGCCCGGCGTGGGCCGCTTTCGGGTGAACGTGCTGCGGCAGCGCTCCTCCTTCATGATCGTGATGCGGGTGATCCCGTTCACCGTGCCGTCGCTCGACGGCCTGGGGCTCCCGGCCGCCCTCGCGCAGGTGGCCGGGGCCGAGCGCGGCTTGATCGTCGTGGCGGGGCTCAGCGGAAGCGGCCGGAGCTCCACGGTCGCGGCGATGGTGCACCACATCAACCGGAACGCGCAGAAGCACATCGTGACGATCGAGAACCCGATCGAGTTCCTCCACCGCGACGTGAGCAGCTCGGTGACGCAGCGCGAGGTCGGGGTGGACACGGAGTCCCTGGCGGTGGGGTTGCGGGCGGCGCTGCGCCAGGACCCCGACGTCGTGGTGATCGGCGACATCGCCGACGCCGACACCCTCGACACCGCGATTCGCGGCGCGGAGACCGGCCGGCTGGTGCTCGCCACCATGCCCACGCCCGACGTGACCACGACGGTCGAGCGCTTGCTCACCATGCCGCCGCCGGAGGAGCGGGAGATCGCGCGGGTCCGGTTTTCCGAGGCGGTCCGCGCGATCGTGGCGCAGCAGCTCCTGCCCCGCGCGGACGGCGGGGGGCGGGTGCCCGTGGTCGAGCTCCTGCTCGCCGCGCCCGCCGTGCGGGACTGCCTGCGGGCCGCGAACCGTCTGGGCGAGCTCAAGCGCATCATGGCCGGCGCGCGCGACGAGGGCATGCAGACCTTCGAGCAGCACCTCGAGGAGCTGGTCGAGAGCGAGCGCGTGACCGGCGAGACGGCCCGGGCCGCCGTGGTGCCGGCGGTGAGCGCGCAGCCCTCACGCCGTGGCGGCAAGCAGCCCGCCGGCGCGTGACGCGCTGGCGCGAGTGCTGGCGGCGCCGCGCGAGGCGGGGACGCCGGAGGCCGCGGCAGCCCGCGCCGCGGTAGCGGCGCATCTCGAGGCGCTCGGGTTCGAGGTGAGCCTCGAGCCCATTCGCTTCGACCCCAGTCCGCTCTGGACCTTCCCCATCCTGGGCGCCGGCCTCGCGGCGCTCGGCGTCGCGCTCCTGCCGCTCCTCATCGTGGCGGACGCTCCCGCCTGGGGCGCCGCGGCGGTGTGGGCATCGGCGACCGCGGGGCTCGCGGCCTGCGCGGCTCGCGTGGGCACGGGCCGCGCGCGCCTCCGGTTCGCGGGCGCCGCGCGGCAGGACGCCAACCTCGTGGCCACCCGCGGCACCCCGCCGCGCCGGTGGATCGTGGCGCACCTCGACACCAAGGCGCAGGGACATTCGATGGCGGGGCGGCTGGTGGCGGTGTGGAGCCTGCTCGCGGCGGCGGCCGTCCTGGCCGCACTGGCGGGGGCGAGGCTCGCCGGACGCGTGGATCCCGGGGCGGCGGCGGCGGCCGCAGCGCTGGCGCTGGCCGCCGGAGCGCTCGCCGCGCGGGGCCGGCCGCGCGGCCGCACGGTGGGCGCGCGCGACAATGCGAGCGGTGTGCTCGCGGCGCTCGAGGCGGCCGCGGCGCTCGCCGCCGACGGAGGGCCATCGGCGACCGGGATCGTGATCACGGGCGCGGAGGAGCTCGGGCTGGTGGGCGCCCGCGCGTTCGCCGCGGCCCGCGGGACCGAGCTGCGCGGCTGCGAGATCGTGAACCTCGACACGCTGGACGACACCGGCGTGCTGGCGGTGGTGAGCCACGACGGCGGGGGCGCGGCGCTCGCCGAGCGGGTGGCGGCCGCGCTCGGCGTGCTCGGGATCCCGGTGCGCAGCCGCAGGCTCCCGCTCGGCATCCTGGTGGACAGCCTTCCGCTCGCCCGCGCGGGCGCGCAGGCGGTCACGGTGGCCCGGCTGGACTGGAGCACGCTCCGGCGGCTCCACACCGCGCGCGATACGGCGGACGGACTCGCGTTCGCCACCGCGGAGCGGGTGGGCCGCGCGCTCGGTCGGTCATTTGACCTTTCTCCCACGCTCCGCTAAACTTGCCCGAGGACGCACGAGCCCCCCGAGGGGCTTTTTTATTGGTCGGCGGCTCGCCGAGGAGCGCACATGTTCGACGCACGGACCACCTGCGTGGTGGTCGTCGGCGCGCAGTGGGGCGACGAGGGCAAGGGCAAGCTGGTGGACGTCCTGGCCGAGCGGGCCGACATGGTGGTCCGCTACCAGGGCGGCGCCAACGCGGGCCATACCGTCGTCACCGGCGAGACGCAGTTCATCCTGCAGCAGATTCCGTCCGGCATCCTGCACCCGAAGGTCACCTGCGTGGTAGGAAACGGCGTCGTGCTGGATCCCGACCAGCTCTTCGCGGAGCTGGACCAGCTCGGCGCGAAGGGCATCGACCACGCCGGCCGGCTGTTCGTCTCCGATCGCGCCCACCTGGTCCTCCCCTATCACAAGCTGCTGGACCAGGCGACCGAGCAAAGCCAGAAGATCGGCACGACGGGCCGGGGCATCGGGCCGACCTACGAGGACAAGTACGGCCGCCGCGGCATTCGCGTGGGCGATCTCGGCCGGCGCGAGTGCGTGCGTCCCGTGCTGGCCGAGCGGGTGGAGCGGGCCAATCGCCTCCTCGAGATGCTGGGGAGCGGCGCGCGCGCATCGCTGCAGGAGCACGAGGCGCTGCTCGAGCGCTGGGCGCCCCGGCTCCTTCCGCTTACGGCGGACGCGGGGCTGCTGGTGCACCGGGCCGTGCGCGACGGCCGCCGGGTGCTGCTCGAGGGCGCCCAGGGCGCGATGCTCGACGTGGACCACGGCACCTATCCGTTCGTGACCTCGTCCAACACCACGGCGGGCGGTGCGAGCGTGGGCGCGGGGGTCGGTCCGACGGCGATCGACGGCGTGCTGGGCGTGGTGAAGGCCTACACCACCCGCGTGGGGAACGGCCCGCTTCCGACCGAGGCGACCGACGGCGAGGGGCAGCGCCTGCGCGAGCTGGGCGGCGAATTCGGCGCGGTCACCGGGCGCCCCCGGCGGTGCGGCTGGTTCGACGCCACGGTGGTGCGCTACGCCGTCCGGGTGAACGGGCTCACCGGGCTCGCCGTCACCAAGCTCGACGTGCTGGACAGCTTCGCCGAGATCCCGATCGGCACCGCGTACCGGCTGGCGGGAGAGTCCTGCGCCGAGATGCCGTCGGAGGTGGAGGCGCTGGAGCGGGTGCGCCCGGTGTACGAGGCGCTCCCCGGCTGGCGCCGCTCGACGGCCGAGGCGCGCACGCTCGCGGACCTTCCGCGGGAGGCGCGCGCCTACCTCGACCGCCTGGAGCAGCTCTCGGGCGCGCCGATCCGCTACGTGAGCGTGGGGACCCGGCGGGACCAGATCATCGAAGTGTGAGCATGGAAGCCACTACACTGCTCGTCGTCGGCGCGGGGCCGTGCGGGCTGGCGGTCGGCGTGGCCGCCGGCAAGGCCGGGCTGCGCTGCGTGCTGCTCGACCGGCGGAACATCGTGTCCACCATCGAGCGGTACCCGCTCGGCATGACCTTCTTCTCGACGCCCGAGCGGATCGAGATCGGCGACGTGCCGTTCATCTCGAGCAGCGAGAAGCCCACGCGCCGCGACGGCCTGATCTACTACCGCCGCGTCGCCGAGCACTACGGCCTCGACATCCGGCCGGGCGAGGAGGTCGTGGACGTGCTGCGCGAGCCGGGGGGCGGCTTCCGGGTCTTCGTTCGCCGGCAGCACGACGATGCCGAGTACTTCGCCGAGAACGTCGTCTTCGCCACGGGGTACTTCGACAACCCCAACTTCCTCGGGGTGGCGGGCGAGGAGCTGCCCCACGTGCACCACTACTTCACCGAGGGGCACCCGTACTGGCACCGGCGGGTGGTGGTGATCGGGGCGGGCAACAGCTCGGTGGACGCGGCGCTCGAGTGCTGGCGTGCCGGCGCGCACGTCACCCTGGTGCACTTCGGGGACACGCTCGACCGGACGGTCAAGGCATGGGTGCTGCCCGACATCACGAACCGCATCCGCGAGGGCAGCATCGTCGCGCGGTGGCGCTCACGGGTCCGCGCGATCACCCCCACGCACGTCGAGATCGCGACCGAGGGAAGGCCCGGGACAGAGCTGCTGGAGGCCGACGCGGTCCTCGCCATGACCGGCTATCACGCGGACACCACGCTGCTCAAGCGGCTCGGCGTGCCGGTGGATCCCACGAGCGGGATCCCCGAGCACGACGAGCGGACGATGGCGACGACGGTGCCCGGCTGCTATCTGGCGGGGGTGATCGCCAGCGGGAACGACGCCAACCGCCTCTTCATCGAGAACGCCCGCGGGCACGGCGAGCTCATCGTGCGGGACGTGCTGGCGCGCCGGCGCGCCGCGGTGCCGATGGCCGAGGAGTCGCCCGGCCTGCCGGCGCGCTGACCGCGCGGCCTCACACCGCGGGTTGGGAGACGATCCGCGCCTCCCACTCCCGCATCATCTTCACGAACGACCTCGCGATCGTCGGGTCGAACTCCAGTCCCGCGCGGCTCTCGATGTACGCCAGCGTCGGCTCCGACTCCCACGCGTCGCGGTAGGGGCGGCGGGTCCGGAGCGCGTCGTACACGTCGCAGACGTGGACCAGCCGGCTCGCGTAGCCGGCCTCGCGCGGGAAGTGCAGGGTGGGGTAGCCGCTCCCGTCGATCATGAGGTGGTGCTCGTAGGCGACGGTGGCGGCGAGATCGAGCTCGTCGTGGCGCTCCAGGATCATCCGGGCCCCCTCGACCGGATGCCGCTGCACCACGCTTCGCTCCCGCTGGGTGAGCTTGCCCGGCTTCACCAGGATCTCCCGGGGAATCCGCACCTTGCCGAGGTCGTGCAGGAGCGCCGCGAGCCCGATGGCCCTGAGTCCCTCGCCGCCCAACCCGAGATACTCCGCCAGCGCCATCGAGAGCACCGAGACGTTCATCGAGTGCGTCGTGGTGTACTGGTCGAAGTCCTTGAGCTCGAGGAGCGGCAGCACCATCGCCTGGTCCGCGTGCATCGCCAGCGAGAGCGAGCGCACGATCGCCTCGGCCTCCACCAGCGGCAGCGCGCCGGCCACGACCTCGCCGTGCATCCAGGCGACGGCTTCGCGCTCCTCCCGCAGGCTGAACGTGAGCGTCGCGACCGGCAGCGGGTCCTCGCGGACCAGCGGCTCGGGCTCGTCGGCGCCCACGCGGAGCCGCCCCCACCGGATGTGGCCCTCGCCGAGCTGCCATACGTCGGCGGAGTCCGCCTGCCGGCCGCCCAGCCGCGTCCCGAGATGATCGACGAAGCGCTCCAACTCGTCGGCGCACACCCAGCCGGTGAACTCCAGCCGCTCGATCCCGGCCCCCCGGAGCCGCGCGCCCCACTCCCAGTCCGCCAGCTCGTGCAGCACCTCGCGGCCGGCCAGGATCTCGCCGGGCAGGAAGGTGAACTGCATCCGCGGCTCGCTCGCTTGCAGCTCGGCGAGCTGGTCCGCCGCGAGCGCGAGCCCGCGGCGGAAGGCGGGGTGGTCGCTGCCGTACAGGCTCTGCGTCGCCAGCGCCTGGCCCAGCGCGACGAGGAAGCGGCCCGGATCCACTACGCGATCCTCCGCGCGGCCGCAGCGTACGCCGGGTCGGGATGCCGGAGCGCCATGTCCACCACCTCGGCGGCGGCGGGATCGTCCTTCCAGTAGGCGCCGAGCGCGGCGAGCGCTTCGAGCACCAGCGGCGACTTGGGCGCCAGCCGGGCCGGCAGCCAACGGCGGCGGGTAACCGCGAGCTCCACCAGCCGGGCGCGCGCGCCCTCGGTCCGGCTCCGGCCCAGCGCGCGCACGGCGCGGGCGCGAACCTCGTCGTCAAACCGCGGGTCGGTGGCGAGGGCCTCCAGGGCCGGAACCGCCGCGGGCGGGCACTCGATGCACGACGCACGGATGCCGAGCGCGACGACCCGGGGATCCGGATCGCCGAGAGCGGCGAGGAGACTGGAGGTGCGCAGGTCCTCCCGGGCGAGCGCGAGCTTCACCGCCTCGTGGCGCACGGCCGGCTGCGAGTGCGCGAGGTACGGTTCCGGCGTGAAGCCCGGGGGCCACTCGCCGATCCGATGGATCAGCACCAGGAAGTTGCGCTGCACGAACCAGGGCGCGCCGTCGAGGCGGGCGGCCGCGCCGGCCGCAGCGGCCTCGCCGAACCTCGTCAGGAAGCGAAGCAGCCAGGCGCGGGTGGCGCGCTGCTCGGCCGCTGCCAGCGCGTCGAGCAGTGGCCCGATCGCCTCGGATCCGAGGCGCATCGCGAGCAGCTCGGCGATGTGGCGGTCACCGGTTTCGCCGGCAACGTTGGCCCGCAGACGCTCCGGCGTGGCGACGTGGCGCCAGAGCGCGTCGCGCGCTTCGCCCGGCGGCGCGGCGACCAACAGCTCGAGGAGGGCGCCCAGCCGGCCGCGGGCGGCGAGCGCATCCGCCGCCGCGACGACCCGCGGGCCCGCCGTCCCTACCTCGAGCGCGATCCGAAGAACGTCCTCCGGCTCCGCCTCCAGGGCCGTACCGGGCACGACGTCCCAAGGCCGATCCCGCCCCATCTGCTCGAGCACCGCGGTGTAGCCGGCCGGGTTCGGATCGTCGAGCGCCCACCCCGCGGCGAGCTGCGCCACCTGCTGCCGCAGGGCGCCCGCGGCCTCGTTGCGCACCCGGTCGGGCCCGTATTCGGCGTGGTGGGCGAGCTTGTGCAGGAGGCGGAGAAACTGGTGCGAGATC
>DASSOD010000259.1:0-7109 GCA_035700905.1 Gemmatimonadales bacterium | reverse complement strand
GCGCGCGGGCTGCTCGTCGGCATCGCGGCGCTCGCGTTCCTCGCGTGGGCGGCGGCGCTCCGGACCCGGGCCTCGCCGGGCGCCGCGGTGTTCCTGCTCGCCGTGCTCGCCGGGCTCCTCGCCTGGAGCGGGCTCACCCGGGCGTTCTACGTCCACGAGGTGTGGGCGGGAATCCTGATCGCGCTGGCGATCGGCGCGGCCGCTGCGGGCTGGGGCCCGCTGGGCGTGGCGGCGGGGCTGGCCGCGCTCGCCGTCCGGGAGCTCGCGCTGCCCTACGTGGCGGTGGCGCTGGCGATGTCGGTCTGCCAGCGCCGGCGGGGCGAGGCCGCGGCGTGGGCGGCCGGCAGCGTCGCGTTCGCGGCCGGGCTGGCGGCCCACGCGGCGGCGACGGCACGCTTCTCCTCGGTGGCGGACGGCGCGCACGTGGGCACGTGGCTCCAGTTCGGCGGGTGGCCGTTCGTGCTCAAGACCGCGTTCACCAATGCCTGGCTCGTGGCGGCGCCGCAGCCGGTCACGGCGGTGCTTCTTCCGCTCGCGCTCATCGGTCTCGCCGGGTGGCGCGGCGCGCTCGGCCTCAGGGTGAGCGCGACGGTCTTCCTTTACGTCGCGGCGTTCCTCGTGGCCGGGCAGAAGTTCAACTACATGTGGGGCTATCTCTACTGCGGCCTCGCGCCGATGGGCCTCGCGTTCGCTCCCGCCGCCGTACGCGATCTCTGGCGGGCCGCGACGGCGCGGCGGGCGACGGCGCCCCGGGGCGCTGCGGCGCCGGCCGAATCGTGAGCGTCACGGCGCCGTCTGACCGCGCCGCGGGCGGCGCCTCGCCTCCGACCGGCGCGATCGCCCACGCGCCGCGCCTCGTCCCCGTCGATCCGGCCGCTCCCACCCGTTGGGCGGGCGCGCCGAGCTGGCTTGCGGGCGCGGCGCTCCTCGTGCTCGCGGCGCTCTGCGCCTACGCGCTCTGGCGCGCGCCCATAACCGCCAAGCCGCTCTCGCCCGATCCCGCCGCCGTGCGGGGCGGCGACCTGGCGCTCTACTCCCGCATCGTGGACCGGGTGCGCCAGGGCGAGAACTACTACGCCGCGACCCGGACCGAGCTGGTCGCGAACGACTATCCGGTGGGGAGCCTGTTCAACTGGCGGCTGCCCACGTTGGCGTGGCTGCTCGCGGCGTTCCCCTCGGACGCGGCCGCGCGCTGGCTGCTCCGCGCGCTCGGGCTCGCGGCCTTGGCGGTGTGGGCGATCTACTTCGTGCGGACGGCGCCGCCGCGGGTGGCGGCGGCGTGCGTGCTGCTCGCGGCGGGCCTCCCGCTCATGACCCAGCTCGCCAACGCGCAGCTCTACCACGAGAGCTGGGGCGGGCTGCTCGTGCTGCTCGCGATCGGCGCCGCGGCCAATCGCTGGTACGGCGCGGGCGTGGCCGCGGGCCTCGCCGCGTGCCTGGTCCGCGAGCTGGCGCTGGCGTATGCGGTGGTCGCGCTGGTCCTCGCGCTCCGCGCCGGACGGCGGCGCGAGGGGTTCGCCTGGGGGCTCGGATGCATCGGGTTCGCCGGCGTGATGGCGGTGCACGCGGCGGCGGTGGCCCGCGTGGCGCCGGGGGGCGGGCACGTCGCGATCTCGCAGTGGATCGCGGGCGGCGGGTGGCGGTTCGTGCTCAACACCGCGACGCTCAACGGCTGGCTGCTCCTCCTGCCGGTGAGCTGGATCGGGGTGGTCGTGCCGGTGGCGCTAGCCGGCGTCCTCGGATGGCGGGGCGAGCCCGGCGGGCGCGTGGCGCTCACCGTGCTGGCTTACGTCACGGCGTTCCTGCTGGTGGGACATGCGTACAACGTGATGTGGGGCATGCTCTACTCGGGGCTGCTCCCGCTGGGCCTCCCCTTCGCGCCGGCCGCGCTGCGGGACCTCGGGCGCGCCGCCGCCCGCCGCGCGGCCTGACGCGAGGCGGGCTCACTCGCCGGCCTTCACGATCTTCGTGAGCAGTTGCTGCGCGTAGTCCTTGTCCCACTCGGCCAGATTCTTCCGGGCCTCGACGTCCACCTTGGTGGTGGTCTCGCTCTGGCGCTCCAGCGTCGCCGTGATATCGAGGTCGCCCTTCTTGCCCTTGAACTGCCGCTTGTCGCCGCCGCTCTCGCTGCTGGTCGCATCCATCACGATGCCTTCGCTGGAGAACACGCTGCGGGTCCGCTGGGCCACATTGTCCACCGTGCCGTTGACCGTGGACTCGGCCCCGCGCGTGGTCAGGTAGATGCCGGTGCCGGCGCCCGCGGCCGCGGCCGCGGCGAGACATCCCGGCAGGGCGGCGACGCCCGCGAGCAGCAGGGCCCACCGGACCCGCTGCATGACCATTCTCTTCATAATCCCCCCTGAATGAACGGATCGGCCCCGTCGGGCCGGGAATCCTGCCCGGAGACGATACCCGGCGCCGCCCGGCCCCGCGATGCCGTGGGTCACACGCGGGCGGTTACGGGAGGCGCATCAGCTCCACCAGCCGGGCGAAGCGGGGGTCCGGCCGCAGCGGGTCCAGCATCGGCTCCGAGCGGAGGTACACCACCCAGCCCCGCCGCTCGGCGCGGGTGCGCTCGAGCCAGCGGAACGCCTCGTCGTGGCGGCGCAGCGCCAGGTTGAGCTGCACGAACACCACCGGCGAGACGTAGCGGCGCCGCGCATCCTCCTCGAGGGCGGCGAGCCGCGCCTCCGCCTCGGCCGGCCGCCCGTCCAGCGCCGCCGCCAGGCCGAGCGCCGCGGCGGCGTAGTCGGGCACGGACGCGTTGGTCAGCGCCTCCCGGAGCGAGTCCTCGGCGTCGGCGTAGCGGCGCTGCTGGATGCGCACCAAGCCGAGGATGCGGTGCGTCTCTTCCGCCGTGGGATTCATCGCCAGCGCGCGCTGAAGGTGCTCCGCCGCCGTGTCGTACCGGCGCGTCTGGTAGTAGAGCCAGCCCAGGCTCCGCCGGATGGACACCGAGCCGGGGTCGAGCTCCGCCGCGGTCCGGCCGGCGGCGAGCGCCTCCTCGTCCCTCCGGAGCGCGAGCATCAGCCAGGCGGACCACTGGTAGGCGGTGGGGTAGCGCGGGTTGAGCTCGAGCGCGCGGCGGAACGAGCGCAGCGCGGAGTCCCAGTCCCACTCGTAGATGAACTGCACCCAGGCGAGCGAGGTGTGCGCTTCGGCCAGGCTGTCGTCCAGCGCGAGCGCGCGGAGCGCCATCTCCTTCGCCTTGAGCAGCCCCTCCGCCACCGGGACGCCGCGGTAGTCGAGCTGCAGCGCGTAGGAATCGGCGAGCCCGGTGTAGGCGAGCGCGTACCCCGGATCCTCCGCGATCGCGGCCTCGAAGCAGCGGATCGCCTCGACCGCGCCCTCCGCCGTGCGGAGGTTCCAGGCGTAGCGGCCCTTGAGGTAGAGGTTGTACGCCGCGAGGCTGGCGGTGTGCCGCCGCGTCTCCGGCTCCCCGATGTCACCCACCAGCTTGGCCCGCATGGTGGCCACGATGCTCGCCGCCAGCTCGTCCTGCACCTCGAACACGTCGGCCATGTCGCGGTCGAACCGGCTGGACCAGAGGTGGCGGCCCGTGGCGACCTCGGTGAGGCGCGCCGTGACCCGGAGCCGCGAGCCGGCGCGCCGCACCGTACCCTCCAGCACGACCGCGACGTTCAGCATCGCGCCCAGGGTGCGGACGTCGGTCTGGCGTCCCTTGTAGGCGAAGACGGTAGTCCGGCTCGCCACGTGGAGCCCCTCGACGTGGGTGAGCGCGTCGATCAGCTCGTCGGTCATGCCGTCGGTGAAGTACTCCATGCCCGGGTCGCCGCTCAGGTCCACGAACGGCAGCACCGCGATGGCGCGGCGGTCGCTGGGCGGGCGCGCCAGGATGGGCGCCGCCTCCACCTCCCCCGCGCCCGCGATGCCCTCGAGCGCCCGGGCGAGATCGCCGGCGGTGGGAAACCGGTCCGCCGGCTCCTTGGCGAGGCTGCGCTCGAGCGCCCGCTCCACGGCCTCGGGGGCGTCGGGGCGGAGCGCGCGAACCGGCGGCGCGGGCTCGACCACGTGGCGGGCCATGACCGAGCGGGCCGTCCCGCCGGAAAACGGCGGGCGGCCCGCGAGCATCTCGAACAGCACGCAGCCCAGCGCGTAGATGTCGCTCCGGCCGTCGAGGTCCCGCTCGGCCGTGGCCTGCTCGGGGCTCATGTACGCGGGGGTGCCGATGGCGACGCCGGGCTCGGACACCTGCACGCCGCGCACGGCCGTCACGGCGCGGGCGATGCCGAAGTCGGCCACCACGGCCTCGCCCTCGTGCAGCAGGATGTTCTCCGGCTTGATGTCGCGGTGCAGCACGCCCTGGCGGTGCGCGTAGTCGAGCGCGAGCGCCACCGCGCGCGCGATGCGCACCGCGTCCGCGACGGGAAGGCGCTGGTCGCGCGCCAGGCGCTCGCGGAGCGACTCGCCCGCGAGAAAGGGCATGACGTAGTAGAGAAACCCGCCGTGCTCGCCCGAGTCGTGGACCGGCACGATCTGCGGGTGGGTGAGCCCCGCCGCGATGTGGATCTCGCGGAGAAAGCGCTGCGGCGCCGCGCCGGTGGCGAGATCGGGCGGGAGGACCTTGATCGCGACGCGCCGCGCATGCTTCAGGTCCTCCGCCAGGTAGACCGCGCCCATGCCGCCGCGGCCGAGTTGGCGCTCGAGACGGTAGCGGCCGGCAAAGGCGCTCTGCAGGACCTCAGGAACCGCGGTCATCGTTCGGACCGGCCTCTACGCCGTTTCTTCGGGGCATGTTTCAGCCTTGCTCCGGGTGGCGGCTTCCGTCAAGCTTGCGCCATGCGCGCGATGGTGCTCGATCGGCCCGGCTCGCCGCTCCGGCCCGCGGAGCGCCCCGATCCCGTGCCCGGGCCGGGGCAGGTGCTGCTCGAGGTGCGGGCCTGCGCCGTCTGCCGCACCGATCTCCACGTGGCCGAAGGCGACCTTCCCGATCCCAAGCTGCCGCTCGTCCCGGGACACGAGATCGTCGGGCGCGTCGCCGCGCTGGGCCGGGGCGCCGGCCGGTTCGCCGTGGGCGACCGCGTGGGCGTGCCCTGGCTGGGCTGGACCTGCGGCCGCTGCCGCTATTGCACCACCGGCCGCGAGAACCTGTGCGACTTCGCCCGCTTCACCGGGTACCAGATCGACGGCGGGTACGCCACCCACACCGTGGCCGACGAGCGGTTCTGCTTCCCGCTGCCCGCCGAATATGGCGACGTCGAGGCGGCCCCGCTCCTTTGCGCGGGGCTGATCGGCTACCGCGCGCTCCGGGCCGCGGGCGACGCGGCCAACCTGGGCCTCTACGGCTTCGGGGCGGCCGCGCACCTGATCGCTCAGGTGGCGCGGCACGAGGGGCGGCGGGTCTTCGCCTTCACCCGGCGGGGCGACGTCGAGAGCCAGCGGTTCGCGCTCGCGCTCGGCGCCGTCTGGGCCGGCGCGTCCGACGAGCCGCCGCCGGAGCCGCTCGACGCGGCGATGCTCTTCGCGCCGGTGGGCGCGCTGGTGCCGGTCGCGCTCCGGGCCGTGGCGAAGGGCGGCACGGTCGTGTGCGCGGGCATCCACATGAGCCCGATCCCGAGCTTCCCCTACGAGATCCTCTGGGGCGAGCGGACCGTCCGATCGGTGGCGAATCTCACGCGCCGGGATGGGGAGGAGTTCCTGGCGCTCGCGCCGCGGGTCCCGGTGAAGACCGAGACCCACGCGTTTCCGTTGGGCGAGGCGAACGAAGCGATGGACCGCCTGCGCCGCGGCGCCCTGCAGGGCGCCGCGGTGCTGGTCAACTGACCAGCGGGGCGATGAGGGAAACGATCTGGCCCGCGATCCAGTCGCGGACCGAGTCCACGTAGTGCACGCCGTCGCCCACCTGCAGCGAATTGTCCTTCCAGGTGACGCCGTTGTCGTTGGACGTGAAGGCGGCGAGGTCCACCAGCCGGAGTCCGCGGTTCGACGCCAGCGATCGGATGCCGTCGTTGATGGCCGAGATCTGCGCGCCGAAGTTGCCGTCGGTGCGCGGCGGCAACGTGGCGATGATGAAGTGGCTGGCCGGGAGGCCGCGCCCGGTCCACTGGTCCACCATCCAGGTGAGGTTGGCGAGCGTCTGGGCGGTGGTCATGCCGCTCGCGACGTCGTTGGTGCCGAGCGCGACGTAGACGAAGTCGTTCGAGGTCCGCGGCGGGAAGGCGTTCCACCGCTTGATCGGCCCGTTCGGGAAACTGGTGTTGTAGCTCTCGCCGCCGGACCACGGATAGGCGTCGCCCAGCACCTCGCCCGCGAAGCGGGTGACGTTGTTCACCACCGTCCGCGCGTTGGGCGCGCTGGACGAGGTCCGGTTCGGCCCGCCGAAGCTGCCGCCGCCCGTGGTCGTGGCGGTGATGCCGTGGTTCACCGCGGTGATGGCGTTGCTGTGGCTCTGGCTCCACCGGCTCTCGATGTGGCCGGCCACCTGGCAGCTCAAATTCGGGTCGTCGAAGGCGAGCCGCGGCACCCGCGACACGTAGGAGCCGAGGTCCGATGCCGGCACGGGATCGTTGCAGCGGTCCGTGTTCGAGTCGCCGAACGTCACCACCCGCACCGAGGACGGGTCGAGGTTGGGCGTGGTGGCGCAGGTGGGATCCGAGAAGCCGAGGGAGCCGCTGCTGGTGAGCGCCTTGATCTTGTAGCAGTACTGCTTGTTCTGCGTGAGGCTCATGTTCTGGTAGGTCTGCCGGGTTCCCGACAGCCAGGCGATGGCCGTGTAGCTCCCCGAGATCCCGGTGGTGGACCGCCAGACCTCGTTCGTGGTGACGCTGCTCGAGTTGTTCTGCCAGGTGAGATCCACCTCGCGGTACGTGCGGGCCGTGGCGGTGAGGTTCGACGCCGCGCCCGACCCGCCGGAGCCGCCGCCGGACGTGGTGGCGCAGGAGCTGTTCGAGAACGCCGACGGCGTCGAGCCGGAGGCGCGAACCTGGTAGCAGTACTGCGTGCTCGCCGAGAGGCCGGTGTTGGAGTAGGTCCTGACGTTGGCCCCGACCGTGGCGAGCGAGCTGTAGGTGCCGTTCTGTCCCGTGGTGGAGCGCCAGATCTCGAACCCGGTCTCGTTGGACGAGTTGTCGGTCCAGGAGAGATTGATC
>DASSOD010000258.1:0-30279 GCA_035700905.1 Gemmatimonadales bacterium | reverse complement strand
GTGTCGGTGCGGATCAGCTCCTCAGCCGCATCCTCGAGGTCGTGCAGGTTCCGTGACCCCCGAAGAAGTCGCCGCCGAGGTGCGGCGGCTCGAGATCACCACCCGGCAGCTGGTGCGCGACCTCGTCGCCGGCGAGTACGCCAGCGCGTTTCGCGGGCGCGGCATCGAGTTCGCCGACGTGCGCGAGTACCAGCCCGGCGACGACGTGCGCACCATCGACTGGAAGGTGACCGCCCGCCTCGGCAACACCTACGTCAAGCGGCACCTCGAGGAGCGCGAGCTCGGGCTGCTGCTGGTCGTGGATGCGAGCGCCTCAGGGGCGTTCGGCTCGGCCCGGCGCACCAAGCGGGAGCTCGCGACCGAGCTCGCCGCCGTCCTGGCGTTCGCCGCCGCGCGGAGCAACGATCGCGCGGGCCTCGCGCTCTTCACCGACGGGGTGGAGCGCTATCTGCCGCCGGCGAAGGGCCGCCGCCAGGCGCTCCGGCTGGTGAGCGAATTGCTCGCCTTCGAGCCCCGCCGCCGGCGCACCGATCTCGCGGAGAGCCTCCGGTTCCTCGAGCCGCTGCTCCGCCGGCGCGCCGTGCTGGTGGTGCTCTCGGACTTCCTCGCCGAGGGCTGGCAGGATCCGCTCGCCCGGCTGGCGCGGCGCCACGATGCGATCGCGGTCCAGCTCGTGGACCCGCGCGAGCGCGAGCTGCCCGACGCGGGCGTCGTCACGCTGCGCGATCCCGAGAGCGGCGCCTGGCGCCTGGTGAACACCTCCGACGCCGCCCTCCGGATCCGCTTCGCCGAGCGCGCGGCCGAGTGGGACCGGGCCCTGGCGCAGAGCCTCCGCGAGCGGCGGGTGGACCTGCTCCGGCTCGAAACGCCCGAGCCGTACGCCGAGCCCCTGCTCGCGTTCTTCCGGAGGAGGGAGCGGCGGTGGCGCTGAGGCGGCACGCGGTCGCGGCGCTCGCCGCGGGACAGGCGCTCGCGACGGCGGCTCCGGCGTCGCTCCCGGCGCAGGAATGGGAGCACCGCTTCGAGGTGGCGGCGGATTCCGGCCGCCGCACGATCGGCGAGCCGGTCACGCTGCGGTTTCGGGTGCACCTGCACGAGCGCGACCTGGTGAGCGACTCCATGCCCCGCCCGCCCGACTCGCTCCCCGAGGGCGTGCGCATCCTCGAGATCTCGCGGCTCGAGGCCGCCGGCAGCCGCGTCCTCACCGGCACGGCCAAGGTCGCGTTCTATCGCACCGGCGTGCAGCGGATCCCGCCGTTCGGCCTTCCGTTCGTGCGCGTCGCGGCCAACCTCCGCGGGTTCATCGTGAGCGACACGACGGCCGCGGTCGAGATCGCGCCCACGATCCCGGCGGGCAACCCGCCGCTCAAGGACATCCGCGACATCGCGCGGGTGGGCGGCGGGCCCTGGGCCCCCTGGCTTGCGGGGGCGGCGATCCTCGCGCTCGCCGCCTGGTGGCTCCGCCGCCGCCGCCGCGCCGCGCCCCCGCCGCTCGCCGCCGCAGCCGAACCCTCGGGCCCCGAGCCGGTGGTGCTCGGGGCGTACGAGATCACGGTCGCGCGCCTCACCCACATCGAGCGCGAGCGCTGGCCGCTCCGCGGCGAGGTGACGCGCCACTACGAGGCGGTGGCCGACGCGCTGCGCCGCTACCTCGAGGACGCGGAGCAGGTGCCCGCGCTCGAGCGCACCACCGGCGAGCTGGTCTGGGCGCTGCCGCCGCACCTGGCCGCCGAGGGGCTGCGGGAGCGGGCCTTGGATCTCTTTGCCGAGGCGGATCTGGTGAAGTTCGCGCGGGTCCGGCCCGACGAGCTGAGCGCGAGCGGATTCACCCGCGCGGCGCGTGGGCTCCTCGACGCCTGGCACCGCGCCGTCCCGACGCCGGAGACCAGCGATGCGGTTCGCTGATCCCCTGCTGCTGCTCCTGCTGCTCCTCCCCGCCGCCTGGGCCGTCGCGCGCTGGCGCAGGCGGCGCGAGCCGCCCCGGGAGCACATCGCCTTTCCGATGCTGGCCCTGCTCGCCGAGGAGCCGCGCCTCTGGCGGGAGCGCTGGCGCTGGCTGCCGGCGGTGGCGGGCGTCCTCGGCGCCGCGCTCCTCGTCCTGGCGCTGGCGCGGCCGCAGGTCACGAGCCGCATGGAGGACATCCACATCCGGTCCCGCAACCTCATGCTGGTCCTCGACGTGTCGAGCAGCATGAAGTCGGGCGACTTCCAGCCCGGCAACCGGATCATGGTGGGCCGGCGAGTGCTGAGCGATTTCGTCCGCCGGCGTGACGGCGATCTCATGGGGCTGGTCGTCTTTGCCGGCCGCGCGTTCCTGCAGGCGCCCCTCACGCCCGACGTGGACCTGGTCGAGCAGCTCCTGGGGCAGGTGGACATCGGCATGCTTCCGGACGGCACGGCGATCGGGACCGCGCTCGCGCTGGCCCTCGCGCAGCTCAAGGACCTGCCGCCCAAGGCGAGCACGATCGTGCTGGTGACCGACGGCGCCAACAACACCGGCAAGCCGTCGCCGCTCGAGGCCGCGGAGGCGGCGCGCGCGCTCGGGATCCGGATCCACACCGTGGGCCTGAGCACCGCGGACACCTCGAGCGTCGCGCTCAACGGGGTGTGGCGGGTGGGCAACACCGCCGCCCGGCTCACGCGGCAGGACGAGATCATCCTCACCCGCATCGCCGAGCGCACCGGCGGCCGGTTCTTCCGCGCCACCGATCCCGAGGCGCTCGAGCGCATCATGGGCGAGATCGACCCGCTCGAGCGCACCGATGTCACGATCGGCGAGACCCGGGAGTACCGGGAGCTGTTCGCCTTCTTCCTCGCGCCCGGCCTGCTGCTTCTCGGGCTCGAGCTCGGATTGGGCGCGGGCTGGCTGCGGACGGTCCCGTGAACCCGCTCGGCTTCGCCGCCCCGGTCTGGCTCGTCGCCCTGATACTGCTGCTCCCGCTCGCGGTCTGGTTTGTCGCGCGGGCGGAGCGGCGCCGGGCGCGGGGGCTCGCGGCCTTTGGCGAGCCGCAGGTGCTCGCCCGCTCCTCGGCGCTTGCCCGCCCGCGCGACCGGCGGCTGGGCGCGGCGCTCCGGCTCGGCGCGCTCACCCTGGCCGGGATCGCGCTCGCGCGGCCGCAGCTCGGCGACCGCCCCGCCGCGATCGCCCGCGAGGGGCGCGACGTCCTGGTGCTGCTCGACCTGTCCCGCTCGATGACGGTGCCCGACGTGAAGCCCACCCGGCTCGCCGCGGCCAAGCGGGCCGCGCTCGAAGCGGTGGCGGCGTCGCCCAACGACCGGCTCGGGCTGGTCGTGTTCGGCGGGAGCGCGTTCCTGCAGTTGCCGCTCACGGCCGACCGCGCCGCGTTCCGCCTGTTCCTCGAGTCGGCCAAGCCGGGCGACCTGGGCGATCCCTCGACCGACGTGTCCAGCGCCCTGGCGACCGCCGCCCGCACCTTCGCGCACGAGGGCGAGCGGGGCTACCAGGCGGCGGTCCTGGTCTCCGACGGCGAGAGCGGCGAGAGCGACATGGACCGCGCGCTCGCGGCGCTCAAGAAGCAGGAGGTCCCGGTCTTCGCGATCGGGGTGGGCACGTCCGAGGGCGCGCCCGTGCCCGCCGACAGCAGCGAGGCGCCGGAGCCGTACCATCGCGACCACATCGGGCGGATCGTCGTCTCGCGCCTCGAGGAAGGCGACCTGCGCCGGGCGGCCCGCGAGACGGGCGGCCTCTACGCGCGCGCCGCGAACCCGGACGAAATGCGCGCGCTGGCCCAGGGGCTCTCCCGGCTCGACGTGCACGCGCTCGCCGTCACCAAGGCGCGCCGCCACGCGGATCGGTTCCAGTGGCCGCTCGCGCTCGCGCTCGCCGTCCTCGCGATCGAGCCGCTCGCCCGGCGCCGCCGCCGCGGCGCCGCCGGCCGGGCGCCGGCCTTGGCGGCCGCGGCGCTCGCGGCTCTTGTCGTCGCGGCCTGCGCCACCGCGTCACGCGAGGCGCGCCGGGGTGAGCGACTCTACGACGACGGGCGCTGGGCCGACGCGCACCAGGCCTTCGAGCGCGCGCACGCGAAGTCGGAGGACCCGGCCCTCGCCTACGACGCGGCCAACGCGCTGTACCGCCTCAAGCACTACCCCCAGGCCATCAAGGCCTACCGCGACGTGAGCGGCGGGGCGCCGGAGCTTCGCGCCCGCACCCTCTTCAATTTGGGCAACGCGGCGGTCCGTGCAGCGGAGGACGCCGATCCGGGCGACAAGGATGCCCTCTTCGCCCAGGCGATCGCGGCGTACGAGGCGGTCCTTCGCGCCGATCCGTCCAACACCGACGCCAAGTGGAATCTCGAGGTGGCGCTCCGGAAGCGGGGGGACACGCCGACCGGAAGCTCGTCGGGGCGCGGCCGCCGCGGCGATTACGGCCGCGGCGCGCAGAACGTGCCCGGCTTCACCGGGACGCCGCAGGCGGCGGTGGGCGCGATGGCGGGCGGCGGGTACGGCTCGGGAGAGGGCGAATCGGCGGAGGAGCTGAACGAGAGCCAGGCCCGCCAGCTGCTCGACGCGGTGCAGCGGGAGCAGCTCTCGAGCCACTTCGGGCGCCCCGCGAGGCGTCCGACCCGCGACGAGAGGGACTGGTAGGACAGGCTATCGCGCCGCGGTCCGCTCCAACGCGGCGATCAGGCCGGCCAGGTCCTCGCCGTAACCGTAGCGCACGCCGTTCACGAAGAAGGTCGGCGTCCAGAGCACGCCGCTATCCTCGCCGCTCTCCATGTCGGACAGCACCCGGTCCCGATATGCGCCCGCGTCGAGCTCGCGATCGAAGCGCTCGACATCGAGCCCGAGCGCGCGGGCGTGGGCGGTAAGCGACTCCCGGTCGAGCGCGTCCTGGTGCTCGAAGAGCCGGTTGTGCATCTCCCAGAAGCGCTCCTGTGCCGCGGCCGCCTCGGCCGCCTCGGCCGCGAGCTGCGCGTGCGCATGGCTCACGGAGATCGGATAGTGGCGGAACACGAAGCGAAGCCGGGGCCCCATGCGGTCGAGCGCCCGCAGCACGAGGGGATACGCCCGCCCGCAGTGCGGGCACTCGAAGTCGCCGTACTCGAGCAGCGTGACCGGCGCGTCGGCGGGCCCGAGCGCGTGATCCCGCGCGGACACCGGCAGCGAGAGGCGCGGCCCGGTCGCCGTCATATCGGCGTGCGGGCTGGAATCTCCGCCTCGCGGAATCGGTCCTCCCTGTCGAGCACGATCATGGGACCCTCGGCGGCTCGAGCGGCTGGCGATCCCACTCGCGCATCGGGAACAGTCTCCGGAAAGCTCTAACAATAGCACCTGGGGGAACGCCGCACTGCGCCAGCGGGAGATCCGCGCGCCGGTAGCGGGTCTGAACTACTGCCCGCGCGCGCCGGCCGCGCGCCGGCGCTTGCATTCGCACCGCAACCGGGCGACCTTCCAAGGAGCGCTATGTACTTGCAACTCCGCCACCTCGGGAACCCAATGTCACGGATGGTCTTCGGCGCCCTCGCAGTGGTCCTTCTGGCCACGCCGGCCGCCGCGCAGCAGAAGGCGTCGAACCAGCGGCAGGCAGCCGCCGAGGGGCGTCCGCTCTCGGCCTGGATCCAGGACCTCAAGTCGCCCGCGCCGCAGACCCGAAACGCCGCGGCGTACGCGATCAGCGGCATGGGCCCGGCCGCCAAGGCCGCCGTGCCGGCGCTCATCGCCGCGCTGGACGATCCGGCCGCCTCGGTCCGTTACCCCGTCTGCGTGGCGCTCCGCGAGATCGGGCCGGCCGCCGCCGCGGCGGTTCCCAAGCTCGAGCAGGTGCGCGACAACGATCCGAACGACGACGTCGCGTTCATGGCCAAGATGGCGCTCCGCTTCATCCGAGGAGAGTCCGAGCAGGCCTCCGCCCGATAGCGGCCCCGATCGACCACAGCGCGCCGGCCCCGAAGGCCGGCGCGCTCGCGTTGGGGGCGCTCGTCGGCCTGTCAGATAGTCCCCCTCACCAAACGGACCCTGAGACCGCCGTTGGTCGTGTCGAACAGCGGCTGAAGCGGCACGCCCACCTGGCGCTCGAGCTCGGGATGCGCGGAGAGCATCGCGAGCGCGCACCCGGGGCAACGCCGCCGGAGCACGT
Source organism: Gemmatimonadales bacterium (assembly GCA_035700905.1). Taxonomy (GTDB): domain Bacteria; phylum Gemmatimonadota; class Gemmatimonadetes; order Gemmatimonadales; family GWC2-71-9; genus DASQPE01. Next base: position 24,182 of record DASSOD010000258.1, on the reverse strand, counting down.
TGCCGAGCTGGGCGTAGAGATTCCTGAGCTTCGCTCGCTCGCCCACACGCACGCCGTACGGTGGATTGGTGACGACCCAGCCCGGCCCGGGCGGCGGCTCGATCGCGCTCACCGCGCAGTGGCGAAGCTCGACGTCGCCCGCCACGCCCGCCCGCTCGGCGTTCGCGGCGGCGGCGGCCACCGCTCCGGCGTCGCGGTCCGACCCCAGGATGCGGCACGGCGCACGCGGGAGCGCCCGCGCGCGCGCCGCGGCCACGAGACGGCTCCAGCATGCCGGGTCGAATTCCGGCCACCGCTCGAACCCGAACGCGCGCGAGAGCCCGGGTGCGATCCGGCGCGCGATGAGCGCCGCCTCGATCGGGATGGTGCCCGACCCTGCGAGCGGATCCACGAGCGGCGCCGATGGCTCCCACCCGGCCGCGAGCACCATCGCCGCCGCCAGGTTCTCGCGCAGCGGCGCCTTCGCCGACGCGAGCCGATAGCCGCGGTGGTGCAGGTGTGCGCCGCTGCTGTCCGCGCTCAGGGTGCACTCGTCGTGGACGAGGCGCACGACCACAAGCTGCGCGTCGCCGCCCGGGTCCTCACCCGCGAGGTGCGGCGCCGCGCGAACGCCCGCCAGCCGTTCCGCCGCGGCCGCGAGCCGCTCCGCGACAGCGCGCTGGTGGTACAGCTTCGACTCGCGCGAGGTGATTCGGAATTGCAGCGCGACGCCCGAAGCCGTGAATCGCTCCCAGGACACGCGCTTCGCACGCCGCTCCAGCTCGTAGAACGTCGATGCGTGGAACCGAGCCATCCGCACCAGCACGCGGCTCGCCGTGCGGAGCTCGAGATTGGCCGCGTAGAGCCCCTCCGGGGTGCATCGAAACTCGACGCCTCCGGGCTCCACGCGCCACGGCGCGAGCCCGAGCGTGCGTAGCTCCCGGGCGGTCAACGTCTCCAGCCCCGGCGGCGCGACCGCGTAGCACTCGTATTGGCCTTGCAGCACGGGTGGAAGCTAAGCGGGTGAACGACTTGGCCCGATTTCCGGGTTGCGGCATCAGCATTGCCATGAACGCCGAGAACGCCCGCCCCACGGCTGGAGGCGTTGCAGAATGCCTTTGCCGGGCAGGTGCTGGCGGCTGCATCAACCGTAACGCGGGAGTCTTGTGACGTCGTCACCGCGCCGGACCGGTCCGGAGGCCATTCCGGCCGCCCTGGATGCCCCGAGCCCGATCGAGCGGGTCGGGCCCATCACGGTGGCCGCCGCGGTGTACGGGCTCGCCTACATCGCATGGGAGCGGTCCGGCTGGGGCAGCCCCACGGTGCGCGACATCGTCGGCAACGTCGCGTTCATGCCGCTCAACCTCACCGTCGTGCTGCTCAACCTCGTGGCCGCGAGCAACGAGCTGCTCGACGGGCGGGTGCGGCGGGCGCTCCGGCTGCTCGCCTTGGGATCGTTCCTCGTGCTCTGCGGCAACGCGATCTCGACCTATTACCTGGTCGGCCTCCGCTCGAACCCGCCGGTCTCGTGGGCCGATCCGTTCTACCTCGGCGACAGTCTCGCCATCATCACGGCGCTCCTCTCGGTGCCCCTCTCCCGCCGCACCAAGCTCGAGAGCTGGAAGTTCGGCCTCGACGCGGCGATGGTGGTCGCCGGCGGCGGCGTGGCGATCTGGTACTTCACCGTGCGCGGCACCGCGGACCACGCGAGCGACGCGGTCGTCATCCTGCTCGCGTTCGCCTACCCGATCGCGAGCCTGCTCGTGCTCCTCGCGATCACGACGGTGCTGCTCCGCGGCCCGCTCGACGGCAACCGCCGGGCGTTCGGCCTGCTCGTCTCGGGCATATCGCTCAGCGTCGTCGGCGACCTCACCTTCGACCTGCTGGTGGTCGAGACCGGCGGCCGCACCGCGAGCCTGATCGACGCGCTGTACCTGCTCGCGTATCTGCTGATGATCGCGAGCGCCGAGCTCTACTGGCGCGAGCCGGTGCCGGCCGACAGCGGCGCGCGCCACTACCTGCCGCGGCGGCAGCCGTTGAGCCCGCTGCCCTACGCCGCGGTCGCGACCACGTACGCGCTGTTGCTGGCGACGGCGTTCCGCTACTGGACCGACCCGCTGAGCGGGGTGGCGATCGGCGCCGTGCTCGCGACCGTCCTGGTGGTGGCGCGGCAGGTGCTGGCCGTGCGCGAGAACGTGCGGCTTCTCGCGGAGACGGCGGCCCGGCAGAACGAGGCCCGCTTCCGCGCGCTGGTGCAGCATTCGTCGGACGTGATCATCGTGGTCCGCCCCGACGGCACGATCCGGTTCGTGAGTCCCTCCGCCGCGCGCGTGCTCCGCTGCGACCCGGCCGCGATCGAGGGGCGGCAGATCTCCGACCTGCTCTATGGCGACGACGGTGAGCAGGCGCGGACCTTCGTGGCCGAGGCGGCGCGCACCCCGGGCGGGATGCATCCGGTGGAGTGGCGCTTCCGCCAGCCGGACGGATCCGCGCTCCACGCCGAAGTCATCGCCACCAATCTGCTGGACGAGCCGACCGTCCGGGGGATCGTGCTCAACACCCGCGACGTGAGCGAGCGCAAGCGGCTGGAGCAGCAGCTCATCCACCAGGCCTTCCACGATCCGCTCACCGGGCTCGCCAACCGGGCGCTCTTCCGCGACCGGGTGAGTCATGCCCTGGCGCTCGCCCGCCGCCAGGGCCGCGCGATCACGGTCCTGTTCCTCGACTTGGACGACTTCAAGACGGTGAACGATACCCTCGGCCACGCCGAGGGCGACCGGCTGCTGATCGCGGCGGCGGAGCGCTTCCGCTCCTGCGCGCGGGTGACGGACACGGTGGCGCGGCTGGGGGGCGACGAGTTCGGCATTCTGCTGGAGGACGGCGCCGGCTGCGACGGCGCCGACGAGCTCATCCAGCGGCTCACCGAGGCGATGGAGGTGCCCTTCCACCTGGGCGGGAACGAGATCCCGGTCCGGGCGAGCGTGGGCGTCGCGACCGCCGCCGGCGACGAGTCGGCCGACGACCTGCTCCGCAATGCGGACGTGGCGATGTACGCCGCCAAGCGCGGGGGGAAGGGCCGCTCGGAGACCTACCAGACGCAGATGTACACCGACCTGCGCGAGCGCCTCGAGCTCGAGGGCGAGCTCCGGAGCGCGCTGGACCGCGACGAGCTGGTGCTCCACTATCAGCCGATCGTCTGCCTCCGCACGGGCGCCGTCCGCGGCGTCGAGGCGCTGGTCCGGTGGAACCACCCGCGTCACGGCTTGCTGCTGCCGCAGCACTTCGTTCCGCTCTCCGAGGAGAGCGGCCTGATGCTGCCGCTCGGCTGGTGGGTGCTGCGGGAGGCGTGCCGGCAGGCGCAGGCGTGGCGACTGGAGTACCCCGAGCTCGATCTCTCGGTGGCCGTCAACCTCTCCGCCAGGCAGCTGCTCGAGCGGGACCTGGTGGCCGGCACCCGCACCGCGCTGATCCAGACCGGCGTCAACCCCGGCGCCGTGATGCTGGAGATCACCGAGGGCACGCTGATGCAGCAGACCGGCTCGATGCTCGAGCGGCTCCAGGAGCTCAAGGACCTCGGCGTACGGCTCGCGATCGACGATTTCGGCACCGGCTACTCGTCGCTCGAGTACCTGCGCCGCTTCCCGATCGACATCCTCAAGATCGCGCGGCCGTTCGTGGCGGACGTGGGCGCCGGCATCGAGAAGGCCGCGCTGGCGCGCGCCATCGTCGGCCTGGGCGATACGCTCAAGCTGCGCACCGTGGCGGAGGGCATCGAGACGGCCGAGCAGCGCGCCGCGCTCACCGTGCTGGGCTGCGAGCTCGGCCAGGGTCATTACTTCGCGCCCGCGCTCCCTCCGGACCGGCTGGAGCTCTTCCTCGATCAGGCGGCGCAGCAACGGGAGGACGCCGAGCTCCAGGGCCCCGCCGCCTGGGTGATGGCCGGCATGCTGCGCTGATCCGACGCGCGCCCGAGCGCCATACTTGACCTGCCGCACGTGCGCGCCTAGCCTGGCGGCATGCCTCCTCGAGCATCTCCCGGAGCGGGGCGGGCGTCGGCCAGCGGCGCCCGCCGCGCGCCGGCTTCGCCGCGCCAGGCGGCGATCATCGCGCTGCTCCGCACCGCCGCCCTGGTGGAGCGGTACCTCGCGCGGGTGGTCCAGGCGGAAGGCCTGAGCTTCGCGCAGTACAACGCGCTCCGCATCCTGCGCGGCGCCGGCGCGGACGGCCTTCCGACGATGGCCATTCGGGAGCGCCTGCTCGTGCCGGCGCCCGGCATCACCCGGCTCATCGACCGCCTGGAGCAGGCCGGATACGTGCGGCGCACCCGCACCGCGGGAGACCGGCGGGAGGTCCGCTGTCTGCTGACGGCCGCCGGGCGTGCCCTGCTGGCCCGGCTGGACGAGCCCGTGGATGCGGCCGACGAGCAGGTGCTCGGCGCGCTTTCCCTGAGCGAGAGCCGCGAGCTGGTCGGGCTGTTGGACCGCGCGCGGGCGGCGCTCGGCGCCGCCGATCCGGGCGTCGGATAGCTCGCCCGCGCGCTCCGGGCCGTTCGGGGGCCGACCGCCCCGGCGCCTTGCGCGCCGGCCCGCCTGAAACTATTTCACATGTGGAGCGTTTATAGGTTAACCATTCTCGAGGAGCGCCCCATGCCCACCCAGCAGCGCGTCGAGCGGCTGATCGCGACGGTCGAGCGCCACGCCCTCGTCGAGGCGATCGACGAGTTCTATGCCGACAACGTCGTCATGCAGGAGAACGGCCACCCGCCGACGGTCGGCAAGGCCGCGAACCGGGACCGGGAGCGAGGGTTCCTCGCGAGCGTCGCCCGGTTCCACGAGGTGCGGGCCCTCAGCGCCCTGGTTCACGGCGACCGGGCGGTGATCCACTGGATCTTCGACTATACCGGAACGGATGGGGGGCGGTACCGGCTCGACCAGCTCGCCTGGCAACGCTGGGAGGGAGACCGCGTCGTCGAGGAGCGCTTCTTCTACGACTCGGCGGCGGTGCGGGCCGCGTGAGGGCCGGCGGCCGGGCTCGGGTTGAAGGGCGAGTACTCGACCGCTCCGCCCGAAACCGGCCACGCATCGCGCATTTCCACGACCTCCTCGACGACCAGCTCCACCAGCCGGCCGGTGGCGGCGGCCCCGGCGTCGGGGGGTGACTCCCCGCCGGCGGCCTTCCAGTGGAGGGCCGCGCGGCCGGTGAGGTGGAGCGTTGCACCGGTCACGAAGTCGGGGAAGAGCAGCCCGGCGTAGGGGTGGACCGTGATATTGCCCAGCGTGTTGAACATGTTGTTCCCCGCGTAGTCGGCCCAGGTGAGGCGGTCACCCGCCACGCTCACGAAACCGGGCATCCCGCCGCGGTGCGACGCGTCGGCTCCCTCGCCCGGATTCAGGGTCGCGATGAAGAAGGTGTCTGCGCGGCGGATCCACTCGCGCTGCGCCTCGGTGAGCGTCGCCGCGCGAGCTCCGACCCGAGGCGACGCCGCCGGCACGAGCCGCGTGGGGTTCAAGGTGCGGCGCTGGATGTACTTGGGACAGTTCGCGTACACCTGCTCGGCCCGGATGAGGATCGCGCGGTCGGACGCGCGCTCCATCCGGCCGTTCACGCGGAGGCGGCGGCGGGTGGCGAAATCCGGGACCAGGAGTCCCGCCGGATCACCCGACGTCACCGGCGCCTCGCTCGCCGGCTGATGCGGCGCGGCGACCCGCACCGTGCGCTCGTCCACCACGCGAAGGAACCCGGGCGCGCCCGTGAGCGCGGACGCCCACGGGCGGCCCCGCGCGTCCGCCGCCGCGAGCACCGCGAGCTGCTGCTGCTCGAGGAACGCCCGCGCGACCGGTGGGAGCGCCGCGTGGACCGAGTTGCCGATCCGGGCCGCGACCGCGCTCACGCCGGCGCGCTCCTGTACCGCGCGCTCGCCTGGATGGTACTCTCGCCGCATGAGCGCTCCCCCGCCGGCTCAGAAGAACCCGCAGGTCGGCGCACCGGATACCGGAGCCGGACGCTCGCCTGCACCCGTGGCCGCGTAGATCTCCAGCCGGATTCCGTCCGGATCCTCGAAGTAGATGCCGCCGGACTCGGCGCCCTCCGCGTGCGGCACGATGCCGTCGTGATGGATCGCCACGCCGAGCTCCCGGACCCGCCGCTCGGCGGCTCGGACGTCGTCGATCGAGCCGGCCTGGAATGCGAGATGATGCAGGCCGGCGCGCTCTCGCGCGAAGCCGCCGTCCGCCTGCTGCCACAGGGTGAGCACGGGCGCTCCGCCTTGGCCCAGGAAGGCGAACTCTCGCCCGCCCTCCTCGGACTCGGCTAGGAGGTCGAAACCGAAAACCGTCTGGTAGAACCGCTTGGCCCGCGCGAGGTCCCGCACGTTCAAGCCCACGTGGCCGGCCGCGAATGGGGTGACTGCGCTCATCTGGCATCGCTCCGAGTGAGGTTGTCTTACCATCAACGGGTGCGATTGATGGTAAGTAGACTCGTTTTACCTGTCAATGCTTATATTGACGGTTAGGTTCCGTGGGCCCTGGCGGGCCCCGGCATGGAGGGAGAACCGATGACGACGGCCGCCGGCGCGGCGAGCGATGCGTTCCTGTTCGTGGGGAACCTGCTCTGGCTCGATTTCGTGAACACCGAGCTCGTGCGGCGGGGGGAGCCGCTGGACCTGCTGCGCGGCTTCGGCGATCTGGTACGCTGGCTCGATCGCGCGGGAGCGGTCGCGCCGGAGGCGGCGCGGCGCGCGCGAGAGCGCTGGGCCCGGTCGGCCGAGGGCGACGCGGCCTTCCGCGAGGCGGTCGGGCTCCGGACGGCGCTGCGCGGGATGGCCGGACGGATCGCCGAGGGACGCGATGCAGGCCCGGCGGCGCTGCGCGCGATCAACCATGCGCTCGCGGCGCGCCCGGCCTACCAGCAAGTCGCCCGGAGCGGAGCGGGCTACGTCACCCGAGTCGTTCCCCTGTCGGACTCGGCGCGGCAGGTGCTCGTGCCCGTGGCGGAATCGGCCGCATGGCTACTGGAGCATGGGGATCGGTCGCTGGTGCGCCGGTGCGAGAACCCGCAGTGCGTGCTCTTCTTCTACGACACGACCAAGAACAGGCGCCGGCGCTGGTGCAGCATGGACGGGTGCGGCAGCCGCGCCAAGGCGGCGGCCTACTATCGCCGCACCCACGGGCGGGGTTGAACGGCCGGTTGGCTTCCGGGCGCTCGGCGTTCGCCGGAGCTCGCACGCCGGGTCTGCACGGGCGTAGAGAAGCTCGGGCCGCGCCTCGTCGAGGCGGCCGATGTGAGCGCGGCCACACCCGCCGAAACCGCTCCCGCGTACCTTGCCCCCACCTGGCCGCCGAAACGTGGAGGTGCAATGCACGGGGACCCCGATTCCGAATTCGCCCACTCCGAGGAGAGCAGCGAGAGGCACGACGACCCACGGCTGCCCGAGTCGGGCATGGGCGGCGCATCCGATATGGGCGCCGCCGGCGGCCACCCCGCGTCGCGGGTGGACGCGATGCGCGAGGGTCTTTCACCCTATCCGCTCGAGGGGCCGGGCGACGCGGACATCGAGCGCCGCCATCGCCAGGACGCGAACTACACCGGACCGGAGCGCCGCATCGCGCGCCGCTGACGGGCGCCGCCTCGCTCTCATCGGAACGCCCGGAAGATTCGCCTTCCAGTCCTCCGGCCCGGATTGCCCTAGGTCAGAAGCGTGACCGCGCCGGTCGCGAGATCGTAGTAGGCCGCCACCACTTTGAGCCGGCCCTGCTTGATGACGCCGGCGATCACCGGAGAGGACTCCTGCAACAGTCGGGCGTGGATGCGGGCGTTGGCCCGGATGGCGGCATCGAGGTGCGGCCCGGCCTCGTCCACCGCCGGCCTGATGTGGCGATAGAGCGTGCTGATCTGCCCGGGCACGTCCTTGGCTGTGATGGCGGCACTCACCGCGCCGCACGAGCCGTGGCCGAGCACGATGATCAGGGGCGTTCCAAGGACGGCCACGCCGTACTCGAGGCTCCCGATGATCTCGGGCGTCACGATGTTGCCGGCCACCCGCGTGACGAACACGTGGCCGATCGTTTGGTCGAAGGCGATCTCGACGGGCACGCGCGAGTCCGCGCAAGAGAGCACCGCCGCGAACGGCTGCTGCTTCTCTGCCGTCTTCTGCTTGAGGAGCTGGAGGTCGTCCTGGAACGAGGTGAGCCTCCCGGCCACGTAGCGGGCGTTGCCGTCCATCAGCCGCTTCAGGGCATCGTCGGGGGCGAGGTCGGTCCGAGCGGCCAGCGCCGGGAGCCGCCGGGGCCAGGGCGGGATGCCCACCGCGGCCGCGAGCACCGCCGCCATCGAGCCTCCGAGAACTGCTCGACGGGATACGCGGTCTCCGGCACGGAGCTGCTCCATGTCGCCCTCCTGGACTCTGTCCATCCGCTCGTCCGCCGACGATTCGACAGCGTTCGGCCTTCTTCCCAGGGCCGAGGAGCTTCAAAATCGGCGCTCGCCCACGGTTGGGCGCTACTCCGCAACGTGATGGTGACGCGGTGACGCAGGTTCGCGATGGGACTATGACTATAGGGAAGGCGGATCGAATGTAGGGCGGCGGCGCACCGCGCACCAGAGAGTGGGCGCCGAGCCGCAGCCGGGTCGAGACGCCTACAACTGGCCGGTCGCTACGTAGTAGTGGAAGGTCCGGCCCAGCATCGCCGACAGATCCTGGTGGCGCGGCACGAAGCCCAGCTCGGCGCGCGCCTTGCCGACGTCGATGTGGCGGTGGGCCAGGAACAGGTCCAGGCGCTCGGGGGTGAGCGGCGCCCCGCGGCCGACAAGGCGCGCGAGCGGCGGCCCGAGATGTGCCCCCGCGCGCGCGAGCGCAAGCGGAACCCGGATATACGGCTTGCGCCTCCCCAGCAGCCGGCCGGCCTCGCGCAGGATCCCGCCCAGCGTGTGTCCGCCGTCCGAGTGCACCAGGTAGACCTCGCCCGGCTGCCCCTGCCGCGAGGCCAGGAGCAACGCCTGGACCACGTCCTCCACGTCAACCAGCGGCTTCTCGACCTCGAGCGAGCCGCCGATCACCGGGAAGACGCCCCGCCGGCAGAGCCGGAACAGCTTGAGCAGCTCGCCCCCGCGCTTGCCCTCCCCTGCAACCAGGCACGGCCGAATGATACGCACATCGAGACCGCGCTCCCGATGCGCGCGCAGCAGCGCCTGCTCCGCCCGGTGCTTCGAGAGCTGGTAGGGCGCCGCCGGGCGGCAGGGGGTTCGCTCGTCCACCGTCGGCTCGCGCGGCGTTCCCATGGCCGCGGTGCTGGAGACGACAACCAGTTGCCGGACGCCGGCCGCGGCCGCCTCGACCAGCAGGTTTTCCGTGCCCCCCACGTTCACGCGAGCGAATTCCCCGGGGGGCGCCGCGCCGGCAAAGGCATATGGCACCGCGCTGCCGCTGTGGAGCACGAGGTCCACGTCGGCGCACAGCCCGCGAAGCGAGTCCGGAGCCGTCAGATCGCCCGCGTGGACCTCGAGCGCTGCGACCGCTGGGCCAAAGGTCTGGCGAGCCCGGTCGAGCGACCGCACCAGAATCCTGATCGAGACGTTCGGCTCCTGCCGAAGCACCCGCACCAGGTGCTGGCCGATGAATCCGGTGGCGCCGGTCACGAGCACCCGCCGGCCGGCAAGATGCGCTGTCCACGCGGGATCCGGCTCGGCGCGGGGGATAAGGGGAGGCGGGGGCGGAGCCGTTCTCGCGCGCAGCGCGGTCCGCCCGCCGTCCCACACGGCGTAGCTGCGGCGCGCCACCGGCTCGAGCGCGTGCCACGCGTGGTACGCCGCCGGGCGGTACGCCCGAACCACGACCGAGTGCGTCGCGTGCGCGGGGCCGAATCCGTCCTTGAAGCGCTCGAGTCCCGGGCGCCCGTGCGATTCCCCGAAGCTGAACCGGGCAATGCCGCGCCCGTGGGCCCACCCGATCGCCGCATCGAGCATGGCGCTCATTGGGCGCGCGCGGGACGCTCGGGGGTCGAATGCGGAGATCCAATAGATCGCGATGCGCGGCGCGGGAAGCAGGACGAGAAACCCGACCGGAGCGCCCGTCCGGTACGCCACGAACGGGATCCCGATCCGCTGCTGCAGGATGCCCTCGGTGAACCGCCACGGCTTCACCGTAGCGCCGATCTGCTTCATCCGGTCGCGGTAGAACCCGTAGAGCTGCCGCACGTGCTCGAGCGGCGCGTCCGCCGCGATCGAGATGCCCTCGCGGTCGCTGGCTCGGAGCGCGCGCCGGAGCTCGGGACGATAGCCGCGCCGGATCGCGTCCAGCGGCGCGTCGAGATCGAGCACCGGGCAGTCGCTCACCTTGGTTTCCCGGCCACCCCACTGGATGAGGCACCTGCGAAGGGCGGGCGGCGCCGTCACCGGAATCGAGAAGCGGACCTCGAAGGCGCGGCACCGCGCCGCCAGGGCGTCGATCTCGGCGGCGATTCCCCGGTGGAGGTCCGGATCGTCGAGGTGATCGGGGTGGATCAGCGGACCGCCGTAGATGTCGAACGGAAGGGAATGGAGCGCGGTCCAGATGCCGGCCGCGTCGAACCGCATGAGCGGAATCCCGCCGACGGGCCGCCCGTCGCGCTCGATCAGCCGGTAGATCGGGCGGAGGTAGCCGAAGCTCCGGGCGAGCAGCGTTCCGTAGCGGAGGGCGTGGTGCGCCGTGGCCCACGGAATTTCCCGCACGAACCCGTCCCACTCGGCCTCGTCGCTGCAGTCGCGAGCGATGGCACGGCGCGCCTGGTCGGTGAACGGCAAAGGGGGCATCGGCGGCGGCCGCTTGGTGGATTCCAGCCAACGATGCCCGCCGGAAGCGGTCGGCGGCAAGGGGGCTGCCGGGCCTGGGGTGGGGGCCAAACTCGCGTTGCCCCGAAGTCGCCCTGGAGAGGAGCTGCGAGTGGCTAGGGAGGGAATCGAACCCCCGACACGCGGATTTTCAGTCCGCTGCTCTACCAACTGAGCTACCTAGCCCGGAAGGGACCGGAAAATCTCTCCGGCGTGCGGGTTTGGCAAGCGGCGCCGAGGGTCAAGCGGATCGCGGCGCTGGGCAGAATGGCCTGGCGGACGGAGCGTCCACCGGGCGCGCTAAGGCGCCGCGGCCAGCTCGCGCACGTAGTGCCGGAACTCCCGATCGAGGCCGAACCCGAGCGCCTCGTAGAGCGCCTGCGCCTCCCGGTTGCCGTGCGCCGTCATGAGCTCGACCGCCGCCGCTCCCGTTTCCGCGGCGTGCGCGCACGCCGCCTCCACCAGGCGCCGGCCGAGCCCCGTGCGCCGGAACTCGGGCGCGACGTAGAGGTCGTTCAGGATCCAGGCCGGGCGGCAACGGGTGGACGAGAACACCGGGTAGAGCTGGGTGAAGCCCGCCGCGACCGCCGCGCAGCCCCGCCGCGCCGTCCCGACGAACACGACCGATTCATCCCGCTCGAGCCGCTCGGCGAGAAACCGCTCGGCCAGCGCGAGGTCCGGCGGCTTGCCGTAGAATCCGCGATACGCGTCGAAGAGGGGAGCGATGAGCGGCGCGTCGCCGCGAGCCGCGCGGCGGACCTCGAGCCCGGTCACGGCTGTCCCACGCCCGCGGTGTCGGCCTGGGCCACGGCGTTCCGCGCCGCCACCATGATCCCGACCGCGCGTGGCCACACCCGGTCCAAACGGTCATACGCCGCCACCACGCCCGCGAGCCCGCGCGCCCGGTTGATCCACGGGATGAATCCGCCGGCCCCCGGGCTCGTGAGCACCAGCGCGCGTCCCGTGGCGCTGTCCACCACGTCGCGCCAGCAGCCAAGGCCGTAGGTCGTGGTGCCGCGGGGGGAGGCCGCGATTTCGGCTCCAGCCGTCTGGTCTCGCGTCATCTCCTCCACCGCCTCCGCGGACAGGATCCGCCGCCCGTCCCAGGTCCCCCCGTCGAGCACCATCTGCAGCATGCGCGAGTACTCCTCGGCGGTAGAGTAGGCGAGCCCCTCCGAGAGCATCGGGTTGGCGGTCGCGCCGTACCCCGTGTGCCGCATGCCGAGGGGCTCGGCCATCCGCGCCCTGAACACCTCCGCCCACGGCTTGCCGTCCGCCACCTCGGCCAGCCGTCCGGCGACGGTGAACCCCATTCCGCCGTACGCGAAGGCGGAGCCCGGCGGGCCGGAAAGCCGCGCTTGCTTGGCGATGTCGCGGGCACACTCGTCGAGCGTCAGGTCCGCGCGCGTCATGCACGGATGCAGCCCCGGCAGCCCCGACGTGAGCGAGAGCAGCTGGCGCAGCGTGATCGCGCCGAGGTTGCCCTTGAAGTACGAGAGCCGCTTGCCGATGGGCTCATCCAGCTTGAGCCGACCGTCGTCCACCAGCGTGAGGATCGTGGCCGCGCTCAGCCACTTCGCCGCGGAGACCAGCGGGACCTCGGTGGTGACCCCGAACCCGCCGGTGTACACCTCGCAGACGACTCTCCCCTCGTGCCGGAGCACCAGCGCCGCCCCGCCGAGCCCGAGCTCGCCGGTCATCTGCGCGAGCGAGTCCGCGGCCGGCTGAAAGGCGGGCTCGCAGCGGGACTGGGCCCCGAGCGCGTGGGGAGCGACGACCGTGGCGGCGAGTAGGGCGGCTCGAAGCGGCGTGAGGCGCACGGCTCCACTACGGGCGGGCGCGCGGCCCCGGTTTCGCGGCCCCGCGCCGCAACCCGCCGCGCGCATCCCCCGCGCTGCCCCTGAGCGCCGCGTACCGGAAGCACGCCGTCGCGTGGTCGTTCACCATGCCGACCGCCTGCATGAAGGCATAGCAGATCGTCGAGCCCACGAAGGTGAACCCGCGGCGGCGGAGATCACGGCTCAGCGCGTCCGATTCGGCGGTGCTGGCGGGGACGTCCCGGAGGGTGCGGCGCCGGTTCACGATGGGGCTCCCGCCCACGAACGCCCACACGTACGCATCGAAGCTGCCGTGCTCCCGCTGCACCTCGAGAAACGCGCGTGCGTTCCGGACGGCGCCCTCCACCTTGAGCCGGTTCCGCACGATGCCCGGATCGGCGAGCAGCCGCCCCACGCGGCGCGTGTCGAATCGCGCGACCCGCGCGGGATCGAAGCCCGCGAATACCTCGCGGTACCGCTCGCGCTTTCGCAGGATCGTCTCCCAGCTCAGGCCGGCCTGCGCACCCTTGAGTACCAGGAACTCGAACAGCGTCCGGTCGTCGTGCACCGGCACGCCCCACTCCGCGTCGTGATACGCGATCGAGAGCGGGGTCGCGGCCCAGGCGCAGCGGATGGGGGTCTCGCCCGGCATCACGATGCCCGAGGCGCCGGCTCGAAGCCGGTCCAGGGGCCGCGCGTCTTCCGCATGAGAATCTCGCCGTGCCCGGGCACGAAGTAATCGCGCAGCTCGCCAACGACCTCGTACCCCAGCCGCTGGTAGAGGCGGAGCGCGTCCTGGTTGAAGGTGGAGACGCAGAGGAACACGTTCGGGCTCTCGCGGAAGATCCGGTCCTCCGCCCCCCGTATGAGCGTCGTCCCCAGGCGCTTGCCGCGCTCCTCGTGGCTCACGCACACCGTCTGGATGTAGCCCCGGAGCAGCCCGTGCATGTTGATGACGACGAACCCGACGAGCCGACCCGCACGCTCCGCCACGTACAGCTCCCGCGTGGGATCCTCCAGTAGCCCGAGCGAGGCCGCGTAGGAGCGGCCCAGCGTGATCCACGGCTCGGAGCTCGCCATGAGGCGCGCGCAGGCCTCGCGGTCGGCGACGCTCGCGGCGGGGCGAATGAGGACCTCGGGAAGCTCAGGCTCGGACGCGCGCATGGGACCGCCGGGGCTCGGGACCGGCCCGGGGGCAGGTGACGGAGGCGGCGTAATCTGCGGCGGAAACGGGCGGGGCGTCAGCCCCCCGGCTCGAGCAGGAAGATCCGCGGCAGCCGCGGCGAGAGCTCGATGGCCTGGAGCGCGATCGGCGGCCGACGCGCGGCCCGCCCGTCCAGCCCGAACTCGGTGACGCCCGCCGCGGGCGCGATGCGGAGGGCGACCGTCGGATGCCCGCTCTCGTCCCACACGACGAGCACGCGGCGGCCGTCCGGGCGCTCGAACAGGTGGTGGTGCAGGCGCCCGGCCCTGCCCGCCACGACCGAGGCGGCGATCGCCTCGTCCCGCACCGCGAGCCGGCCGGTGTTCAACAGCCGGAGCATGAGCTGCACCGTGCGGAACGCGAGCTTCGGTGTGCCGTCGAGCCGCACCAGCCCGAGGTGCCGGTTTTCCGCCTCGCCGATCACCTCCGCCGTGGGTTGCTGGTCGTGCAGTTGATAGATCCCGATCGCCTGCACGGCCGAGTCCGCCAGAAACGTCGCGATCGCGCGCACCCACCAGGAGGCCTGGTCCCGCTCGCTTCGGCCATTGGCGGTGGCGAACCCCGCCTCGTTGATCCAGACCGGCTTTGCCCCGCAGCGGTCGCGCACCGCGGGGAGGAACCGCTCGCGGTACCCGCCCTCGAGCCAGCGCTCCACCGTGACCGAGTCCGGGGTCCAGGTCTCCGCGTAGGCGTGGACCGGAACCGCGGCGATCCGGCTTCCGGTGTCGCCGCTCCCGCACGCCGTGGCGATCCACTCCGGGTCCGGCCAGACGAGCCCTCCGAGCACGAGCGCCGCGGGAGACCCGGCCGCGCGGAGCGCATCGCCCGCGCGGGCCAGCACCTCCGCGTACGCCTCGGCCGTGCCGTCCCACCACATCGGGACGTTCTCCTCGTTGTAAATCTCGTACGAGAGGACGTTCCCGTGGCGCCGCAACTCGCCGGCCAGGCGCTGGACGAACCTGGCCCAGTCGGCCAGGCTCCGGGGCGGGTCGTTCCAGTCCTGCCCGTCGCCGCTGCCGCCGTTCGCGGCCCATGCCGGCGTGTATCCGATGTACGGCCGCAGCCGCACGCCGTGGCGGGCCGCGGTCTCGACGAACCGGTGCAGCCATGCGAAGTCGTAGACGCCGCGCTCGGGCTCGTAGTCGTCCCAGCCGAAGCTGCCGCGCCAGGTGTCGGCCCCGAGCCGGCGGATGAGCGCGAAGTCGCGCGCGATCGAATCGAGCGGCGTGCCCTTGTCGTAATCCTGCAGCACGGCGAACGCGACCGGCTTGGCACCGGCCAACGGCGCCGGCGCGGCTGGGCCGGGCCCGCACGCGAGCGCGGTGCACGCGGTGAGCGCCCACGCCGCCGTTGCCGAGCGGGTCCGCCTCTTGCGCCGGAACTCCACCCGGATCAGCGCCAGCGCCCGAGCGCCTCGGCCGCCGCGGCCTCGAGCACCGCCGCCTGGCTCGCCGTCACCCCCACCACGCGGCCGTCGGCGAGCCGCACCGCCGGCGGGAATTCGTCCGGCGCGCGGTCGAGCAGCCGCCCCGCGATCACCAGCGCGGCCAGATACGAGCCCGTCGCGCTGGGGTGGCGTCCGTCCGGCCCGTAGAGGGGCAGGCTCGGGTCGCGGCGCCACGCGGCCCGCCACGCTTCGCCCGCGGGCAGGAAGATCCCGTCCACGTCCCGGGCGGCGAGCCGGTACGACTCGCGCACCTCGTCCAGTTGGGCCAGGCGCCGCCTCGAGGGCCACACCATGTAGAGCGCGGGCCGCGCGCCGGCGCGCCTGATCTCCGCGGCGAACCGCCGCGCGTACGCCGCGAGCTGCGCGCGGCTGGCCGGCATGGCGGACGGCCCCTGCTGGAGGACGACGACGTCCCACGGCTCGCTCGCGAGGAGCCGCCGCGCGGTTCCGCCGCGCCAGTGCGCGTCGAGGTTGATGCCGCTCGCCGTCACCGATCGCACGGTCACCGCACGTCCCGCGGAGTCCGCCAGCGCGGCCACGATCGCAGGAAGGTCGTTGGTGAAGGTGAGGCTGTTGCCGACGAAGAGGACGCGGAGCGGCGGTGAATTGCGCTGCGCCCAGGCGAGCGGGGCGGCGACGACGGCCGGCGCCCAGGGGAGCAGCGCGACCGCCGCGAGCATCGCGGCGGGCGCGGACCATCGGGCACCGCTCGCGCGGCCCGGCCGCCGGCTTACTGCCACCGGAAGAGCCTGAGCGCGAGAAGGAACGAGAGCACCAGCCAGACCAGCAGCACGATCGCCTCGCCCTGGAGCGCCACGGCCCCAGCTCCCTCGAGCATCGTCGCGCGGAGCGCGTCGTTCGCGGCGGTGAGCGGAAGCGCCTGGATGAACGGCTGAAACGAGGCGGGAAACTTGGTGCTCGCGAAGAACACGCCGGAGAACACCCACATCGGCATCATCACCAGGTTCATGATGCCGGACGCCCCCTCCGTGGTCCGCGCCCGCGACGCGAGCAGGAGTCCCATCGCGCTGAAGGTCAGGGCCGAGAGCACGCATACCGCACCCAGCTGAACCAGCGAGCCGCGGACCGGCACTCCGAACGCCAGCACGCCGAAGCCCGCGAGCGCGATCACCTCGAGCGCCAGCATCCCGAGCCGGGCCAGCAGGAACGACGCGAAATACTCGCTGCGCGACATGGGCGTGGCGGCGAATCGCTTGAGCAGCTTCCGCTTTCGGGCGTCCACCACGGTGAACCCGGTGCTCCAGATGCCGCTCCCCATGATGTTGAGCCCGATGAGTCCGGGGAGCACGAAGTCGATGTAGCGCGAGCCCGGCTCGCGGATCAGGTCGTCGCGGGTTGCGACCGGGTCGCGCCGCCCCGCGGCCGACTGCAGCGCCCCGTCCACCAAGCGTCTCGCGGTGCGGCCCTCCGGCCGGGTGTCGTCGAACCGGTACTCGACGCCGCCGCTCGCGTCCGGCACGACCAGCACCGACACCCGGCCGGTCGGGACCGCGAGCCGGGCGGCCGAGTCGGTCAGCATCTCGACCCGAAGCGAGGGCTCGTGCCGGAGCGCCTGCGCCACGCGCTCGGCGCCGGGCCTGGACGCCAGCACCCCCACCGGCGTCACGTCCGCCGGCCGGCTCCGGAACGCAACGCCGAGCCCGGTGGCGAGCAGGATGGGAAAGACGAACACCCAGAACACCGCCTCGGGCTCCCGCCAGAACTCGCGGAACCGCACCAGCGTGAGCTGGACCAGCGAAGCGTCGAGGAAGCCGCGTCGCTCAATCATCGCGGAGGTGCCGTCCGGTGAGGGTGACGAACACGTCCTCCAGCGTCGCCGAGTGGGTGCTGAGCTGCGCCAGTCCGGCCCCGCGCCGGCCGAGCTCGCCGAGGAGCGCGGGGATGGTCTCGTGCGCGGCGATCACCCGCAGGCGGTAGCTCCCGTCGGCGGCGTCGGCGCCACGCACGCCCGGCAGCGCGAGCAGCAGGCCGGGCTCGAGCGGGGCGGCGCCATCCGCGAGCGCGAACTCCACGAGGTGCTCGCTCCCGAGCGATCCGATCAGCTCCCGCGGGGAGCCGAACGCGATCACGCGGCCGCGGTCCACGATCGCCACGCGATCGCAGAGCCGCTCGGCTTCGTCCATGTAGTGGGTCGTGAGCAGAATGGTGCGTCCGGCGGCGCGGAGCTCCTCGACCAGGGTCCAGAGCTGGCGCCGCGCCTGCGGGTCGAGCCCCGTGGTGGGCTCGTCGAGAAAGAGCAGCTCGGGATCGCCCACGAGCGCGCAGGCGAGCGCCAGCCGCTGCCGCTGGCCGCCCGAGAGCTGGCCCACACGGGCGCCGCGCTTCTCCTCGAGCTGCACCCGCGCGATCACCTCCCCCGGCGTCGGCCCTGCGCGATAGAAGCTGCGGAAGAGCCGCAGGGTCTCCTCCACCGTCAGCTTGTCCGCGAGCTGGGTTTCCTGCAGCTGCACCCCGAGCCGCTCCCGAAGCTCGCGCGCGTCCCGCTCCCATCGGCGGCCGAGCACTTCCACGGTCCCCGAGTCCGGGGCGAGCAGCCCCTCGCAGATCTCGATCGTCGTGGTCTTGCCCGCGCCGTTCGGGCCGAGCAGGCCCAGACACTCGCCGCGGCGGACCTCGAGATCCAGGCCGTCCACGGCGATCACGTCGCGATAGCGCTTGTGCAGCCCGTGAACGACGAGGGCCGGGTTGGACTCGAGCATGCGGGCGGTACCGGTTGGGGCCGTGCGCGAACCGTCCAAGATAGGGCGGGTGCGCGGCGCTTGGGCAGGGCACGCGCGTATGGATCTTGCCCCCCGGAAGGCCAAGCAGGCGTGGCGCGCCCGTCAACTCGCTGGCCCTACACCACTTCCCGGAGCGTCGCGTGCAGATCGCCAAATGCTGCGCGATCCTGTTCCTCGCAGCGTGCAGCCCCGCGGGGACTCCCACCGGCCCGGGGGGCACGACGGACCCGCCCGGCTCGACCGGCGGCACCGGCGCGCCCGGAGGCTCGACCGGAAGGGTGGCGACCATCGGAGGCTGCCAGGTGTTTCCCGCCGACAACGCGTGGAACCGCGACGTGAGCGCCGATCCCGTCGATCCCGCATCCTCCGCGCTCATGTCCCAGATGTCGCCGTCGAGCGCCCTGCACCTGGACCTCGGCGTGACCGAGGAGGAGTACGGGATCCCGTACACCGTCGTGCCCGCCGACCAGCCGCTGGTCGAGATCACGTACGGCACCGATGGGGCGGACTATTCCGACGAGAGCGACCCCGGGCCCATGCCGATCCCGCGCGATGCGCCCATCGAGGGCGGCAGCGCGGCCGAGCCCGACCCGGCGTCGGGCGACCGCCACGTGCTGGTGGTGCATCAGGGTGACTGCGTGCTCTACGAGCTCTACAACGCGGTCCGCACGGCCACGGGGTTCATGGTGAGCTCGTCGGCCCGCTGGGATCTCACCGTGAATGCGACGAGGCCGCCGGGCTGGACCTCGGCCGATGCGGCCGGGCTCCCGATCCTCCCGGGGCTCCTCAAGTACTCCGAAGTGCGGTCCGGCGAAATCACCCACGCGCTTCGCGTCACGCTGCCCCGAGCCCGCCGCGCCTACACCGCTCCGGCCACCCACTGCGGCCCGTACGCCGACGCCGGCCTGCCACCCTACGGCATGCGGGTTCGGCTCAAGTCGGGGTTCGACCTCTCGCCGTACTCGGGGGACGCGCTGGTGCTGCTCACCGCGCTCAAGCGGTACGGGCTCATGTTCGCCGACCAGGGAAGCGCCTGGTACGTCACCGGCACCACCGATCCGGGCTGGGCCGAAACCCTGGACCAGCTACGCGCGCATCCGGTGCGCGGAAGCGACTTCGAGGTCGTGCGCCTCGGCCCGGTGACGGCGTGCTGAGCCCGCGCGCCCGCGGTCCATTGCGCGGACCGCCGCCCGCGCGTACGTTAGTGGCGCGATTGACGCCGCGGCCCGCCGGGTACCCACCTGCCGCCGCGGACAGGTTCCGGAACTGGTTCAGGGGCTGGCCTTCGCCGGCCCCTTTTCCGTTTGCAGGCGGGACCAGCCCCGTGCGGGCATCAGCACGACCAGGAGAAACACGCAATGCGTACGACCGGTACCGTGAAGTGGTTCAACGACGCCAAGGGCTTCGGCTTCATCACGCCGGAGAACGGGCAGAAGGACTGCTTCGTTCACCACTCCGCCATCAAGGGCGAGGGGTTCCGTTCCCTCGTCGAGGGCGAGCGGGTGGAGTTCGACATCGTGCAGGGCACCAAGGGTCCTGCCGCGGAGAACGTCGTCAAGCTCGGCCGCTGAACGGGTGGCGGGGCGCGTGGGCGGCAGCCGCCGCCGCGCGCCACGGTACGATGGGGTCTGCGGGTTCTCCGCGGACCCCATTTTGCTGCGCGTGCTCGGGGCGCGACCTGCTGCAGTTCCCGCCGTCGCTCGCACGCCGGAGCCGCGCCATCCCGCCACGGTCTCTCGCATTCTCCCATAAGCCCGTCCGCCGCCCGCGCGGCCGGCGCCGCGGAACCCCGCTGCAGGCGATTGCCGGACGGCGGGTTAAGTCTGTCGTACGCTCCCGCGGCGGCGTGGTTCGCGCCGTGCACCTGCGTCCCGCAATCCCCTTCCCCGATCGCCCATGGCTCGAGCTCAGCGCAATGCGTTGCAGCCGCTGGCACAGACCGGTCAGTGGATCAAGGCGGGTGTGGGCGTGGGTGCGGCCCTCGCGACCATCCTCGCATCGGCGCACTCCTGCGGCATCATCGGCGATGATGGCAGCCGGTTCGCGATCGCGAACCTCGCCGTGAGCTGGGTGGGCCTCACGCCCGCAAGCGACACGGCGACGGCGCTCGGCGACACCCTCCGGTTCGTCGCGACCGTGACCGACCGGCGGGGCGCGGCGCTCGCCGGAGCCGGGATCGAGTGGAGCACCGACGATCCCACCGTGGCGACGGTGGACAGCGCGGGGTTCGTGGTGGCCCGCCGCGCGGGCGCGACGCACGTGGTCGCGAAGGTGCGCGAGCGGATGGCGCGGGCGCACGTCATCGTGCGGCCGCGGGTGGCGCGCCTCGACTTCGGGTCCGACAGCCTGCTCCGCGTGCCGGAGGCGGGGCGGGTGCCGCTCGCCCTGCGCGCGCTGGACGCGCGCGGGCATCGAGTGGCGCGGGCGCGGGCTGCCTTCGCCACCCGGGACACCGCCGTGGCAGCCATCGACTCGGCCGGGGCGATCGTCGGGCTCGTTCCCGGCCGCACTCTGCTGGCCGCTTCGCTCGACGGGGTGACCGACACCATTTCCGTCGAGATCTTTGCCGTGCCGAGCCGCGTGGTAGTGGTGCGCGGCGGGGATCAGCGGGCGCCCGCTGCAACGCCGCTGGCAGACCCGATCGTGGTGCGGGTCGAGTCGCGGCGCGGGCGGCCCATCGCCGGCGCGGTAGTGCGGTTCAACGCGTGGGAGGGAGGCACGGCGCGCCCCGACTCCGCCGTGACGGACGCCGAGGGCCTCGCGCGCGGCCGGTGGACGCTGGGCGAGGCGCCGGGCCGCCAAGCGCTCATGGCGGAGGTCTCGGGCGTGGACAGCGCGGTCGCCGTGTTTGCGGAGGCGGAGCCCGTCGCCGCCAACACGCGCGTCACCCCGGCCGGCGATCCCCAGCAGGGGCTCGCGGGCCAGATGCTGCCGGCGCAGACCGTCGTGCGGGTGACCGATTCACTGGGGCGCGTGCTGGCCGGGGTGCCGGTCGCCTGGATCGCGCTGGACGGCGGCTCGATCGAACCGCTCGCGGCGCGCACCGACCAGCTCGGCGAGGCACGCGCGGAGTGGCGTCTCGGCCCGCGGTCGGGCCCACAGCGCGCGCGGGTGCTGGTCGGGAACGGGCGCTCGGTTCCGCCGTTCACGGTTACGGCCCTCGCGCTACCGGGTTACGCCGCCGCGCTCCGCCCGGCGAGCGCCAGCCGGCTCACCGGGGTGGTGGGCAGCCCGCTCGAGCGCCCGGTGACGATCCGCGTGACGGATTCGGCGGGCAATCCGGTGCCGGACGTGCCCGTCGTCGCGTCGGTGAGCGCCGGCGGGGTCGAGCCGGCCTCGCAGGCCAGCGACTCGGCCGGGCGCGTGGCCGTCCGGTGGACGCTGGGCACTCACGCCGGTGCGCAGATCCTGACGCTCGGCGCGCCCCACGTGCAGCCGCTCGAGATCACGGCTCGGGCCCGCCCGGGCGCGGCGGCCACGGTGACGCTCGCGGATCAGCCGGCCGGCGCGCCGCGCACCGCGGGGCGGCGCGTGCGCGTGCGCGTGACGGATGCGTACGGCAACCCGGTTCCGGGCCAGCCGGTGGCATTCAGCGCGGTGGCGGCGAGCGTCCGTCCCGCGCGCGCCACCACCGGCGCCGATGGCAGCGCGACCGTGGTGTGGACGCCGGACCGCGCTTCCGGACGCCACGTGCTCGTCGCCAGAGCGGCGGCGGCCGTGGCGCGCATCGAGGCGACGACCGGACCGACCAGGACGCTCGCCCGCACCGCCGCCGCGGCCAAGCGGAAATGAGGCACGAAACCGATCGCCGGCGGCGGGCGTTGATTCCGGAACCCGCTCCGGAGTGCCGCATGCCCCGCCCGCTGCTCCTGCTCTTTCTCTCCAGCGCCGCCGTCGCGAGCGGCGGCCTCGCCTTGCGGTCCGCGGCGCCCGCGGGCGCGCAAACTCGCGATCCGCTCCTTGGCGTGGCGCCAGCCGGCCCCCGCCCCGCGCCCGCATGGCACAACACCAGCTGGCTCAACACGGACCGGCCTCTGACCCTGGAATCGCTCCGGGGGCGCGTGGTGCTGCTCAACTTCTGGGTGTTCACCTGCTACAACTGCACCAACACCGTGCCGTCGCTGGTGGACTTCGACCGGAAGTACCGCGGCCAGGGGCTCACGCTGATCGGCGTGCACACGCCGGAGTTTCCGCCGTACGCGGGGGAGCACGACAGGGGCAACGTCGAGCGCGCGCTTCGGCAGTACGGGATCGAGTACCCCAACGCACAGGACAACGACTCCAGGACCTGGAACCTGTATGGGATCCGGTTCTGGCCCAGCTTCGTGCTGATCGACAAGCAGGGGCGGATCCGCTACGAGGGCGCCGGGGAGTTCCACGTGGGCGACGGCAACTACCAGCTCTGGGATCGCCGCATCCGCGAGCTGCTGGCGGAGTCGTGACGCGACCGCTCGCGGCGGCGCTCGCCCTGCTCGCGGCCTGCGCTGCGCCCGCGCCGCGGGGCAGCGGTCTGGCCGTGCGAGTCGAGCCCGGGCGCGACTCGACGCGCCTGGTGCTCGTGGCCGCCGCCGGGATCAAGATCAACGCGCGCATACCGCCCGCGCTCGAAACGCCCGCGGGCCTTCGCCGCTTCCATGCCGAGCGCCTCACGCCGGATTCCGCCTACTTCGCCGATCCGCCCGTCGCCTGGCTCCCCGGGCGCGTTCGCCGCGTGTCGGGCACGCTCCGGGCGAGCGTCTGCTCGCCGGGCGAAGCGGTCTGCCGCGCGCTCGTGATTCCGATCTAGCCGACGGCGCGCCTCGCGCCCGGGGAATGAACTTCCGAGCGGCGCGGTGCGCCGCCGCTCGCGCTATATTCTCCCGCATGCCCGAGCCCGGCCATCCCAATCTGACCGTCCTCGCGCATCCGCTCATCCAGCACAAGCTCACCTTGCTCCGCGACCGCCGGACCAGCACCCGCGACTTCAAGCAGCTGGTGAGCGAGATCGCCATGCTGATGGCGTACGAGGTCACCAAGGACCTTCCCACCGAGCCGGTGGAGATCGAGACGCCGCTCGAGCGGATGACCGGCCGCCGCGTGGGCGGCAAGAAGCTCACCCTCGTCCCCATCCTGCGCGCCGGTCTCGGCATGGTGGACGGGATCGCGCAGCTCATCCCCTCCGCGCGCGTGGGCCACATCGGGCTCGCGCGGGACCACGACACGCTCAAGCCGGTGGACTACTACTTCAAGATCCCCGCCGACGAGGAAGCGCGCGATTTCTTCGTGCTCGATCCGATGCTCGCCACCGGCGGCTCGGCCGTCGCGGCGGTCACGGCGTTGCGGCACGCGGGCGCAAAGCGCATCCGCCTGCTCTGCATCGTCGCCGCCCCCGAGGGCGTGCGCGAGATGGAGCGGGCCCACCCCGACGTGCCGATCTACGCCGCCGCACTCGACCGCCAGCTCGATGCGCGGGGCTACATCCTCCCCGGCCTGGGTGACGCCGGCGACCGGCTCTTCGGGACCCGATGAGCCGGCGTAAGCCCGGAGGCGGCGCCGCCCACCCCGCGCTCGCCCTCGTGCGGGCCCCCGGCGTGCGCCCGAGCCCACCCCAGCGGCCTGCCGCCGAGGGCGCGTGGCCGGCGTGAAGCTCACCTTCTGGGGCGCGGCCGGCCGGGTGACCGGCTCGATGCATCTGGTCGAGGCCGTCGGCGCCCGCATCCTGCTCGATGCGGGCCTCTTCCAGGGCCACCGCCTCGAGTCGCACCAGCTCAACAGCGAGCTGAGCTTCGATCCGCGCCGGCTCGACGCCGTGATCGTGAGCCACGCCCACATCGATCACACCGGCCGCCTGCCGCTGCTCGTGAGCCGGGGATTCCATGGCCCGGTCTACGCCACCCCCGCCACCCGCGACCTCGCCGCCGTGATGCTCGCGGACTCGGCGCACATCCAGGAGCGCGACGCCGAGTTCCTCGCCCGCCGCGGCAAGACCGGGCCGGCGAGCGCCCCGCTCTACAACATGGCCGACGCGACGGCCGTGCAGGAGCTCATGCTCGGGCTCCCCTACCGCCGCATGCTCCACCTGCGCAAGCATCTCACCGCCGAGTTCACCGAGGCCGGGCACATCCTGGGCTCCGCATCGGTGGACCTGCGCATCGCCGAGCCCGGGCCGTACCGCCTGGTGTACTCCGGCGACATCGGCCGGAGCGGCCTCA
>DASSOD010000257.1:0-14719 GCA_035700905.1 Gemmatimonadales bacterium | reverse complement strand
CTTGGGCGCGGCCTATACTGGGCCCGCGCGGCATCGGCCGGCGCGCCGGGTGGGCGCCGAGTGGCCGCGCGCGCGGACCTCGCCGGCCGATCCGCACGGGGGCACGCATGACCGACTCGAGAGACCACGGAACCTCGCCGGAACTCATCGGGCGCCTGCTCGGGGGCGGGCCGCGGACCGTGCGACTTGAGCGCCGCGCCCTCCGGGGCGGGCTCGAGGCCGCCAGCATCGAGCGCGTCACCGCCCGCTACGAGGACGCGCGCGGCCGAGGGCGGCTCGCGACGTTCGTGGTAAAGCGGCTCGCCGGCCCCGCGACGCGCGAAGCGCGGGTCTACGAGCGGCTGCTCGCATCCTACGCCGGCGATATCTCCCCCCGGGTGTACACCGTCGAGCGGCCGGCCAAGGGGCATGCGGTCCTCTACCTCGAAGCCGTGCGCGGGCTCCGCGCGTGGCCCTGGCAGGCCCGAAGCGCCGCGGAGAGCGTGCTGCAGCGGGTCGCGGGGATGCACGCCCGCGCCGTCGATTCGGCGGCGCGCGACGCGCTGCAGGACTGGGACTACGACGCCGAGCTGCAGGCCGCGGCCGCGCTCACCCTGGAGCGGCTGGACCAGGTGCGGCGCCGGGGGGAGCCCGACGCCGTGCGCAGCGCCGCGCGGGCGCGCCGGCTCGTGGGCGCCCTCCCCGCGCTGCGCCGCGAGCTGCTCGGGTTCCGGCCGCTGGGGACGGCCGTGATCCACGGCGACCTCCATCCGGGCAACGTGGTGCTTCGCCGCCGGCGAGGGCGCGCCGAGCCGGTGCTGCTCGACTGGGGGCGCGCCCGCATCGGCTCTCCCCTGGAAGACGTGAGCAGCTGGCTGCAATCGCTCGGCGCGTGGGAGCCCGAGGCACGGCGCCGGCACGACACCTTGCTCGCGGGGTACCTCGCCGCCCGGGGCGTGAGCTCCCGGATCACCGGCGAGCTCCGGGCCGTCTACTGGCTGGCCGGCGCCTCGAACGCGCTCGCCGGCGCGCTGGCGTATCACCTGGCGGTGCTGCTGGACGATCGCCCCTCGTCCCGCGCTCGCGCGCGCGCCGGGTATCTGGCCCGTGAGTGGACGCGGGTGATTCGTCGCGCGGCGGCATTCTGGTGCTGAGCGGGCCGCGCGCCACGCCGGACGAGAGAGCGCCGCGCGCCGCTCACCGGGCGGAGGCGAGGTGCGAGCGGTCGTCGAAGGTGAGAACCGCCTGCGCCCGCCGGTTCCACGCGATCTCGGTGATGCCGGTCGTGCCCGGGCGGTGGCAGTCCCAGCGCGCGGGGCTCATGCCGCGGATCTTGCCGACGACCTGGCTGACGACGCCGGCGTGCGTCACCACGGCGATCCGGGCGCCGCGGTGCGCGCGCGCGATCGCCCGCATCGCCGCGAGGCACCGCGCGCGGAACTCCCGGTAGCTCTCGCCGCCCGGGTAGCGGAACCCGTCGTCATCCTGCCGCAGGTTGGCGGCCCAGACGTCCGGGAAGCTGCGCCGCACCTCCTCGAGCGGCGCGCCGTCCAGCGCGCCGCAGTCGATCTCGCGAAGCGCGGCACAATACCGGATCGTGCCCAGGCCTGCCGCCTCCAGGGCCTGCGCGGTGGACGCGGCGCGGCGGAGCGGGCTGGAGTAGATGAGCGGGAAGGGCGCGGCGCCGCGAAGGCGCGCCGCCAGGCAGCGTGCTTCGGCCCGTCCGGCGTCGGTCAGCGCGGCATCGGTCCGGCCGCCCAGGAGCAACTCGGGACCGCCGTCGCTCACCGCGCGGCCGTGTCTGATGAGGACCAGTCTCGTCGGCACCGGCGGCATCCGCGCGGGCATCGTTCCGCGCGTCAGATCTCCCAGTTCGAGAGCACGATGCCCGCGTGCGCGCCGGGCGGCGCGTATCCCCTGAGCACCATGCGCAGGTCGGTCCAGTGGACCCGAAACCCGAGGTCGATGAGCCGCGCGTAGGCCTCCGCGTAGGCGGTCTGGCACCGGATCGCGACCCGGCGCACCCGCTCGGCATGCGCCGCGCGCTGGACGCCCTCGAGCAGGCGGTCGAAGTCCTCGATCCGCTCGGCCACCAGCTTGAGGATACGCACCTCGTCCTTGGGGCGGCCGGCCGCGAGCGGCACCGAGTGCCAGAGCGCAAAACCGACGATCCGGCCGCCGCGGCGCACCAGGCAGGTGTCGCCGATCCGGAACTCGTGGGTGAGCTGCAGCTCGCGGGTGAAGTCGATGCCGGGCGCGAGCCGCCCGGTGAGCGCCTGGCACTCGGCGATGCGAGCCGGCGCGTCGGGGCCCGCGTCGCTCAGGCGCTCCGCCGCGTCGCCCGGGCGGCGGGACACGTCGCGCACCAGGGTGATCGTGAGGTGCCCGGGGATGAAGCCGAGCCGGCTGTAGAAGCCGATGTTGTCCACGGTGCGCGGCATGGTCTCGAGCCCGATCGCGCGCGCGCCTTCCGCCTTGAGCCAGTCGATGCCCGCCGTCACCATCGCGGACCCGAGGCCTTCCCCCTGCCGGTCGGGGCGCACCGCGAGCGGCCCCATCCACCCCTCGGCGCCGGACCGGTGCACGATGTTGAACGCGACCAGCTGGCCCTCCCCGTCCCGCCAGACCATCGCGCCCTCGCCGGCGTCCTCCAGCGCGTAGCGCCAGATCGCGGGGTTGAGCTGCGGCACCCGCACGCCGACCAGGCCGTCGCGGCTGTAGCGGTCGGTGAAGGCCTCGGCGAACACCCGGTTGAGCGCGTCCACGTCGCGCAGGGTGGCCCGGTCGGGGCCGCGAACGCTCCGGTCAGGCCGCCACATCGCTCGCGCCAAGCACGTCGTCCCGCACCACCGCCACCCCCTTCGCCACGTCGTAGCCCACCCGGATGACCCGGTCGAAGCCGTCGCGCACCGAATCGATGTGGGTGATCAGGACCACCTGGGGAAAGCGGTCGGCCAGGCTGCGAAGCAGCTCCACCACCGCCGCCCGGCGGTCCTCGTCGAGCGAGCCAAAGATCTCGTCGAGGACGAGCAGGGACAACGGCTGCCCGGCCCGCTCGGCGATCATCTGGCTGATCGCAAGCCGGAGGGCGAGGTTGGCCACGTCCTCCTCCCCGCCCGAGATCACGGCCTTGGGGTCGCCGTCGTCGAGCAGCGTGGCGCCGTAGTCCTCATCCAGCTCCAGCTCGGTGTAGCGCCCGCGGGTAAGGTCGGCGAGGAAGCCCGAGGCCAGCTCGCTCAGGTCCGGCCGCAGCATCGCGTTCAGGTCGGTCCTGAGATCGGCGAGGGCGCGGTCCAGCTCCTGGTGCAGCGCGAGCTCCGCCGCGGTGGCGCGGACCTCCGCTTCGCGGGCCGCACGCTCGTCGCGCCGCCGCGCCACGGTGCGCACCGCTTCAGCCGCGGCCGCCGCGTCCCCCCGCGCCCGCACCAGCGCGACCTCGGCCTCGCGGCGCGCGCGGTCGGCCGCCTGCTCGGCGTCGCGCGCGGCCCGGAACGCGGCCTCCTGGTAGCCGAGGCTCGCGAGCTGCGCGGCGAGGGCGGCCGACTGCGCCGCGGCCTGGTCGCGCGCGGCGCGCGCCTCGGCGGCCTCCGCGGTGAGCGCGTCGGCCCGCTCCGCGTTCACCCGCACCCGCTCCGCCTGCAGCGCCAGCGGCTCGAGCGCGCTCACCCGCCGCTGCACCTCCGCGTGGCGCTCGCGGTCGTAGCTCGCGGGACGCGCCGCGAGCGCGGCCTCGAGCTCCGCGACCCGCGCGTCGAGCCGGCGGAGCTCCTCGCCCAACGCCGCGGCATCCTGGAGCTGCGCGGCGAGCCGGCCCACCTCGGTGGCGAGCGCCGCCTGGTCCGCCTCGAGCGCCACCCGGCGGGCGTCCACCTCCACCAGCTCCTGCGGCTCCTCCTGGAGCTGCTCGATCCGGCGCTTGTAGAAGTTGCCGTTGAACAGGACCTCCTCCAGCTGGCGGTCGAGCACGCCGAGCACATTGGCGAACTCGGCGCCGAGGGGCCGGGCGCAGGTGGGGCAATCGCCGTCGGGACCCGCCTGCACGATCCGCTCGCGCTGCTCCTTGAGCTCGCGGTACTGATCGAGCAGCCCCTGGCGCTTGGTCCGTGCGTCCTGCGCGTCGCGCACCCACGCGGTTCGCCGCTCCTCGGCGTCCATCGTGAGCGCCGCGAGCATGGCGCGCACCTCGGCGAGCTGGGTCTCGACCCGCCCCACCGCGCCGGCGTCCGGCAGGGTCGCGAGCCGCTCGTCCGCGGCCTTCCGGCGGGCGCGCACCTCGTCGAGCTGCGCCTGCAGCGTCTGGCGCGCCGCGTAGCCCTCGGCCTCGCGGCGCAGCCGCTCGGCTTCCTCCCGCAGCGCGGGGAGCGGCGCGAGCGCGGCCCAGAGCTCGTCGAGGCGCGCGCGGGCCGCGCGGGCCTCGGCGCCCTGGCGCTCCGCCCGATCCAGCCGCTCCGCCGCGGCGGCGACGTGATGCTCGGCCAGCCGGTGCTCACCCTCGAGCGCGAGCGCCCGCTCCCGCAGCTGCTGCAGGCGCTCCCACTCCGGGCGCACCTCGGCGAAGCGGACCGACGCCGACTCGAACGCCGCCGACGCCTCGCCCGCCGCGGCTTCCGCGGCTGCCGCGCGGGCGGCGGCACGGGCGTCCTCGGCGTCCAGCTCCGCGGGGTCGGCCAGGCCGCCGCGCAGCGCGTCGAGCCGGGCCCGCAAGGCCGAGCGCTTCTCCTTGAGCCGCTCCTGCGCGGTGCGGATCCGCTCGTAGCCCAGCACGCGCGAGAGGAACTGCGCCCGCTCCGGCGCGCTCATCGCGGCCATGACGGCGAGCTCCTTCTGGCCGGTGAAGTAGGTGTTGAAGAACTCGTCGCGGGTCATCCCGAGCAGCCGGGTGACGCGCTCGGTGACGCTGGCGAGGCTGTTGGCGATCGGGGTCGGATCGCCGTCCTGGTACAGCTCGGCCGTGGTGAGGCCGCGGGTCACCCGGTACTGGTGGGTGCCCAGGGTGAACACGAGCTCGACCTCGACCTTGGAGCGCGGCGGCGCGTTGCGCCGGCGAATGCTCTCCCGGTTGCCGCGCGCGGCAGGCATGCCGTACATCGCGAACGCGATCGCCTCGAGCAGCGTGGTCTTCCCCGCACCGTTCGGGCCCACGATGCCGGTGAGGCCGGGCCCGAGCTCGAGCTCGGTGAGCTCGTGCTGGCGGAAGTTCGTCAGCTTGAGCCGGTGGATCTGCATCAGCCGCTCGCGAACTCGCGCTCCACCGCGTCGATCAGCGCGGCACCCGCCTGCACGAACGCGTCGCGGTCCACCTCGGCCGG
The DNA here is from genome assembly GCA_035700905.1 of Gemmatimonadales bacterium. Taxonomy (GTDB): domain Bacteria; phylum Gemmatimonadota; class Gemmatimonadetes; order Gemmatimonadales; family GWC2-71-9; genus DASQPE01. The sequence continues at coordinate 9,431 of DASSOD010000257.1, read as the reverse complement.
AAGCGGGCGGCGCGCGAGGTATGCCCGCACCAGCTCCGGCAGCGTCTGCCGCCGCCCCGGCGCCCCCATGCCGACGGTGCGATGCACCTCGGGGCGCCGGAGGTCGAGGTGGAAGTGGAGCGCCTCCGACTTGCAGGCGCGGACCGCGGCGTGGTCCAGCTCGCGGGCGACGTGCCGCGGCACGTCGAACACGCGGAGGCGCACGATCTGGTCCGCAATGCCGCCGGGCGCGCCGCGCACCCGCTCGGCGATCTCGGCATCGATGGCCGTGGCGGCCTTGCCCTCCGCCCGGACGGGCTCCAGGTCGAGGATGCGGCGAGCGGCCTGCACCGGGCGCCGCTCGACCGTTCCCGCCTCGAGGTCCGCCAGGAGCCACCCCTTGCCCGCCACGCCGAGCCGGCGCTCGTCCTCCAGCTCGCCCCAGAGGTTGGGGCTCACGTACTCGAGCGCGCCCGCGTACCACACCCGGGGCGCCACCTCGTGCTGCACGTGGTAATGGCCCAGCGCGACGTAGCTCCAGCCGGAGGCGAGCTCGCCCGGCGCGACCAGCGCGCCCCCATACTCCACCGCGCTCCGATCGGCGGGAAAGAGGCCCTCCACCTCGCCGTGAAGGAGGAGCACCTGCCGCCGCTCACCCCCCTCGGGCCGCAGCACCGGGCGCTCCGCGGCGACCAGGGCCTGGTGGGGCACGGCAAGCACGCTGAGGTCCAGCGCGGGATAGACCAGCCGCCGCGCCTCCTCCGCCGCGACCTCGATGCCGAGCTCCGCGAAGAGCCGCAGGATGGACCCGGTTTCCGTGGAGCGCGGGGTGTCGTGGTTGCCCGCGATCAGGATCACGGGCGCATCGGGCAGCGCCTCCCGGAGCCGCTGAACCTGGCGAAAGGCGAAGACGATCGCCTGATTGCTGGGCCGAACCGAGTGGAAGAGATCGCCGGCCACGAGCACGACGTCGGGCCGCGCCGCGATGATGTCGTCCACCGCCGCGCGAAACGCGTTGGCGACGTCGGCCTCGCGCTGGTTGATGCCGCTCGGGGTCTGCCGGTGGTACTGCCGGACCCCGAGATGGGGGTCGGCGATGTGGGCGAGCTTCACGCCGGAAATCTGGCCGGGGCAGCCAAATTATCAAGTCCCGCGGAGCGAGGAAACTCACCGACTCGCAAGAACTTAGCGCCACGATGGGAGCCGGCGCGCCGGCGGCGGCGGACCCGGCCGCCGCCGCGCGTGGCGCCGTTGCGCCGCCGCAGGCGGGTTGGTACCCTTCTGCATGGGTTCCCATATGTCCCCGCCACGCCGCGCCTCGTCCGGCCCCGCCGCCGCCCTCAACGCGCTGCGCCGCCTGGTGCAGGCGCTTCGGCTCTCGGGCATGCAGGCGGAGCGGGAGACGGGTTTGAGCGGCGCGCAGCTTTTCGTGCTGCAGCAGCTGGCGCACGCGCCGGCGGAGTCGCTCAACGAGCTGGCGGAGCGCACCCGCACCCACCAGAGCTCCGTCTCGGTGGTCGTCACCCGGCTGGTTGGGCGGGGTCTGGTCTCGCGGCGCCGCTCGGACGAGGACGCCCGCCGCCTCGTGGTGGAGCTCACGCCCGCCGGCCGCGCGCTGGCCGCGCGCGCCCCGGTCACGGCCCAGGCCAAGCTGCTCCGCGGTTTGGAGCGGCTGCCGGCGCGCGTGCTCCGCACCCTGCACACCTCACTCGAGCGCCTCGCCGACGAGCTCGGCGCCCCGGCCGGTCCGCCGGCCCTCTTCTTCGAGCCCCCGAACGAGGCCGCCTCGCGCCCCCGCCGGAAGGCGCGCTGACGTGGCCGACCACGAAGCGAGTCGGGCGTCCACCACGGGCGGGCTGCCGGTCGCGCCCACGCTCGCGCCCTCCCTCGACGGACTGCGTCTGCCCCGCGCCGAGCGGGGCACGACCACGCGCCTGCTCAAGCTGTGCGCCCTCGCGATCGCGATCGGCCTGCTGGGCGCGGGCGCGGCGGAGTTTCTCACCGCGCTGATCGGCCTCATCACCAATCTCGCCTTCTTCGGGCGGGTCTCGTTCGGCCTGACCTCTCCGGCCGGCCACCACTTGGGTGCGCTGGCAGCGCTGGTGCCGGTCATCGGCGGCCTCATCGTGGGCGTGATGGCCCGGTACGGATCGCCGGCCGTGCGGGGCCACGGGATCCCCGAGGCCATGGAGCGCGTGCTCTACGGGGAGAGCCGGATCTCGCCCCGGGTCATGCTGCTCAAGCCGCTCTCCGCCGCGGTCTCCATCGGCACCGGCGGGCCGTTCGGCGCCGAGGGTCCGATCATCGCGACCGGCGGCGCGCTCGGCTCCGTCATCGGCCAGCTGCTGCACATGACGGCGGACGAGCGGAAGATCCTGCTCGCCGCCGGCGCGGCGGCGGGCATGTCGGGGGTGTTCGGCTCGCCGGTGGCCGCCGTGCTGCTCGCGGTCGAGCTCCTGCTCTTCGAGTACCGGGCCAGGTCGCTGATTCCCGTCGCGCTCGCCAGCGCCGTCGCCACCGCCTGCCGCATGGCGCTGCACGGCTCGGCGCCCACCTTCCCCATGCCCGACGTGGCCGAACCGGGGGCGTGGGCGCTGGCGTGGTATCTGGCGCTGGGCGCGGTGGTCGGCGTCGCGTCGGTGGTGGTGACGCGGGGCGTCTACGCGGTGGAGGACGCGTTCGAGAAGCTGCCGATCCACTGGATGTGGTGGCCGGCGCTCGGCGCCATCGTGGTGGGCGTCCTCGGATACGGCGCGCCGCACATCCTCGGCGTCGGGTACGACAACATCCAGAACATCCTGGACGGCTCGCTGGTGGGGCGCGCCCTCCTGGTGCTCGTGACGCTCAAGCTGATCGCCTGGACCCTGGCGCTCGGCAGCGGCACCTCCGGCGGCACGCTCGCCCCGTTGTTCACGATCGGCGGCGGGCTGGGCGCCGTGCTTGGCGCGCTGGCGGCGCGCTGGTCCCCCGGCATCGGGGTGGATCCCAGGATCGCGGCGCTCGTCGGCATGGCGGCGATGTTCGCCGGCGCGTCCCGCGCGCTGCTCACCTCGGTGGTGTTCGCGTTCGAGACGACGCGCCAGTCGCTCGGCCTCCTGCCGCTTCTCGGCGGCGCCGCGACCGCGTACCTGATCTCGCTCGTCGGGATGCGGAACTCCATCATGACCGAGCGCCTGGCCCGGCGCGGCGCCCCGGTGCGAACCGAGTACTCCGTGGACTACCTGAGCCGGGTGCTGGTGCGGGATGCGGCGAGCCGCGACGTCGTCTCGCTCCGCACGGACGACACGATCGGCGCGGTGCGGGCCAAGCTGGTGGAGGGCGGCGCGGGGTTCCGCCACCACGGCTACCCCGTGCTCGACGCGGCAGGCACGCTCATGGGCGTGATCAAGCTCAGGGACGTCACGGATCCCAGCGCCGATCCGGCTGCGCTGGTGACGACGCTCATCCAGCGGCCGCCGGCGGTGATCTTCGAGGACAACACCCTGCGCGAGGCGGCCGATCACATGGTGGTGGAGGGCGTCGGGCGGCTCGTCGTGGTGGACCGCAAGCAGCCCTGGCGGATGGTGGGCATCATCTCGCGCACCGACCTGCTCGCCGCCCACAAGCAGCGGCTGGACGAGCAGCGGACCCGGCGCAGCTACCTCGACACGATCATCCCCCGCCCCACGATCCGCGCGTGAGGCCGGGCGGCCCGGCGCCCGGGCTCAGAGCGACATCCCCGCCGCCGCCGCGAACATCACGGCCGCGGTGAATCCCACCAGCGCCAGGTCGAACCGGGTGCTCGGCTGGCCCCGCATGATCCGCGCATCCGCCGCGACCACGATGACCGCCACCAGCATGAACGGGGCGAGCACGCCGTTGACGACCCCGGAGAGGTAGAGCGCGCGGATCGGATTCAGGTTCGCGAAGTCCAGCGCGACGCCGGTGGCGACCGAAAGCCCGAGGACCATGTAGAACCCCGGCGCCCGGTGCGGCCGCTCGTCCATGCCCTCCCGCCAGCCGAACACTTCCGCGACCGCGTAGGCCGCCGAGCCGGCGAGGGTCGGGATCGCGAGCAGTCCGGTGGACACGATCCCCAAGGTGTACAGCAGGGTCGAGAACCGCCCCGCCAGCGGCTCCAGGGCGCGCGCCACCTCGGCGGAGCTCTGGACGCCGGTCATGCCTTTCAGGTGCAGCGTGAGCGCGGTGGTGACGATGATCGAGTACATCACCAGGTTCGAGATGAACGACCCGATGCCCACGTCCACGTTTCGGTCGCGGATCTCCTTCTCGCTGGCGCCGACCCGCGCGCGCCGCGAGGTGCGGCCGCGGGCCTTCTCCTCCTCCACCTCCTGCGCGGCCTGCCAGAAGAAGAGATAGGGGCTGATCGTGGTGCCGAGGATGGCCACGAGCGTGCCCCACGCCGCGCGATCCCGCGGCAGCGACGGGGTCACGGTGGCGGAGAGCAACGCCCCCCAATCGGGCCGGAGGTGCACGGCCGCGACGACGTACGCGAGCAGCGACAGCGCGAGCCACTTGAGCCCCTCCGCGATGACGGCGTAGTGCAGCTCGATGGTGGCCCACGAGATCCCCGCCGCGAACGCGACGATCCACACATGCGAGTCCACGCCGGTCAGCAGCTCGGCCGCGTCCGCCATGCCGGAGAGATCGGCGCCCAGGTTGAACGTGTTGGCGACGAGCAGGGCGAGCGCCGCGAGCACCAGCAGCCAGCGGGGAAAGCGCTGGCGCATCGCGGACATGAGCCCGCGCCCCGTCACCATGCCGATCCGGGCGCAGGTCGTCTGCACCGCGGCCATGAGCGGCCAGGTCGCGAGGGCGGTCCAGAGGAGGCCGGTGCCGAACTGGGCGCCGGCGATGGAGTAGGTGGCGATGCCGGAGGGGTCGTCGTCGGCCGCGCCGGTGACGAGCCCCGGGCCGAGCTCCCGCCAGCCGGCGCGGATCCGGCCGAGCAGCCTGGCGGGCGCCCGGCCGACGCTGCTAGAAGGCGTAGGGATCGTCGGCGCCCTTCACCGCGGGGATGCCGCGGCGGACGCCCGGCGTCTCCGCCGCGATGCGCCGCCCCAGGCACGCGCGAAAGAACGCCTCGACGTTGTCGGGCCGCTCGCGGCGGGTCGCCGACAGGGCGCGGCGGACCTCGTCCTCGCGGCGGCCGTCGATCAGGGCGCGGACCGCCTCGGCCGAGATCCGTCGATCGAGCAGCCGAAGCTGCCGCGCGACTGCGTCGGCGAACGGCAGGTCGGGAGCGGGCGGAAAGCGCTCGACCCCATCCCGCCCGCTCAGCACCGCCGGCCGCGGGAAGCGCACGAAGATCGGCTGGGTGAAGTGCGGGTGGCGCAGCATCAGCTCGCCCTTGGGCAGCGTGGCCAGCTTGATCCGGGTGGCGGGCGACAGCGTGGCGTAGCCGGGCGTCGCGAGCTCGTCCATGTCCATCCGGCCGAAGACCGCCGTGCCCGCGTTCCCGACCACGCGCCGCTGCACCTGGGAGCGGAACTGCTGCGCGGAGAAGAGCACGAGCCCGAGGTAGCGGCCGCGCTCGGAGAGGTCCAGCAGCGTCTTCCGCACGTAGGTCTCGGGGCCGTCGCCGGGCGCGTACTTGTTGAGCTCGTCCACGAACACCACCACGTGATCCACGCCGAGGTTCCGCCGCTCGAGGTGCTCGCGCAGCTTGGAGATCACGCGGGCGAAGACCAGATCCTGGGCCAGCGGGTCGAGCCCCGCCGCGTCGATCACGTACACGCTCCGGTCCTCGAACGCGCCCCAGGGGAGATCGCTCGCGGGTCCGTCGTCCGCCACCAGGCCCTTCGAGCGGGTGGAGATGTTGCTCAGGCGGTTGCGGACCTTGCGGATGGTCGCCAGGTGGTGGGTGCGCCAGACCTCCCCGCCCTTCCCCAGGATCTCCATGAAGTCGAAGATGGCGCGGAAGAACTCCTCCAGGTCCGCGAAGCTCTGCACGTGGAACGGCTTGGCGCGGAGCATCTCGTCCTGGTACTCGCGGCCGACGACCCGCTCGGCCAGGAAGTCGATGAACCCGTCGGCCTTGGCGTCGATGTCGTCGCGGTTGAGCACCACCTCCGCGTAGTCCAGCACCTCGCGCAGGCCCCACACCAGCGGCGTGGTGTTGGCCGCGAGCGCGTCGTGGGTGCGGAGCGTGTTCAGGTTGACGCCGTCGGGCTTGAACGGCGCGAAGTAGCGGACGCGGGCGAACGGCTCGGGCGCGAGCCCGAGGCGCGCGTAGAGCCGCCGGTCGTCGTCGCCCAGCTCGGCCGGCTGGTCCAGAAAGCAGAGGTCGGGGCCCTTCACGTTGAGGCACACCGCCGCGACCGAGCCCTTGTGCGGCGGAAAGGTCTGGAAGACGCTCGCGAGGAGAAACTCCACCGCGCTGGTCTTGGTCGCGAGGCCCGACACGCCGCTGATGTTGAGGTGCGCGGCCTCGGGGCCGAGCAGGAAGTCGCAGTCGAGGTAGACCGGCGCCTCGCGTCCGCCGGCCGCGTAGAGCCCGACGGGAATCCCGGTGGCCCGCGCGCCGCCGGTGTACCCGTCCATACGCAGCGCGAGCCGCACGTCATCGTCGCTCGCCGGATGCACCGCGGCGAGCGGCACGGGCTGGAGCGGCTCCTCCGGGATCTGGCGGAGCACCGCGGCGAGGAAGAGCCGGATCTCCGCCCGTTCGCTCGGCGCGCGGCCCGCGGCGGCGGGATCGCCGTCGGCTCCGATCACCGCGTCGAGCGGGGTGGCGAGGTCGGAGTAGGCGAAGCCGTCCGTGACCACGCCGAAGACCACGCGCGCGCCGTCGTCCACGCGGACGATCGCGCCGATCCCGACGGGCGACTCTCGCGCGGTCCAGAACCAGAACTGATGGGGCGTGGATGGCTTGAGCTCGGTCGCGACGACCCGACCGATGGGGCCGGACTGGCTGGGCATGCGAGGAGAATACCGCCGCGCCCGGCAGGGGGTAAGCGGGGCCGCGCGCGGCGTGATCCCGCTCATGGCGGCCGGGTGGGGATCGCACCGAATTGCGGCCATGAGGCGGCTCCCATGGCCCGTGACGGGCCCGCGATGGGCCGCGGCCCTGTCGCTCGCCGCCTTGGCGGCGTGCGCCCAGCTCAACTTCCTCAAGGCGCCGGCCGTGCCGCGGCCGCGCGGCGACAGCAAGCTCGAGACCGGGCCCGGGCCGCCGATCGGCCAGCTTCCGGCGCACCCCGATCCGGCGCGCGACTGGGGCGGGTACAATGCCGGCTACGAGGGCACCCGCTTCTCGCCGCTGGATGAGATCACGCCCGCCAACGCCGGATCGCTTCGTCCGGTGTGCCGGTTCCCGATCGGCGAGCGCACCCCGATGGAGAGCGGCCCGGTCGTGGTGGACGGCATCGCGTTCGTCACCACCGCGAGCAGCACGTACGCGTTCGACGCCGCCACCTGCGCCCTCCGCTGGAAGTACGCGTACCACTACTCGCCCAAGCCGCCGTTCGATCTGAAGGTGAACCGCGGGGTGGCCTACCTCGAGGGGCGGGTGTTCCGCGGCACCAACGACGGCCGCGTGCTCGCGCTCGACGCCCGCAGCGGCGCCGAGCTCTGGAACGTCGTCGCGGCCGACCCCACGATCGGCGAAACCTTCCCGGCGGCGCCGGTCGCGTGGAACGGCATGGTGTTCATCGGCAACGCGGGCGGCGACAACTTCGGGGTCGTCGGCCGGATGATGGCGTTCGACGCGCGCACTGGCGGCAGGCTGTGGAGCACGCCGCTCGTCGCCAGCTCGGGCGCGGCGGCGCGCACCTGGCCGCCCGAGGTCGAGCAGTTCCCGCGCGCGGGCGGCGCGACCTGGACCTCCTACGCGGTGGACACGAGCGCCGGGCTGGTCTACGTCCCCACCGGGAACGCCGCGCCGGATTTCCTTCCGGGGGTGCGTGAGGGCGCCAATCTGTACACCTATGCCGTCGTGGCGCTCGACGCGAGGAGCGGCGCGGTGCGGCGCGCCTATCAGCTCCTCGACGGCGACTTTCACGACTGGGACGTGGCGGCGGCTCCGGTGCTCGTTCGGAGCGGCGAGCGCACCCTGATCGTGGAGGCGGGCAAGGACGGATACGTCTACGGCATCGACGCGCGGAGCGGCGGGTTCCGGTTCAAGACGCCGGTCACCACGATCGCCAACGCCACGGCGCCGCTCACGCCGGAGGGCACGCGCTTCTGTCCCGGCGTGAACGGCGGCACCGAGTGGAACGGCCCGGCCGTGCTGGCGGCGGCGGGGCTCGCGTTTGTCCCGGCGACCGACTGGTGCACGACGGTGAAGATCGAGGCGGCGCCCAAGGTGCGCGGCAAGACCGGGATTCCGTGGACCGGGTCGGCGGAGCTCAGGCACCCGTTCGGCACTCCGGACAGCGCCTGGCGCGGCTGGCTAACCGCCGTACGCCTCGACGACGGGGCGGTGGCATGGCGCTACGCCTCGCCGACGCCGCTGGTCGCTGGCGTCACCGTCACCCAGGGCGGCGTGGTGTTCACCGGCGATCTCGCCGGCGCCTTCCTCGCGCTGGACGCACGCGACGGGCGGGTGCTGTATCGCTTCGACACGGGCCAGCCGATCGGCGGCGGCGTCGCCACCTACGCCGTCGGCGGGCGGCAGTACGTGGCGGTGGCCGGCGGCCTGCACGCGCCGATGACGTGGCGACTGGAGAGCTCGCCCGCGACCGTGACCGTATTCGCGGCGGAAGGCGGTGCGCCAAGTCACCGTGGAGCGGGGCCAACCGGCACGGCAGCGGCGGGTGCCCGCCGGTACCTTCACGGCATCCAACGCCTCGGAGGACGGTTGTGATGTGGGCACGTCGCTCTCCGCTCTTCAGACTAACGCCCCTGGCCGCTCCGGCCGCGCTCGTCCTCGCGGCATGCGCGCTGGGCGGCGGGTCGCGCTCGCAGGACACTGGCTACGGCACGGAGGCGTCGTCGTTCGACCTCCGCGCCTGTCACGACGAGGTGCTGCGCCGCTACGGCGACGTGCGCCCGGCGGACGTGAGCGTGCAGCGGGCCGGGAATGAAAGCGGCTACAGCACAAGGGTGAACTGGCGCACCCGTTCGGGCGGCGCCGGGAGCTGCATGGTCGCCACCGACGGCACCATCGTGGGCTTCCGGGAAGACCGGAGCCCCTACACCGACGAGTACGGCAACACGGGCGACTACGGCGCGAACGGCGGGTATGGCAACACGGGGGGGGACAACGGAGCGCCGGCGGACCTCGTGGCCTCCCAGATCGAGGCCTGCCGCGCCGAGGTGACCCGCCGAGTCTCCGGGACGATGCCGCAGGACGTGAGCCTTACGATGCGCGAGCGGGACGAGAAGAACACCGCCTCCATCTCGTGGCGCACCGTCCAGGGCGCGTCGGGGACCTGCCTGGTGAACTATCGGAGCACGATCCTCGCCTTCGACCAGGACAACCGGTAGGGATGGCCTTGGCGAGGCGACGC
>DASSOD010000256.1:0-6934 GCA_035700905.1 Gemmatimonadales bacterium | reverse complement strand
CGGCCGGCTCCCGGGCCACGGCAGGTCTGGGCGTAGCGCCGAGCAGCAGCGCGAGCACGAGGGTCCCGAGGCCGAGCCCGCAGCCGCTGCGTACGAGCTCGCAGCCCCGAGCCTGGAATCGGCGAACACGCATGGGCCTAGTCTAGCCGCGGGCGGCGATTCGGGCCAGCGCGCGGAGCGGGCCTCCGGTAGCCGGCGTGATCGGGAAGCCGCCGGGCGCGGGCACGAGGTCAGCGCTCCCGCGCATCAATGGGCAAGGTTCCGGTTGACGTAGGCTGCGTCGTCGGTCACCTCCCGCACCACGTACGGCCGAAGCCAGTCGGGGAGCTGCACTCCCGCATCGCGCGCGGGGAGCTCGATCTCGGCGAGCACCAGGTCGCGATCCAGAAACTCGTCGATTTCCCATACCAGCTCGGCATCCGGCACTGGATGGCGCCGCTTCCGCACCCGGCGGCCTTCCGTGAGCGGCCACAGCGCCTCGAACAGATCCGGCTCGGTCTTCTCCTCCACCTCGATTCGGCGGAGTCCGGCGCCGAGCTTGACCGTCCGGTACCACGTCTCCCCGCCGTTCGAACGAACCCGCCGGAGCCGCTCGACCAATCGCATGCCGGGGAGCCAGCCCTGCTCGATCTCCTGCGCCTCTCTCCCGGCGACGGCGGGCGGCAGCGCGGAGAGGAGAAACTTCCGCTCGATCTCCATGGGAGGAGCGCCTGACGTCTCCAGCGCGTGCGCCAGCTCGCCGACTCGGGCGAAGAACGCTCCCGCGCCGCCCGCCAGCCACTCCTCCTGGAGCCGGGCGTACGCGCGCTCGGCGCCTTCCCGGAGCCGCTGCGCCAGCGCCAGGAGCCCGAGCCGGGGATCGTCGTCCGCGCCCCGCGCCGTGCCGGGCTCGCCCCACGCGAGCAGCTCGCGTGACACCCGCCGGGCGTGCTTCACCGCGGCGTCTTCCAGCGCCTCCGCCAGCTCCTCCGCGAAGACGTGCAGGTCGTGCAACTCGCCGAGGAGGTCCTGCAGCGACTTGAGGCGGAGCACCAGGTCCGCGGCGGCCTCGAGCTGGGACGCGACCGGCTCGAGCAGGTACCGGAGCCGCTTCGCGGCGATGCGCACGGCGTGGGCCTCGCGCTGGTCCGCGATGGACCGCACCAGCCCGAGCCGATGCTGCAGCTCGGCCGCGAGTCGGAGCACGAGGTCGGCGAGCACCGCCCCGAATGCCGGCTCGCTTCCCTCGCCAATCCGCGCGCGGTATTCCGGCAAACGCCGGCCGAGCCGAGCAACCACCTCCTCGTAGGGCTTCGCGAGCCGCCGCGCGAGGCGCCGGCCGGCGGCGCGGCGCCGCTCCTCGATCCGGGCGAGCAGCCATTCCATGCCCGGGCGCTGGTATGGCTTGAGCGCGTCCCCTTGGGCGACCACCCACGCGTGGTATACCTCGAGGTCCCGGCTCCGGCCGGCCGCGCGCGTCACCCTGCGGAGCCCGCGCCGCACCCGCCGGGGAACGCTGTCGCGCAGCTGCCCGCTGTACGCCCGAAGACAGGTGCGGAGCCGCCGGAGCGCCACCCGGAAATCGTGCAGCGCCTCGGGATCGTCCGGGCGGTCGAGCCGGGCCCGCGCGTGCGAGACGTCGGCGAGGAGCTGCAGCGCCAGCAGACGGGCGGCCTCGCCGGCCGGGAGATCGAGCAGGTGGTCGGGCAGGTCCATGCCCCGGTAAAGTAGCCGTCGTCGCGCGCGGCGAGCCAGGTGCACCGTGGCGGCGCGACCGCGCGGCCGCTATCATGGTCGCATGCAGCCTATGAACCGGTTGAATCGGGTCCTCAAGCTGCTCGTACTGCTCGCGGTCGTCCTGATCGGGGTAGGTCTTTGGATCACCCGGACGCCGCCGTCGGAAGATGCCGACTGGGTGAGCAACCCGTTCGGAAACCCCACCAGAGACACCGCCACCCCGGCGCCGGCGCCACCGCCCGCCGCGGCTCCCGAGCCCGAAGCGGTCCCGCCCACCCGCGTTCCCGAGCGCGAGGACACGGCGGCCGCCGCCGCTCGCCCCGCACCGGTTCGCGTGGTCCGCATGCTCACCACGCCGGAGAGCGTGGCGGTCGGCGCGATGACGAGCGCGTGCCGGGAGACCCTGCAGCGGCGCGGCCCGTGGAAGGACGCAGCGGCCGGCAAGCCGTGGCCCGAGTGCGTGGATGGCTCGGGCCGCCCGATGGTCGTGCAGTTCTGCTCCTACCTGCTGTTGTCCTCCGGCCGCTGGGTGGCGAGCGACAACACGCGCGACGCGCCCCGCTGTCGCGCCGAGCTTCCCGAGATTCGCCGCGAACGGGGCGCGACCGTCAGCCGCTGACCGCCGTCACGCCGCGCCTTCCCTGACGTTCGCGCTCGCGCGCCCCTCCAGTCCGCGCGCCCTCGTGACTATGCTTGAAGGACTTCGACAAGGCCGCTCCCCTCATGCGCGAGGCCGTCGCCTTCTGGGCCGCGACCGTCCTGGCGGCGGTTGCCGCCGGAGCGATGGGTTGGTGGTTGCACGCGGTGCGCGCGGCGCGCTTGGCGCGCGCGAGCGCCGACTCCGGGGCCGCGCTGCTCGACTCGGCGCTCGCCTCGGCGCCGATCGCCGTGGGGTACGTCGGGCGCGACCTCCGACTGGTGCGGGTGAATCAGGCCTTCGCGCGGCTCGCGCAGCGCCCGGCCGCCGCGCATCGTGGTCGCCACCTCTCCGAGGCGCTGCCCCCGCCGCTGTTCCAGCCGCTCGCCCCCGCGCTCCGCCGCGCGCTCGACACCGGCGTGCCCTCGCTCGGCGTCTCGCTTCGCCTCCCCTCGCCCGACCCCGCCTCAGACCGCCACTTCCTGGCCGACGTCTACTCCGTGCCCGACCCGCGCGGCGAGCGGCGCTGGGCTGGCCTGACCATCCTCGACGTCACGGCCGAGCACCGCAGCGCCGCCGAGCGGGAGCGGCTCGTCGAGGCGCTGCGCGAGAGCGAGGCGCGGTTCCGCGCGCTGGCCGAATCCGGCGTGCTCGGCGTGGTGGTGGCGGGCCCCGATCGGATCTACGAGGCGAACGACGCCTTCCTCGAGCTCGTGGGCTACAGTCGCGCCGAGATGCACGCCGGCCAGCTTCGCTGGGCCGCGCTCACCACGCCGGAGGAGGCCGAGCGCCACCGCGCCACCTTCGCCGCGCTCCTCGCGAGCGGGGCCTGCCCGCCGTTCGAGACGGAGTACATCCGGCGGGACTGGAGCGTGATTTCCGTCGTGATCGGGGCCGCGCTCACCCGCCGCGAGCCGGTGGAGTGGGCCTGCTTCGTGATGGACGTGAGCGAGCGCAAGCTCGCCCAGGCGGAGCGGCGCGAGACCGAGGAGCGCTACCGCAGCCTCTTCGACCGGAACCCCACCCCGATGTGGGTCTTCGACCACGAGACGCTCCGCTTCCTCGACGTCAACCAGGCGGCGGTGGACCGCTACGGCTGGAGCCGCGAGGAGTTCCTCGGCATGACGCTGCGGGACATTCGGCCGCCCTCGGAGCGCGAGGCGCTGGAGGAGTCGTTCCGGGGACCGTCGGCCGGCGTGGGCTACGCCGGCCGGGTGCGGCACTGGACCCGGTCGGGGGCGATGCTCGAGGTGGACCTCACCACCCAGGAGGTTCCGTTCGGCGGCCGCCGGGCGCGCCTGGTGCTCGCCTCCGACGTGACGGCGCGGGTCCGCGCCGAGCAGGATGTCCACAAGTTCGTCGCACTGGTGGAGTCGGCGGGCGACGGCATCGCCATGGCGACCCTCGACGGACGGATCTTCTACGCCAACGCGGCGGCCCGGCGGCTGGCCGGACTACCGGCCGATGCCCCGCCCGGCGGCGTACCGGTGCTGGACCTCTGGGACGCGGAGAGCCGTCAGCGGCTCGAGTGGGAGGTGCTGCCGCTGGTCGCGACCGGCCGCGTATGCGGGATGGAAGGCCGGCTGCGCCACGGCGACGCCGGGGAGCACACGGACGTCGAGTGCAGCGCGTTCGGCATCTACGACGCGCGGGGCGAGCGCGTGCTCGCCGCCGGATTCGTGTTTCGCGACCTCACCGAGCGGAAGCGGGTCGAGGAGCACCTGCGGCAGGCCCAGCGCATGGAGGCGATCGGGCGCGTGGCGGGAGGCGTGGCCCACGAGGTCAACAACATGATGACCGTGATCCTCGGCTTCTGCACCTTCCTGGCCGAGGGGCTGGACGAAGCCGACCAGCGCGCGAGGGACGTGGGCCAGATCGCCCGCGCCGCGGAGCGGGCCGCGAACGTGAGCCGGCAGCTCCTGGCCTACAGCCGCCGCCAGTTGCTGCAGCCGTCGGTCCTGGAGCTCAACGGGCTCGTCACCGACATGGAGCCGATGATCCGGCGCCTCATGGGCGAGGATCGCGACTGCCGCATGCGCCTGGCGCCGCAGCTCGCGTGGGTCCGCGCCGACCGGACGCAGCTCGAGCAGGTGATCCTGAACCTGACCCTCAACGCCCGCGACGCGATGCCCACCGGCGGCTCGTTCTCGATCGAGACCGATCTCGTCGTCCTCGGCGCCGAGTACGAGCACCGCCATCCGGGCACGTCGGTGCGGCCGGGGCCGTACGTCAGGCTCACGGTCACCGACAGCGGCCGCGGCATCGAACCCGCGGTGCGCGCTCAGATCTTCGAGCCCTTCTTTACCACCAAGCCCGTCGGCGAGGGCACCGGCCTCGGCCTTTCCACCGCCTACGGGATCGTGAAGCAGAGCGGCGGCTACATCTGGGTGTACAGCGAGCCCGGGCTGGGCGCCGCGTTCAAGGTCTACCTCCCCCAGGTGGAGGAGAGCGGGCACCGGGTGGCCTGGGTCGAGGCCGGGACCGGAACGCCGCGTGGTCTCGGCGAGACGGTGCTGGTGGTCGAGGACGAGGAACTGCTGCGCGACTTCGCCTGCCGGTTCCTCGAGGGCGCCGGCTACCGCACCCTCGTGGCCCGCGACGGGCCGGAGGCGATCGCGCTGCTCGCGCGCCGGGCCGGCAGCGTGGACCTGGTGCTGTGCGATCTGGTGATGCCGGGGATGAGCGGGCGCGACCTCGCCGCGCAGCTCACCGCCGCGGACCCGGGCCTTCCCATCGTGTTCACCTCGGGCTACACCGACGACGAGATCGTCCGGCGGGGCCTGCTCGATCCCGGGGCGCCGTTCCTGCAGAAGCCCTTTTCGCCCGACGCCCTCGCCCGGATCGTGCGCGACACGCTCGACGCTACTCGCGCACGCTATTCCCTGCGTCGAGTGCCACTTTCCACTCCCCCGTCGGCGCGCGACGCCAGATCGTGACGTACTTGCCGCGCGCGACGACCTGGGAGTCGGCGGCCGCGAGGCGCACCAGGCGCCAGTAGCCGTAGGTGTAGCCCAGATCCCGGCTCCGCGCGACCTCGGCGTGCTCCGGCCGCCACCGGAGCCGCACGGCGGAGTCGGCCAGGAGCCTGGCGATGGCGACCCGCACCTGCGCGGTGTCCGCGACGATCCGCGCTCCGTCCGGCAGCCATACCGCGTCACCGGCGAAGTGCGCCATCCAGCCGTCGGCGCCGCGGGCCGCGGTGGCCCGCTCGAACTCGAGGTCGGCCGCACGCAATGCGTCGCGCTGATCCGGCCCGGAGCATCCGGCCGCGAGCAGCAGCGCGGCCGGACCGGCCATGGTGCGAAGCGAGGGGAGGCGCATGTTGTCTCCTTCGGATTCGCGAGGTGGACTTTGCGGTGAGGCGGCCCTACCATGCAACACGCAATTCCGCTCGACTCTGGACGTGACGAGATGTCCGCTTCACACGACGGCGCCCCAGCCGCGAAAGCTCTCGATGTGCCCCCGCTAGCGTCGGTGCCCCCGCCGGGGGCGCTCCGGTGCCTCGTCGTGGACGACGAGGCCATGGTCCGCCGCTCCGTCGTACGTATGCTGGAGGCGCAGGGATTCGCCTGCCTCGAGGCGGCCACCGGCAGGCAGGGGCTCGACGTGCTCGGCCGCATCGGCGAGATCCCCCTCATCATCTCCGACCTGCGCATGCCCGAGCTCGACGGCCTGGGCTTCCTGGGCGAGGTGCGCCAGCGCTACCCCGATGCCGCCGTCCTGATGCTGAGCGGGATGGCCGAGACCAGCATCGCGGTGGAGTGCCTGCACCAGGGGGCCGCCGACTTCCTGTTGAAGCCGGTCTCCGTGGGCGAGATGCAGGCGCGGGTGGCCCGCGCGCTCGAGAAGCGCGCGCTCGTCATGCAGAACCGGTTTTATCAAGCCACGCTCGAGCGGCGGGTACAGGAGCAGGCGCTGCGGATCCAGGAGCTGTTCCTCGAGGGGGTGCAGATGCTCGCCCGCGCGCTCGAGGCCAAGGACGCCTACACCAGCGGACATTCGATCCGGGTGAGCCGCTACTCCACCGCCACCGCGCGGGGGCTCGGCCTCGACGGCCCCGACCTCGAGTGCATCAGGCTGGGAGGCGAGCTCCACGACATCGGCAAGATCGGGACGCGGGAAGCCGTGCTGCACAAGCCGGGGTTGCTCACCCCCGACGAGTTCCGCCAGATCTCCGAGCACCCCGTACTGGGGGAACGGATGCTCTCCCCGCTCGCGCGCGAGTCTCCGGCGGTGCTCCGGATCGTGCGGTCGCACCACGAGCGGCTCGACGGCGGCGGCTTCCCCGACGGCCTGCGGGGCGACTGCATTCCGCTCGAGGCCCGCATCATCGCCGTGGCGGACGCGTTCGACGCCATGACCACGCGGCGTCCCTACCGCGAGTCCCGCTCGCCGGCCGACGCCCTCGCCGAGATGCGCCGGGTCTCGGGCACCCAGCTCGATCCCGACGCGGTGGATGCGTTCGCCGATGCCTTCCCCGACCTGAGCGCGCTGCCGCTCACCGCCTGAGCCGGGGCGCGGCCCACCGGCCGCCCGGCGCGCGGCGGGGCGCCGCGATTCGGCCGGGCGGCGTGCCGCGGG
>DASSOD010000255.1:0-22554 GCA_035700905.1 Gemmatimonadales bacterium | reverse complement strand
CCACTGCCACGTGGACGCCGGGCCCGAGCGCACCGAGGTGATGCCCCGCGCCGTGGTCGAGGCGGCGCTCGCGTTCCTGGAGCGGGCCCGGATCCCGACGCTCGACATCACCGGCGGCGCCCCGGAGCTGCACCCCGATTTCCGCGAGATCGTGACTCGCGCGGCGGCGACCGGAGCGCATGTGATGCACCGCTGCAACCTCACGGCGGTGCTCCTGCCGAACTACGCGGATATCCCGGCGCTGCTTGCGGGGCTCGGGGTGGAGATCGTGGCCTCGCTGCCGTACTTCCAGGCGCGCGAAACCGACGCCCAGCGCGGCACGGGGGTGTTCGAGGAATCCATCGAGTCGCTGCGCCGCCTGAACGGGCTCGGCTACGGGCGGGGCGCCGGCCTGGTGCTCAACCTGGTGACCAATCCGGTCGGCACCTTCCTCCCCGGCGACCAGCGCGCCTTGGAGCGCCACTGGAAGCGCGAGTTGGCGCGGCGGTACGGCATCGGTTTCGACCGCCTGTACACCATCACCAACATGCCGATCAGCCGCTTTCTCCAGTTTCTGGAGGAGCGCGGCCAGACCGAGGAGTACCTGGCGCGGCTCGTCGCCGCGTTCAATCCGGCCGCGGCCAGGGGCGTGATGTGCCGCGAGACCCTGTCGGTCGGCTGGGACGGCACCCTCTATGACTGCGACTTCAATCAGATGCTGGAGCTTCCGGTCGGGCCGGGCGCGCCGCGTACGATCTTCGAGGCCGACGCGGCGGCGCTCGAGGGCCGGCCGATCATGGTGGGCGCACACTGCTTCGGATGCACCGCCGGCGCGGGGAGCTCCTGCGGCGGGGCGGTCGTGTGAGCGGTCCCGGAGGCGGCGTGGCGTACGGTCCCGGGCTCTCGGTCGTCGTTCCCACGCTGGACGAGGCTCACGCGCTTCCGGGCCTGCTGGACGATCTCGCGCTGGTGCCGATCCGGCTCGAGGTCGTGGTCGCCGACGGGGGGAGCAGCGACGCCACGGTGGAGACTGCCCGAGCGCGCGGAGCGCGCGTGGTGGCGTCGGAGCGCGGCCGCGGGCTTCAGCTCCGCGCCGGCGCGGCGGCCGCGCGCGGGCGCGTCCTGGCGTTCCTCCACGCGGACGCCCGGCTGGACCGGGGAACGCGGGCTGCGCTCGCCGGGCTCGCCGACCTACCGGACGGCGTGGCGTGCGCGTTCGCGTTGCGCATCGCGGCATCGGGGCGCCGCTATCGGATGGTGGAATGGGGAACGGCGCTGCGCTCGCGGTTGGCGGGACTCCCCTACGGCGATCAGGGGCTGGTGCTCACCCGCGCAACCTACGAGGCGGCCGGCGGCTTTCCGGCCCTCCCGCTGATGGAGGACGTGGCGATGGTGCGCGCGCTCAAGCGGGTGGCGCGGGTCAAGCTGATGGGCGAGCCCCTCCTCGTGTCACCCCGGCGCTGGCAGCGGGACGGCGTGGCGCGCCGAACCCTCGGCAACTGGCTGCTGCTGGCCGCCTACCTCGCCGGGGTGCCGCCCGCGCGGCTCGCGCGCGCGTATCGGCCACACGGCGCCCGTCCGCACGGCTGAATCATTCGACCTCGGGGTGAACGGCGGTCCAATGCCGCCAATCCGCGGCGGTGTCCACGTCGCGGCGCTGCTCGAGCAAGGCGACGTGGAGGCCGGCACGCGCCGCCGCCCCGAGGGTGGCGCGGAGCGTGTCGGGCGAGCTCCAGGGGATGTTCTCGAAGATCTCCGGGTGCGGCGCGCGGAGCCCGACCAGGTAATACCCGCCGTCGTGTGCCGGCCCGAGCACCACGTCGCAGGTCGCCAGCGCCTCGAACCCGCGCGCGATCGTCGCGCTGTCCAGCTCGGGGCAGTCCGTTCCGATCACGACCACCTCCCGCGCGCCCGCGCGGACGGCATCGGTGACGGCGGCCGCCATGCGGCGGCCGAGGCTCCCGGGCCGCTGCGGCCGCAACTCGAGGTCGCGGCCGAGCCATGCGGCCACGGCCGCCCGGGCGCGCGCCGGCGTGTAGTAGACCACGACGTTCGCCTCCGGCACCCCCCGCGCCGCGGTCACCGTCCGGAGCCCGAGCGACCGGTAGATCGCGAGCGCGGCAGCGGGGCCGAGTTCCGCCGCCAGCCGGGTCTTCACCCGCCCCAGCGACGGCGCGCGCGCGAAGATCAGGACCGTGCGGCCCGGGGGTATCGGCGACGCGCGCCCGTGGCGCATCGGGGGCCGCTGCATGGGTGAACCTGAGGAAGGGTTAATCTGCCGGCGCGGTTGACAAGGGCGTCGCGCCGGGAAGAGTATACACCGATGCGACCCGAGTCCCGTATGTCCGATCCTCTGGGCCGCCGCTCGTTCCTGCAGCGCACGGCCGTGTCGCTGGCGGCGCTGGCGGGGTCGAAGGCGCTGGTCTCCTCCGGGCGGCTGCTCGCGGCCGCGCCGCCGCGGTGGGGCCCGGAAGATCCCGAGGTGCCCAACGCGGAGGTGGCCCGAATCCTCCGGGAGCGCTTCGGCGACCGGCCGATCCGGCGCGGTCACGTGCAGCTGGACATGCCGGCGGTTGCCGAAGACGGGCGGGTCGTGCCGGTGATCATCGAGAGCGACCTGCCGATGACCGCCGAGCGGTACGTCAAGGGCGTGCACCTCATCGTCGATCACAATCCCGACGCCCACGTGGCCGGATTCTATCTGACCCCGGAGCTGGGCGCCGTCTCGATCTCCACTCGCATCAAGATGAAGCGCACCACCTGGGTGCGCTGCATTCTCGAGACCAACACGGGCGACGTGTGGGCCGGCTACACCAAGGTTCTCGTCACCCTGAATGGATGCGGCTGATGCGCTACGATCTCGGCGACGCGCGGATCCGGGTGCCGGATCGCATCAACAAGGGCGATGTCATCACGGTGAACGCCATCGTCTCCCACCCGATGGATACCGGATTCTTCCGCACCAAGGATGGCGACCCCATCCCCGCGTACTTCATCAACGAGGTCCGGGTCCAGTACGGGGACGCGGAGGTCGCGCGCTTCGAGTGGACCTCCGGGATCAGCCGGGACCCGATCGTGAGCTTCAGCCTGAGGGCGGACCGCGAGGCGCCGCTCACCATGACGTGGAAGGACAACAGGGGCGGGGTGTTCAAGCAATCCGTGAACATCGCGTTCACCGCCGCCTGATCGGGTCCCTCCCACGCGCCGTCCCCGCGGCGCTGGCCGGCCTTGGCGTGGTGCTCACCGCGTCGGCCCGGCCGGCGCCGCCGCTCTTTCCGGTCCAGGAACTGGCGCCGGGCGTCTTCGCGGTCCTGGGCGACACGGGGCGGGGCTCCGAGGGTCGGGCCAACGCCGGCTTCGTCGTGAGCGACAGCGGCGTGGTGGTGATCGATGCGGAGGGAAGTCCGCGTGACGGCCGGAGGCTGTCGCAGACGATCCGCGCCGTGACGCGGCGCCCGGTCCGATGGCTGGTGCTGACGCACCACCATCCGGATCATCACTTCGGGGCCATCGTGTTCCGGCGTGCCGGCGCGAAGATCATCGCTCACCCCGACTCGCGCACGCTCGCCTCGGAAGCCGGACCGGCCGCCGCCGCCGCGGAATGGACCCGGGTGGTGGGGCGCGAGGCGATGCGCGGATTCGCGTACGCCGACACGCCCGACCGGCCGGTGACCGGCACCGACACGCTCCGGGTCGGCGAACGGATGCTCGTCGTCCACCACCCCGGCGCCGCGCACACGCCCGGCGATCTGACCATATGGCTGCCGCGGGAGCGGGTGCTGTTCGCGGGGGACCTGCTGGTGGAGGACGGCGTCACGATGCTGGTGGATGGCAGCTCGCCCGCACTGCTCGCCGCGCTCGACTGGATAGACTCGCTGCACGCGCGGGTGGTCGTGCCCGGGCACGGCGCCGTGCCGCGCCACCCGGCCGAGCTGGTGCAGCGCACCCGGGCGTACGTCACGGACCTCCGGCGGGAGATGCGCGCCGCGGTCGAGCGCAACGTGCCGATGCAGCGCGCACTCGGCGCCCTGGCGCCCGCGGACGAGGCCCGGCCCGTGTCGCTCAACTCGCGACGGCGCCGGAACGCGGTGCGCGTCTACCTGGAAATGGAAAGGGAGGTAATGGGGCTGGGCCGGGATTCCACGCCATGACGCGGGGCGCGTCCGCGGGGCGCGCGGCCACCGCGCTGGCGCTCGTCGTTGCGGCGGCCACCGCATGCGCCGCTTCGGGCACCGCGGCCGCGCCGGCGCCCGCGCCCGCCGGCGCCGCCAGGCTCCTGAGCACGGATAGTCTCGCCGCGTGGATCCGCCGCACGGACGTCCTGCTGGTGGACGTCCGCGTCGATCCGTTCACCTACCTCGAGTCCCACCTGCCGGGGGCGGTCTACCTCAACACCGAGACGTTGCGCGCGACCGCAGCCGGGGTCCCCATGCAGTTGCTTCCGGGCGACTGGTACCGCTCGCTGTTCAGCCGGGTGGGGATTCGCTGGGACCGGCCGGTCGTAGTCTACTCGGCGGGGGAGTCCCGCAACATCGACGCGACCTTCCTCGTCTGGATCCTGCGCTCGATGGATCATCCGGCCGTGTACCTGCTGGACGGCGGCTTCGCCAAGTGGAAGCTGGAGCAGCGCCCGGTCACCCAGAAGTACCCCGCCGTCGCGGCGGCGTCGCCCGCCGGCGCCCAGTTCCGCCCGCCCACGGCGACGCTGGACGAGGTCCGCCGCGCGGTGGCATCGCGCGACGCGATGCTGGTGGACGCGCGCTCGCCGGAGCAGTACGCGGGGGCAGCGGGCGCGCAGCTCCGCCGCGGCCACATTCCCGGGGCGGTGAGCCACTACTGGCAGGACGATCTGGAGCAGGTCGGATTCGGGCGCGTCTGGAAGGGGCGGGATCGTCTGCGCGCCGCCTACGCGGCCCAGGGCGTCACCCCGGACAAGGACATCATCCTCTACTGCAACAGCACCACCGAGGCGACGCACGTGTACTTCGCGCTGCGCGAGCTGCTCGGATATCCCAAGGTGCGGATCTACACGGGGGCATGGACCCAGTGGGCGGAGCGGGAAGACCTCCCGATCGCCGCCGGGGCCGCTCCCTAGCTCACAGCCCCCCGGCGCCCCGCGCCGGCGGGGCCGCATCCGACGGGCCGAGCGCGATCCCGCTGCGCAGCTGCCAGGGGTGCCACAGCTGGCCGCCCCGCATCACCCACTCGACCGAGCTGACGTTCCGGATGTCCTCGAAGGGGTTGCGGTCGAGGAGGACGAGATCGGCGTACCGGCCCCGCTGGATCGTGCCGGCGTTCCGCGCCGCGTCGCCCCCGATGGCGAGCGCCGCGTCCCGCGTGGCCGCGAGGAGCGCCGCCTGCGGCGAGAGGCCGACCGAATCGACGAGCAGCTGAAGCTCCGATGCGAGGGAGGCCCGGTCGCGCGCGGGCCCGTACGCCACGTGGTCGGTTCCCGCCGTGATCCGCACGCCGCGCTTGACGGCCTCGCGGGTCACGACCATGCCGAAGCCCACAGCCGCGCGGGCGAAGTCGCCGGGGAGGGTGGCGTCGGGCAGGCTGGATGGCAGGTCGTGCTCTCCCTCGAAGTGGGCCACGCTCCTGAGCGTGACGTCCAGGGTCGGCTCGAGGAAGGTGCCGCGCTTGGCCATGGTGTCGAGCGTGGCCGCGATCCGCGGGTCGAGGGCGGCCTCCGGAGTCGCCTCGCGCGCACCGGTCTGGAGAATCGAGGTCGCGCCCAGCAGGCTGTCGCGGCTCACCCGCGAGAGGAGATCGCCGACGAACAGCGAGGCATGCACCAACCCGTCCTCGCCCGCGTCCACCAGCTCGTGCGGGCTGGCCGGCTGCACCCACGCGTGGCCCCAGACAGGCATCCCGGCGCGATGCGCCGCATCGACGAGCTGCCGGGCTTTGGTGGAATCCAGGTACGCGTACAGCTTGAGCCCGATGGCGCCGGTCTTTCGCGCCTCGGTCACCAGCGAGTCGGGGTCGTCGCCGTCGGTGAACATCATCGGCGTCCACCCGCGCGCCTCCATGATCTGCGCCTGGGGCAGTCGGTACGCCGTGCTCCCGTCCGCCAGCGCGATCTGCTCCCGACCGTAGAAGAACCGGAAGCCGGCGACAAGCTGCATCGCGTAGACCCGCGGCGCGGCGGCGGCCGCGCGGCTCCGGGCGAGCAGCTCGGCCGGATTGGTGCCCATGTCGCGGACGGTCGTGACGCCCTGCGCCAATAGGTCCTTGAGGTCGTTGGCCAGCCCGACGCCCGCGCTTCCGCGGGAGAGGAACAGCAGATGGACATGGCTGTCGATGAGGCCCGGGATGAGCCAGCCGCCGTGGGCGTCGATCACGCGCGCGTCGCGCGGCACCACGCACTCGCCCTGGGCGCCCGCGCAGACGACGCGCTCGCCCTTCACCAGCGTGATGGAGTGCGGCACCGGCGCCCGTCCCGTGCCATCCCAGAGCACGGCATCGGTGATCGCGGTGACCGGTTCGCGTGGGGGGGCGGGCGGCAGCTTCGGCGGCGGTGCGGAGCACGCCCCTCCGGCCGCGGCGAGCAAGACGATCAGGCGGGGCAAGCGAGCCATGACAAACCTCCTTCGCGAAGATGCCGCGCCGGCATCGAGCGGGTCGGTGACACACGGGTTGAGGCTGCCGTGATTCCGCACACCCGGTCGAAGCCCGCCCTGCAGAGGCCAAGGCCTACGTGTATCTTGCGGGGTAATGCCGTGTCCCGAGCCGAAATACTTTCCTTATACGCAGGGATCGTACCTACGGTTCCCTCCTGTGATGCCGCTCGCACCCGGCGGATGGCGCGGGTCGCCGCCGCGGGGGCTTCGGTGATGCTCGCACACCGCCTGGGCGCCTGAGGTGCGCGCCTTTCCGCTGGTCCGGCTCCGCCGCCGCCGGCGCACCGAGGCGATGCGGCGCCTCGTGCGGGAGCACACACTCGCGCCGGGTGATCTGATCGCGCCCCTGTTCGTGGTCCACGGCACCGGCGTGGCCCGCGAGGTGGGGACGATGCCCGGCGTCTGCCAGCGCTCGGTGGACGAATCGCTCGATGCCGAGCTAGACCGGCTGGTGGGCCTGGGAATCGACTCGGTGATCCTGTTCGGAATTCCCGCGCGCAAGGACGAGATCGGGAGCGAGAATTTCGCCGACGACGGGATCGTCCAGCGGGCCTTGCGTCGCATCCGGCGGGCGCACCCGGAGCTGGTGCTGATCACCGACGTCTGCTGCTGCGAGTACACCAGCCACGGCCATTGCGGGATCCTGCGGGGGGAGAGCGTGGACAACGACGCCACCCTCGAGATCCTGGGGCGCGTCGCCAAGAGCCACGCGGCGGCCGGCGCGGACATCGTGGCGCCCAGCGGGATGATGGACGGGATGGTGCAGGCGATCCGCCGGGCGCTGGACGGCGGCGGGTTCGACCAGTGCGCCATCCTCTCGTACGCGGTCAAGTACGCGAGCGGCTTCTACGGACCGTTCCGTGAGGCGGCCGAAAGCGCACCGGCATTCGGTGACCGTCGCCAGTACCAGATGGATCCGGCCAACGTGCGGGAGGCACTGCTGGAGGCCGCGCTCGACGAGGCGGAAGGGGCCGACCTGCTGATGGTGAAGCCTGCGCTCGCATACCTCGACGTGGTGCGTGCGGTGCGGGAGCGCACCAGCCTCCCGCTCGTCGCGTACAACGTGAGCGGCGAATACGCGATGGTGAAGGCGGCGGCGGCGCGGGGCTGGCTCGACGAGCGCCGGGTGGTGCTCGAGGCGCTCACCGGGATGCGCCGCGCCGGCGCGGACGCGATCATCACCTATCATGCCGCGGAGGCCGCCGCCTGGCTCGCGGAGCCGGAGCGGGCGTGACCGAGGTCCGCGGCGCGCCGCCCGCCACCGATCGTTCGGCGGCGCTCTTCGCCGAGGCCCAGCGGGTCCTCCCCGGCGGCGTGAGCAGCCCGGTCCGGGCGTTCAACAGCGTCGGCGGCACCCCTCGATTCATCTCCCGCGGGCTCGGCGCCCAGCTCACCGACGCCGACGGACGGCGGTACGTGGACCTGGTCCTCTCGTGGGGGCCGCTCATCCTCGGTCACGCCCACCCGGGCGTGGGCG
Source organism: Gemmatimonadales bacterium (assembly GCA_035700905.1). Taxonomy (GTDB): domain Bacteria; phylum Gemmatimonadota; class Gemmatimonadetes; order Gemmatimonadales; family GWC2-71-9; genus DASQPE01. The sequence continues at coordinate 14,475 of DASSOD010000255.1, read as the reverse complement.
CCGCGATCGCGGACGCGTCCGCGCTTGGCACGACGTTCGGCGCTCCCACCGAACTCGAGGTGCGGCTGGCGGAGCGGGTGGTGGAGACTTTCCCCGCGGTCGAGATGCTGCGGTTCGTGAGCTCGGGGACCGAAGCGGCCATGAGCGCGGTGCGGCTCGCCCGCGCGGCCACCGGCCGGAGCGCCATCGTGAAGTTCGAGGGCTGCTACCACGGTCATGCGGATGCGTTGCTCGCCGCGGCGGGATCGGGCGTGGCCACGCTCGGGCTCCCGGATTCGCCCGGGGTGACGGCGGCCACGGTCGCGGACACGCTGGTGGTGCCCTACAACGATCTCGACGCCGTCTCGCGCGCGTTCGGCGCGCGGCCGGACGGCGTCGCCGCGGTGCTGGTCGAGCCGGTGGCGGGGAACATGGGGCTCGTGCCCCCGGCGCCGGGATTCCTCGAAGGCCTCCGTGAGCTCACGCGGCGATACGGCGCGCTCCTCATCTTCGACGAGGTCATGACCGGCTGGAGGGTGCACCCGCAGGGCGCCCAGGTGCTCTACGGCGTCGCTCCCGACCTCACGGTGCTCGGCAAGGTGCTGGGCGGCGGGCTTCCCGCGGCGGCCTACGGCGGCCGGCGCGATCTCATGCTGCAGGTGGCGCCGGCGGGCCCGGTATACCAGGCCGGCACGCTCTCGGGAAACCCGGTGGCCATGGCCGCGGGCATCGCGACGCTCGACATCCTGCGCGATCCGCGCGTCTGGCGGGCCGCCGAGCACTGGGCGGAGCAGGCCGCGGGCGCCATCGCTCGCGCCTCGGCGGCCGCCGGAGCCACCGTCACGGTGCAGCGCGTGGGCACGATGTTCACCGCCTTCTTCGCCCCCGGACCCATTCGCAACTTCGCGGACGCGAAGCGGAGCGACCGCGCGGCCTACGCGCGGTTCTTCCACGCGATGCTCGACACCGGCGTGTATCTCCCGCCCTCGCAGTTCGAGGCGGCGTTCTCGTCGGCGGCGCACGGGCCGGCCGAACTGGCGATCCTGGAGCGCGCCCTCACCGCGGCGTTCGCCGCGTGAGGGGGCATCGGCGCCGCGGCTGATGAACCGGCGCGCGCTCGGGGCGTGATCTCCGCCGCGGTCGTGGGCGGCGGCGTGGCCGGGCTCGCGGCCGCGCGCCGGCTGGGAGAGCTCGGCGTCGACGTGACCGTCTACGAGGCGAGCCACCGGCCTGGCGGCGTCGTGCGGTCGGAGCGCTCCGGCGACTGGCTCGCCGAGTACGGGCCGAACACCATCGCAGATCCGGACGCCGAGCTAGAGCGGCTCTTCGACGGATTGGGGTTGGCCGAGCGCTGGACGCCGGCCAGTCCGGCCGCGCGCAACCGCTACATCCTCCGCCGGGGACGCCTGGTTCCGCTCCCCCTTTCGCCGCCGCAGCTCCTCACCACCCGGCTGTTCTCGGTCCGCGGCAAGGCCGCCATTCTTCGCGAGCCGTTCCGCCACTCCAGGGCGCGGCCTCAGGACGAAAGCGTGGCGGACTTCGTCCGCCGCCGGTTCGGCGGCGAGGCGCTGGACTATGCGGCGGCCCCGTTCGTCGGGGGCGTGCACGCGGGCGACGCGGAGCTTCTCTCGGCGCGCCACGCCTTTCCCCGCCTGGTCGCGCTCGAGTCGGAGTACGGCTCCGTGCTTCGCGGCGTCGCGCGCAGCGCGCGCCGGCGCAGGGCGTCGGGCAAGGCGCCCGGATCGCGGTTGGGGTCCTTCCCCGACGGGCTCGGCGAGCTGCCCGCCGCCCTGGCACGCGCCCTCGGCAGCAGGCTCCGGCTCCGTGCGCCGGTCCGGGCCGTCACGCGGGTCGGCGGGGGATGGAGCGTTGCGACCGACGACGCGGCGCAGGATCATGCGGCGGTGGTCTGGGCCGCGCCCGCGCACGCGCTGGCGCGAGTGACACTCGAGTGCGAGGGGTCGGAGCTGGTCCGCGAGCTGGCGCGGCTGCCCTACGCGCCGGTCGCGGTGCTCGCGCTCGGGTTCCGCCGGGAAGCCGTGCGCCATCCGTTGGACGGATTCGGGGTGTTGCTCCCGCCCGTCGAAGGGCGCCGGTGCCTCGGCGTGCTCTTCTCGTCCACGCTCTTTCCCAATCGTGCGCCGCCGGACCATGCGCTGCTTACGGTGTTCATCGGCGGGGCGCGGCACCCCGCCGCGGCCGCGCTCGAGCCGCCGGCGCTCGAGGCGCTCGCCATGGAGGAGCTCGCGCCGATCCTGCACTTGCGCTCCGATGCCGTGTGGCGGCATCACGTCCGCTGGCCCCGCGCGATCCCGCAGTACGTGCTGGGCCACGCGCGGATGCTCGAGGCGATGTCCGCGCTCGAGGGGCGGAACCCGGGGCTCGCGCTGGCCGGCGCCTACCGCGAGGGGATCGCGCTGACCGATGCGCTGCGATCGGGCCTGCGCGCCGCCGAGCGGATCGCGGGCGCCGCCGGGTCGGTGTGAGCACCGGCTGCCGCGGGAGCCGTCCCTGGCGGCTGGAACGCCGGCGCGTCAGGCCAGGACGACACGGGTACGTCAGGCCAGATTGACAGCGCGCCGGCGGACTGTAGAATCGAGCCGATGCGGCCCCGCGCCCGCCCCCTCCAGCACCGATCCCCACAGACCACCGGCAGCGCTCGAGCGTTGAGCGCGTCGCTCGCGGGCGGTGCGGACATCGCCCTCCGTCTCGACGCCGACGGGATCATCCGCGACGTCGCCCTCGGGCCGGATGCGCCGCCGATAGCCGACTGGCGCGCGTGGGTGGGGCGGCGCTGGGCCGATACCGTCACGGATGAGAGCCGCGCGGCCGTGGGGGCGCTGATGCAACAGGCGGGGGCTCGCGCGGCCGGCAGACGGCGCGTGGTCCAGCACGTCACCGCAGGGCGCGCCACGCTGCCGGTGGCGTACACGACGGTGCGCCTCCGGCGCCCGCCGCAGATCGTCGCGTTCGGAAGAGACGTTCGCGAGCTCGCCGCCGCGCGCCGGCAGGCGGCCGACGCGCAACTGGCGCTCGAGCGGGAGCGCGCCTCGGCGCTCCGCCTCGAAACCCGGCTCGGCGTGCTGCTGGAGCTTGCCCGCGAGCCGGTGCTCGTGGTCGAGGGGGACGGCCTTACCGTCACCAGCGCCAATGCGGCGGCGGCCGAGCTGCTGGACCTCCCGTCCCACCGCCTCCTCGGCCGGAGCCTGCCTGCGTTCGCGGAGCGGGCGCATGACCGCGCCCTGGCCGAATTGTTTGCGGGCGCGCGGGTTTCCGGCGGGCCGGCGGAGGCGTGCATCCGGCTCAAGCGGCCCGCCATCGCGTGTACGTTGATCGCCTGCGCCGCCACCGAAGGCCCCGGGCGAGTCTTCCTGGTGAAGATCTGCGCCGCTGGCGCGAATGGACCGGACGCGCGAGGCGACCGGAGCGCGCCGGGGCCGGACGCTCTGCTCGAGGCCGCTCCCGATCCGGTCGTCGTCACGGACCCCGACGGGCGCCTCACCTGGGCCAATCGCGCGTTTCTGGAGCTGGCGCAGCTCGCGAGCGTGGAGCAGGCGCGAGGCCGGCCGCTCGCGCGGTGGCTCGGCCGGGCCGGCGCCGAGGCAGGCGCCCTTCTGTCCCACCTCCGCGAGCATGGCCGCGTGCGGCTCTTCGCTACGGCGCTCTGCGGCGAGTACGGCTCGACCACGGAGGTCGAGGTGTCCGCGGGCACGCTCACGGGGCGAGCGGGCTACTGCATCAGCATTCGCGACGTGGGCCGGCGACTGGACGCGGGCCCGCGCGACGCACGCGATCTCACGCTGGCCGTCGAGCAGCTCACCGGGCTGGTCGGCCGGGTGTCGCTCCGCGATCTCCTGCGCGACACGAGCGACCTCGTCGAGCGCCACTTCATCGCCGCCGCGCTCGAGCTCTCCGGCGGGAACCGCACCGCGGCCGCGCGCGTGCTCGGGCTCAGCCGTCAGAGCCTCTACGTCAAGCTGCAGCACCATCACCTTGGCGCACCGGCCGGGGAGCCCTGACGCGCGCCGGGGCGCCGGCGGGCTCCCGGTCCCCTGCCGTGGTAAATTCCCGTTCCTCTCGCGAAGTCTTCCTCCGGAGTGGCATTCGTCGTGAGCCGCTGGTCGCTGGAGCGCGCCGTTGGCGCCAAATCGCACGATGGTACCCGCGGGCGGCCGCGGGCGGGGTGCAGTTGACGCGGAGCCGCCCGCTGCGCGTCGGTACCCGCGGGAGCGCGCTCGCCCTCTGGCAGACCGAGCGGGTGCGGGAGGCGCTGGCCGCGTGGGGGCTGGAAAGCGAGCGGATCGAGATCCGCACCACGGGCGACGTGGTGACGCATCTCCCTCTCTCGCGCATCGGCAGCCGGGCGCTCTTCACCCGGCAGCTCGATGACGCGCTCCTCGAGGGGCGGATCGACCTCGCGGTGCACTCGCTCAAGGATCTCCCCACCCGCCTGCCCGAGGGGATCGCCATCGGCGCGGTGGGGCTGCGCGAGGATCCCCGGGACGCGCTGGTCGCGCGGCCGGGGCTCGCGTGGGCGTCGCTGCCCCGGGGCGCAACGGTGGCCACGAGCAGTCTCCGGCGCCGGGCGCAGTTGCTTCGCGCGCGGCCGGATCTCTCGATCGCAGACATCCGTGGCAACGTGGATACCCGGCTGTCGAAGTTGGACCGTGACCCGGAATGGTCCGCCATCGTCCTGGCCGCCGCGGGGTTGATCCGGCTGGGGCTCGATGCGCGCATCACCGAACGGCTGCCGTTCGACGTGATGCTGCCGGCCCCCGGCCAGGGTGCGCTCGCCGCGACCGCCCGTACGGGCGACGACCGGGCGCTCGCCGCGGTGCGTGCCGCGCTGCACGACGATCGGACGGCGCTCGCGGTGGCCGCGGAGCGAGCGTTTCTCCGGAGGCTCGAGGGTGGGTGCCAGGTGCCGGTCGCGGCGCATGCGACCGTGGGAAACGCGGGCGGGCGTCCCGAGGTGCGACTCGTCGGGCGGGTGACCTCGCTCGGGGGCGATGCGGTGGCCGAGGGCGAGCAGGCAGGCGCGGTTCCGAGCGTCGAGGCGGCCGACGAACTCGGCGTCGCACTGGCCGAGCGGCTCCTGGGCGAGGGGGCAGGCGCGATTCTGGACGGGGTGAGGGCGACGGCGCTTCCCCAGCCGATCCCCGAGCCGTGACGCAGCGGCGCGCCCCCGTCGTGGGGATCACTATTTCTTCGGGCTCGCTCTCGGGCCTGGCGGACCGGCTTCGGGCCATCGGCGTGACGGTGCGGGAGCGCCCGCTCCTCACCTTCGCCGCGCCCGAGAGCTGGGCCCCGCTCGACACGGCCCTGCAACGGCTTCCGAGCTACCAGGCGGTCGCGGTTACCTCGCCGCGGGCGGCGCTGGCGATGGCGCAGCGTGCGGAGGCGCTCCGCGTGACGGCACCCAAGGACCTCGCCGTGTGGGCTGCGGGGCCGGCGACGGCGGCGCCGCTGGAGGACCGGTTCGGGCCGGTCCACGTGCCGTCGAGTCTCGTCACGATCGACGCGGGCGCGGGCTCGACGCTCGCCGGGGCGATGCTCGCGAGTGCGGTGCGCGCGCCGGTCCTCTTTCCCTGCGGCGACGCTCGGCGCGACGAGTTGCCGGCCATCCTCCGTGCGTCCGGCGTCGCGGTGGAAGAGGTGCAGGTGTACCGCTCGGTGCTCGCCGACCCGCAATCGGCGCGCGAGGCGGTGGCCGACACGGATGCCGTGCTGGTCGCGAGCCCGAAGGTGGCGACGCTTCTCGCCAGCGTAACCCGCCAGGGCGACCGCCCCGCGCTGGTGGCGATCGGCCCGACGACCGCGACCGCCGCCCGGCGCGCGGGCTGGGCCCCGGACGGCGTCGCCCGGGCTCCGGCGGTGGACGCCGTGCTCGAACGCATCCGGGACGTGCTCGGTCTACCCTGACCGCCCCTCGATGAACGACCTCCTGCTTCGTGCCTGCCGCCGGGAAGCGGTCGAGCGCCCGCCCGTCTGGCTCATGCGCCAGGCCGGCCGCTATCTGCCGGCCTACCGAAAGGTTCGCGAGCGCGCCGACTTCCTCACGATGTGCGGCACGCCGGAATTGGCGACGGAGGTGACGCTGCAACCGGTGGACATCCTGGGCGTGGACGCCGCAATCATCTTCAGCGATATCCTCGTGGTGCCGCAGGCGATGGGCATGCAGCTGTCGGTCGAGGAGGGCGCCGGCCCGCGGTTTCACCGGCCGCTCCGCACGCCGGCCGACATCGCCGCGCTGCGCGACGTGCCGCCGGAGGAGGGCCTGGGCTACGTGCTCGAGGCCATTCGCCTCGCGCGCCGCGCGCTCGAGGGCAGGGTGCCCCTCATCGGCTTCGCGGGGGCGCCCTGGACGCTGGCGGCCTACATGGTCGAGGGGAGCGGGTCGAAGCAGTTCCAGGTCGCCAAGCGATTCCTCGTCGAGCGCCCGGCAGAGGCGCACGCGCTGCTCGGGCGCCTGGCGCGCGCGGTCGGCGGCTTCCTCCGGGCCCAGGTGGCGGCCGGCGCGCAGGTGCTGCAGCTCTTCGATTCCTGGGCCGCCGCGCTCGGGCCGGACGACTTCCGCGCCTTCGCGCTCCCCTATCTCGCCGAGGCGGTGCGGATCGCCCGCTCCGGCGGCGTGCCGATCATCGCGTTCGCACCCGGGGCGGGGTGGGCGCTGGAGGAGATCGCGCGCGCGACCGGGGCGGACGTGATCGGCGTGGACTGGCAGACCGACGCCGCAGCGGCGAATCGCCGGCTGGCGCCGTTTCCCGTCGCGCTGCAGGGCAACTTCGACCCCTGCTGGCTCTACGGGTCGCCCGCGCTCGTCCGCGGGCGCACCCACGCGATGCTGCGCGCGTTCGGCGGGCGAGGGCACATCGCGAACCTCGGGCACGGGATTCTCCCCGACACGCCTCCCGAACACGCCCGGGCGTTCGTGGACGCGGTGAAGGAGTGGCGGCCGTGACCGCACCGAGCCGGCGGGGGGAGGTCGCGGCGTGGGTCGAAGGGCTGCACGACGAGCTCACTCGCATGTTCAGCCAGCTCGACCGTGGCGGCACGTTTCGGGAGGACCGCTGGGATCGGGCCGGCGGCGGCGGCGGGGTCTCGCGCGTGCTCTCGCGCGGGCGCACCTTCGAGAAGGTTGGGGTGAACCGCTCCGTGGTGGACGGCGATCTTGCCCCCCCGCTCGCGGAGCGCCTCGGCGCGCGCACCACGGCGGGCGGACTCGGCCGGTTCTTCGCGGCGGGCGTGAGCCTCGTCGCCCATCCGGAAAGCCCCATCGTTCCGACCGTGCACTTGAACGTCCGCTACTTCGAGATCGCCGACCCGGCGGGGCAGGTGCTCGACAACTGGTTCGGCGGGGGGACCGACCTCACGCCCACCTATCCGTTTCCGGAGGACGCGGTCCACTTCCACCGCGCGCTCCGCGACGCCTGCGCCCGACACCACCCCTCGTTCTATCCCCGGTTCAAGGAGTGGTGCGACCACTACTTTGTGAACCCGCACCGGAACGACGAGCGGCGCGGCATCGGTGGTATCTTCTTCGACAACCTGCGGCCGGGCGACTCGGGACTCGGGTTTGCCGGGCTGCGCGCATTCGTGGATGACGTCGGCCGGGTGCTGGCGGCGGCGTACGCGCCGATCGTGGAGCGCCGCCGCGACCTGCCCTGGGGGGAGCGCGAGCGTCGCTTCCAGCTGTTTCGGCGGGGGCGTTACGTGGAATTCAACCTGGTGCACGACCGGGGCACGGTCTTCGGGCTGCAGACCAACGCGCGGGCGGAGAGCGTCCTCATGAGCCTTCCGCCGCTCGCAAGCTGGGAGTATGCGCCCCGATTCGAGCCGGGGTCGTTCGAGGCGGAGCTCATGGCGATGCTGGAACCGCGTGACTGGGCGGGGTGAGGCGATGCCGGCAGGTTGCATGACCCTCGTGCGCGCGGGCGCCGCGGTCGCGCTCGGGTCGCTGCTCTTGGCCTCGCATCCGGCGGCGGCGCAGGACAAGGCCACGCGCGCGGCGGCGCAGCTCACCGGCCTCACGACGGGCATGGCGCAGGCGTGCGGCTTCGATCCGAAGCCGGTGCTGCACGCCTTTCGGGACCTGATGGACCGCAAGCGCATCGTCGGAGCCGAGCGGGCGAAGCTGGTGCGCAGCGTGTCGGCCGCGAGCGACCGGGGGATGGCGAACCAGCAGCAACCCGGCGCGATGAGCTGCCCGGAGGTCCGGGAGCAGATGACGCGCACCATCCGTCGCCTCCGGCGCGCGAAGTAGCCGCACCTCGCCGCCGCTCCCCGCGTGGTCCGTCAGTCGTGAGGAACGCGGAAGCGGCGCGCGCTTGCCACCGCCCGTGCAAGCTGCTCCGGCGAGAACGGCTTGGGCAGGAGTCCCGCCACCGCGATCCCCCGAAGTCGGGTGCGCGCCTCCTCCGCACCGATTCCGGTAATGACCACCACCGGCACTCCGGGCCACCCCTCGCGCAGGGCGGCCGCCGTGTCGGTGACGCTCGGCCCGGGGAGGTCGAGGTCCAGGATGACGAGCGCAATCTCCCCGCCCGCCCGCTGGAGCAGCGCGAAACCCTCCTCCGCATCCCCGGCCGCGATCACGCGATAGCCGAGGCCCTCCAACGACCGCCGGACCACGCCACGGACCGACGCGTCGTCCTCGAAGAGGATGACCGTGCCGCTCCCCCGCACCGCCGCGGAGGCGGTCTCGGTGGCGCCGCCGGCCTCGCGCAGCTCCGGGTCGGCGGGCAAGAGCACGGTGAAGGTCGTCCCCCGCCCGGGAACGCTCGTCACCGAGATGCCCCCGCCGTGACTTCGCGTTATCCCCAGCGCCGCGGCGAGGCCGAGCCCACGGCCCATGAACTTGGTCGTGAAGAAGGGATCGAAGATCCGCTCCAAGGTCTCCCGATCCATTCCTGTCCCGGTATCGTGGACCCGGATCTCCAGGTAGGGACGCGGCGCCAGGGTGAACCCGGGATAGCGCGCGTGCAGCTCCGCGGCCGGCACTTCGCGGCTCCTGGTCTCCACGACGACCTCGCCCGCGCGGTCGCCGATCGCCTCCGCCGCGTTGAGGACGAGATTGAGGAGGAGCTGCTGCAGCTCCACGGGATCGCCGTGGATGGGCGGGCAGGCGGCGGCGTGCTCCAGCCGGAGCGTGATCCGCCGCGAGACCGCCGCGCGGACGATCGCGACCGCTTCGGCGGCCGCCTCGCACAGGTCCACGGCGCGAACGTCGCGTCTTCCCTTGCCGGCGTAGCTGAGCAGCTGGCGCACCAGGTCCGCGGCACGGCGGCTCGCGTTTTCGGCGTCGTGCAGCAGCGGCCGGACCCGCTCCACGGCTTCGGGTGGAAGCTCGGTGCGGAGGAGCGAGAGGTTTCCGACGATGGCGGTCAGGACGTTGTTGAAGTCGTGCGCGATCCCCGCGGCGAGCACGCCGATGCTCTCCAGCTTTTGGGCCTGACGGACCGCCTCCTCCAGCCGCCGCCGCTCGGTGAAGTCGCGCAGCACCTTGGCATAGCCGCGCAGCACTCCATCCTGATGCAGCGGAATCACCACGCCGGACCCCCAGAAGCGCGAGCCGTCCTTCCGGACGTGCCAACGCTCGTCCTCCGCGCGCCCGCGCTCGCGCGCGGTGGCGAGCTCGACCTCGGGGACGCCGGCCCGCCGGTCGGGCTCGATGAAGATGAGACTCGCCGGACGACCCTCCGCCTCCGCCGCCGTATAGCCGAAGAGGTGCTCGGCGCCGTGGGTCCACCGCAGGATGCGACCGCCCGTGTCGAGCAGGATGATGCCGTAGTCCTCGGTTTCGGCCAGGAAGAGTTCCCACAGCTGGTGCGGCATTAGCGGCGAAGGACCCGTGCTGACGCGGGAGCTTTGGTGGGACACCGGCGGAACTGGAGGGATCAGGCGGCCGGGGCGGCCGACGGACGGGGTTGTCGAGCGAGGATCCGGTCGGCGTCGTCCGGCAGGTTGGCCCGAATCCAGAGAACCCGGGCTTCCGCCGGCGGCAGCGCCGCCCAGCGCGCCTCGCCCGCGTAACGCGGGGGCGACCGCCCGTCCGCCGGTCCGAGCAGCTGGTCCACGGCGCGATCGACGGCGGGATCGAGCTGCGCGAGGCTCGGCACGAGGTGGGTGTGCGCACACAGGACGGCGTGCAGCAGGGCGGGATCGAACTCCGGGCCAAGCACGTCTATGGGATACGCGCAATAGAGGCTCACACCCTCCGCGGCGAGCAGCCGGTTCCAGTACGCCTCCATGCGGACGGCCGCCGCGAAGCGCCACGCGCTCCAAAGCTGTCCCACCATCTCGCCGTACACCCGCACGCGGCGCCGGTCCATGCCGCGGACCCGGCGCACGACGGGGGCGAGCGCGCGATCGAACGCCGCCGCGTTCGGCTCTCCATCCACGAGGATGCGTTCCAGCGTCTCCTGCGCGTCCAGCGCCATCAGCCGCCCGCTCTCCTCGACGGCACCCGCGTCCACTCCGTCGCCCGCAACGCGCTCGAGCAGCGCCCGCCGATGGTCCGGCGTGGCGATCACGAGGAGCCCGTCGCCCCGCCGCATGCCCTCGCCGAGGAAGCGTGCCACGCTCTCGATCAGCGACCCGTCGTCCGCGTAGCAGTGGACGAGATGCCGCTCGGCCGGGGTGTCGTCGAGGAGATCGTTCCAGGGGGTGATCTCGACAAGGGGCATGCGGCAACCTCGAGTTCAGGGTCCCTGCCCCAACGCCGGCCGAACAAGCGCCGGCGTCCGGGTGGGAGCGGCGGGGCGCGCGCGGCGGGGGACACAGATCCGCGTGCGGCGGCAACCCGCGGCCGGACAGGCTCTTAGCTACCCTTCCGGCGGTCGTGCGGCTGTGAGGGGGCTCACGGGGCGGGCAGTTGGGCGGACGAGCGCAGCGACGCACGGGTGGGGCGCGACGAGCGGCAGGCGGTTGCGGCTCGTGTGGGGCTGGCGCAAACATGTCGGGAGCGCGCCGTGCCGGCGCGGGGCACACCGCGGTAGCGGATCCTGCCGTCGCTCCGATGCGTCTGGGCGCTCCATGCCGGCGCGCCGCCGGCGGGACGATGGCCGGCCCGGGGGAGGCTATGCGAATCCTGACGTTGAACAGCGGCTCGTCATCGCTCAAAGCGGCGACCTTCGAGGGGGACGGCTTAATGGTCGCTCTCACCGCACACGTGAGCCGCATCGGACTCGCGGACGCCCGGGTGCGCATCACGGAAGGTGAAGGCGCGGTGGTTCTGGACCGCGAGATCGCGCTTCCGGACCACGAGGCAGCGGTGGGATGGCTGCTCGAGTGGCTCGCCGTCGAGCGCGCCTCGCTCCTGCCGGGGGTGGTGGGGCACCGCGTCGTACACGGCGGAGGAGTCTTCTGGGAACCTGCGCTGGTTACGGCCGAGCTGATCATCACGCTGGCAAGGCTCACGGGTATCGATCCGGAGCACATGCCGCACGCGCTGGCCGGGATCCGCGCCGTCGCGCGTGCCTTCCCCGGTGCGCTGCAGGTGGCATGCTTCGATACCGCTTTCCATCGGCACCTATCATCCCTCGCGCGCCGATACGCCGTCCCCCAGGCGCTGGTCGATGCCGGTGTGATCCGCTACGGCTTTCACGGCCTCTCGTACGAGTACGTCATGGGCGAGCTCGCCCGGCTCGACCCAGCCCGTGCGAGCGGCCGCGTGATCCTCGGGCACCTGGGCAACGGCGCGAGCATGGCGGCGGTGAAGAATGGCCGCAGCGTGGATACGTCGATGGGCTTCTCGCCCACCGCCGGTCTCGTGATGGGCACGCGCTCGGGCGACCTGGATCCCACGGTGCCGCTCTACCTCATCCGCGAGCGTGCCATGACCCCGGACGCGATCTCGCGGCTGATCAATCACGGCTCCGGGCTCCTCGGCGTTTCCGGCACGTCCAAGGACATGCGGGAGCTGCTCGACCGGGAACCGGCGGATCCGCAGGCGCGCGAGGCGGTGGATCTCTTCTGCTATCGCGCCAGGAAGTACGTCGGCGCCTACGCCGCGGCGCTCGGCGGGCTGGACGCGGTAGTCTTCACCGGTGGAATCGGGGAGAACGCCGCCGCGGTTCGGGAGCGGATTCTGGCCGGCACGGAATTTTTGGGCATAGAGCTCGATCCGGCGCGCAACGGCCGCAACGAGCCTCTCGTCTCGACCGACGCGAGCCGGGTGTCGGTCAGGGTGATCCGGACCGACGAGGAGGTCACCATCGCGCGGCACGCGGCGCGACTCGCCAGCCGTGGCGCGGCTGGCGCGAGGCGGGCCGCGGGCTCAGAATAGTCCGCTCTTCGATGCCTGCGCGAGGCGCCCCAAGCGGTCCAATCCATCCTGCAGGATCTCCGCCTGCTGCGGCGAGGGGCTCGCACCGGCCGCAACCCTGAGTTCCCGTGCGAGCCGCATCATTTCGGAGCGTCCGGTCTTGGCGACTTCGCCCTCCAGGGTGGCGAGCAGCTCGCTGAGCCGGGCGCGCACGGAGGCGTCGCCCGGGATCTGCCAGAGGTACTCGGCGCATTCACGCCCCGCGGCGCAGAGCTCCTCGAGCTTCCCGGGCAGAGGCATGTGCGCGCGCACCGGCTGGGGCGACTCGCTGGCCGACGTCATGGGGCTCCTCCCTCGCGCGACGGGGTGATTGAACCTGCAGCCACGATCGCTGCAGGCGTGCCGTGTGCACGGCCTGGGCCAGCCCGAAGGCCCAGCGTTGTCTCCGAATCGCCGCGCCGCTTCGGGGACGCCGCAGCGAGGTCGGACCTGGAGCAAGGAGAGAATTGCGAGTGGCTTATGCGGGCCTGCTGCTTGCTCGGTGGGAGAGATTGCCGATGCGAGATGGCGCGCTACGTCGGTGCGCGCGCAATCGATTGCGCCCGCGGAGCGCAACGCGGGGTCGATCGGCGACGCCGGTGTGCATCACGGCCGCGCGGTCGGTCATGCGTCGCTGCGCCACCTCACCGTACGCACGTCGGCGGCCAGCGCTGACCGAGGCGCGCGGCCGCTCATTCCGAGATGCCGATGAGGTGCTCCAGATTCACGATGGCATGCCCGAGGCCCTCGGCCGCCGGGTCGTCGCGCGGCTTACCGGGCGGCACGAGCACCGCGTCGTGGAGCAGCAGGAGGCCGGTTTGCTGCTTGAGGTAGTCCGACACGCGAACGTTCACGAGCACGTCCATCCGTCCGTTCAGCACTCCCCCCGGCAGCACGCACTCGACGTCGCGGGGCACCGTGCGGCCGATCAGCCCGAGCGGCTCCAGGAGCGCATCCGAGAGAAGCGGCGTCACGAGGTGCACTGCCGCGCGGGGTAGCGCGAGGAAGGCGCGGGGTCCGAACTCCCCCGGCAACTCCGCCGCGGTCAGCTTGAGCACCGGTCCCGCGACATGGAGATAATCGGTCAGCGCCTGGAGCGCGGGCACATGCAGAACGCCCCGGATCCACCCGATGTCCGTGAGGACGTTCACGCTCACGCGTCGCAACTGCACCGGTGGGTCGGCCGCCATGGATGTGAGTGAGTGAGAGAGAAGGCCACGCCCGGGCGGTGGTCTAGGAACCGGCCACCCCGGCAACATGCCGCAGGTCAACGACGGCGGCGGGCAGCGATCGGGCATCCGGGGCGTTGAGCGTCGCGCCGTAAGGTGCGAGGAGGCAGTGGCGCATGAGGAGCAGCTGCCCTTGTTGCTGCAGGTGGTCGGAGAGCCGGAGACCTTCCGGGACGGTGATGGTCCCGCGGAGACTCCCGATGGGCAGCAGGCAGGCGATCTCCCGCGCCCACGTGGGGCCCGGCGAGACATCCTGAACGTGCTCCTTGGGAAGCGCCGGCGCGACGAGGATCACGGCCTCCCGCCGGAGCGCCACAAAAGGGATCGGATCGACCTCGCCCGGGATCCGCACCGCCGTGAGCTTGAGCAGCTGCGGGTTGAGCGCGAGGAACTCGATGAGGCCCTGGTGCGGGGGCAGGTGAAGCGTACCGCTTACCCATCCCAGCGTCGTCAGGAGCTCGGCGGGGACCTTGCGCAGCTCCGGTCGGTTCAGCATCGCCTGTCGCCCGGTCTCGGAACGGTGCTGGGCCGGGGAACCGGCAGCATCGAGGTGCAGCGGCGAGGTGGCGCTCATCAGACCTCGGGGACGCGGATGACGGTGACCGTGCGTTCGTTCTTCTCGATGTGCACCTCGGACCGGGGAAACTCGAGTGGCTTCGCCCCGGCGATGGGGACTTCAACCAGGCGAATGACGTACTCTGCCGCCGTTTCGCTGAAGGCCTCCACCTCGCAGCGCGCGGGCGGTGCGGGTGGCCGGAGCGCACGCACGACGCGGCAAGCCAGCCGCACCGCTTGGAGGCTATCCTCCTGGCTCGCGGCCCCGTGGCCAGGCGCCGCCTGTTGGCCCGTCAAGGGATTGGCCGTGAGGGCTAGCAGCGCGGCCATCATTGACAGCAGGGCAGTGAGCGATGCGGCCTTGGAGAGGCACATGCCGTACGAAAGAGCGCCCGTGTACCGACTCAC